>NC_020126.1:3823125-4141718 GCF_000331735.1 Myxococcus stipitatus DSM 14675 | reverse complement strand
CTTGGGCGTGGCGTGGATGGTGGTGGTGATGGCGGAGATGATGGCTGTCAACTCGGGCCTGGGGTTCCTCATCCTGGATGCGAGGAACGCAGGCAATCGCTACGACCTGGTGGTGGCGGGCATGGTGTTGATTGGCGCCGTGGGCCTGGGGCTGGATGCGCTCCTGCGCTCGATGGAGCGGATTCCCGCGCTGAGCTGGGGCTTCCCGGCGCCAGCGCCCTCCTCGTCCACGTCCCGCTTCCGCTGGATGGGGAGGAACTGACGTGAAGCCCGCCAACGTCCTCGTCCCCGTGGCACCGCCGTCTGCGCGCCAGGTGGCCCTGAGCATTCGCGACATCCACGTCCGCTTCAACACGCCCACGCGAGAGCTGACCGTGTTGGAGCGGGTGAACCTGGATGTGTACGAGGGCGAGTTCGTCTGCCTGTTGGGCCCCTCCGGCTGCGGCAAGTCCACGCTGCTCAACGTCGTGGGAGGATTCCTCGAGCCCACCTCCGGCGCGGTGCATTTTCGCGGAGAGCGGGTGAGCGGACCGGACCCGCGCCGCATCTTCGTCTTCCAGGAGCGAGGTGTCTTCCCCTGGCTGACGGTGGAGGGGAACATCGCGTTCGGGCTGTTCAAGCTGACCGAGGCACAGCGGCGCGAGCGGGTGGCGCACTACGTGAAGATGGTGGGGCTGACAGGCTTCGAGCAGGCCTGGCCACACGAGCTGTCGGGAGGGATGAAGCAGCGCGTGGAGGTCGCTCGAGCGCTGGCGGCGAACCCCGAGGTGCTCTACCTGGATGAGCCCTTCGGGGCGCTCGACTCCATCACCCGGCATTCGATGCGATCAGAGCTCCTGCGCTTGTGGGAGGCGGAGCGCAAGACGGTGCTCTTCGTCACGCACGACATCGAGGAGGCTTTGCAGCTGGCGGACCGGGTGGTGGTGATGTCGGCGAAGCCCGGGAAGGTGCGGCGCATCGTGGAGGTGGATGTTCCGCGCCCCAGGGACATCAGCTCCGCGCGCTACCTGGAGCTGCGGGACAGCCTGTTGGGGGAGATTGGCCTTGCCCACCACATCTGACCCGGGCCCCCTCGCGCGACGCTCCGCCGAGTCACTCCTGCTTCCGGCGGTGACACTGCTGTTGTTGCTGGCGGGCTGGGTTCTGGCTGTGCGCGCGACGGGGACGAAGGTGTTCCCACATCCGATGCAAGTGCTGGACGGGATGCTGGAGCTGATGCGCAGTGGGGTGTTGCTCCGGTATGCCGCCGACTCGCTGCTGCGCGTGGGGCTTGGCTTCGGGTTGGCCGTGCTGGTGGGGCTGGTGTTGGGGATGGGGATGGGGCTCTACCCCATGGTGGCTCTCGCGCTCGGGCCGGTGGTGCAGTTCCTTCGGCCCATCAGCCCCTTGGCCTGGGTGCCCATCGCCATCCTCTTCTTTGGCGTGGGAGACAAGGCCGCCGTCGCGCTCATCTTCCTCGCGGCGAGCCTGCCGCTGGCCCTGCACACCACGGGGGCGATGGCCACGGTGCCCGCCATCTATCTGAACGCGGGTCGCAACTTCGGGCTCTCGCCGCTCCGGCTCTTCTTCCGCGTCCTGCTGCCCGCGGCGATGCCGCAGTTGCTGGTCGGGCTGCGCATCGCGCTGTGGGTGTCGTGGCAGGTGGTGGTGGCGGCGGAGATGATCGCCGTCGACTCGGGGCTCGGGTACATGATCGTGGATGCTCGCAATGCGGGCAAACGCTACGACCTGGTGGTGGCGGGGATGTTGCTCATTGGGGGAATCGGCCTGTTGTTGGACACGGGAATCCGGAAGATGGAGTCCTTGCGTTGGGTGCGCTGGGGCTTTCGTGAGGAATGAAGCCGAAGGGTCCTGGAGGTGGGCAATGATAGGGCAGACAAGGCGCGTGGCATGGGCTGTGACCGCATGGCTGGTGGTGGTCTCCGGCCTGCACCTGTGGCTCAACCTGGACTGGTCGTCGCTGCGCAACGAGTGGAAGACGGAGGAGACGCGCAAGCTCAACGTCGCCTACATCCCAGTCACATGACACCTGGCCTGTCCGGTCACTGACTACATCGCCCGCAACTCCCTGGACGACACGCTGTTCATCCCGAAGATGTTCCAGGGGTTTCCGGAGATCAAAGAGGCGCTGATCTCCAATCGGATGCAGGCGGGGTTCTTGGTGGCGCCCATGGCCTTGGCCCTGCGGTCGCAGGGCGTACCCATCAAGATTGTCTACTTGGGGCATCGCTACGGCAGCGCCGTGGTGGTGAGCAAGAACGGACCCGTGCGCCATGTGCCTGACCTGGTCGGGAAGACGGTGGCGGTCCCGAGCCGGTTCTCGGACGAGCGGCTCATCATCCTCAAGGCGCTCAAGGAGCACGGACTGCCCCCGTCGTCGGTGAAGCTGGTGGAGATGTCTCCTCCGGATGTGGCGGGAGCCCTGGCGGCGGGAGCCGTGGACGGCTTCTCCATGGGAGAGCCCTATCCATCACAGGCGGAGATGGGCGGCTTCGGCCGAGTCCTCTTCCACGCGAAGGAGTACTGGCCCGACTACATGTCGTGTGTCCTGGTGGTGCGCGACGACATCATCAGCCGGAGGCCGCAGGCGGTGCAGGTGCTGGTGGATGGCATCGCGCGCTCGGGGCTCTGGTTGGACCAGGGGCGCGCGGAGCGCGAGTACGCGGCGGAGTTCGTCGGGCGCTACTACTACAGCCAGCCGCCCGCGCTGCTGCGCCACGCGCTGTTGGAGCCCATCGACCGGGTGCAGTACACCCCCCTGGCCCCGCGTGAGGCGGACTTCAACCTGGTACAGGACTTGATGCTGGAGCACGGGCTGCTGAACCGGCGGATGGCCTTCGAGGAGTTCGTGGACATCCAGTTCGCGGACAAGGCGCAACACCAGACGGCGTGGAAGTACGCGCCCTGGTTGTTGGAGGACTGAGACAGGGGCTCTGGAGCGAGCCCCTGTCTGGGTTCCACTGTCACCGGGTGCCGGTACGCGCCAGGTCCATGCCGTTCTGGCGGTGCAGCCGCTGGAGGAACTCATGGTTGGTGGGCAAGCCCTGGAGCAGGGCCTGCTGCTGGAGCTTGACGCGCTGGAAGGCCTCCTCCGCGTGGGCCACGGAGGACGGCCGGTACTTCAGCGTCGTCAGGGGTTGCTCCGGCATCCACCCCATCCCAGACAACACGCAGTAGTAGCTGCTGTTCGTCCAGAAGTTCCGGAACTCCGTCTCGAAGTTCCCGTAGTACGCCTCTTCGCCCGACACCGGCATGTTGACGGTGAGGCCCGTCTTCCACGTCTCCAGCTTGTCCTTCAGCGCGTCCGAGAGCTTCAAGTCGTTCTTGTTCGCCAGCCAGAACGCCGTGTCGTCCCGGGACGACGTGAGGAAGTGCGCCTGCAGGAAGTCCCTCGTGTCATCGAACATCATCTCAACCTCTCGGTTGAAACGGTCCATCAGCACCGGGTTGAAGCCCTTGTCCGGGAAGTGCTTCGCCAACTGGTAGATGGACGCCGTGATGAAGTAGATGCCCGTCGACTCCAGCGGCTCCACGAAGCACGACGCCAGCCCGATGCTCACGCAGTTCTTCACCCACGCGCGCCGGTTGCGGCCCACGCGGAAGCGGATGCGATTGAACGCCGTCTTCTCCGGGTCCAGCCCCCACTTCGCCGAGAACTCTCGGATGGCCTCGTCCTGCGAGCAGAACTCGCTCGAATAGACGTAGCCCGTCCCGAAGCGCCCCAGCATCGGAATCTTCCACATCCAACCGTGGTTCGACGCAATCGCGGACGTGTAGGGCTCGATTCCGAAGCGGGCGTCATCGTGATTGATGGCCGTGGCGACCGCGCTGTTGCACAGCAGGTGGTCGCTCATGTCCAGGAACGGCTCTTCCATCGCCTGGTTGATGAGCAGGCCCCGGAAGCCGCTGCAGTCCACGAAGAGGTCGCCTTCCAGCACGCGGCCACCTCGGGTGTGGAGCGCCTTGATGTGGCCGTCGGGCGTCTTCTCCACGGACGACAGCTCGTCCACGACGTGCTTCACGCCCCACCCCGTGGACAGCCGCCGCAGGTAGTCCGCCACCAACTGCGCGTCGAAGTGCCACGCGTAGTTGACCGCGGGCCGTCCATCCCGGAAGCGCGGTGCCAGCTTCGCGTCCATCATCGGCGGCTCGCGGTAGCAGGCGTAATCCACCCCCTCGTCGACCCGCTCACCGCCTTCGTTGCGCAGCACCCAGTAGTGAGACAGCGGGATGTTGTCCACGTTCGGGATGAGTCCGAACGCGTGGTAGAAATGATTGTCCGGCGCGCCGGGCTCCTTCTTGCGCCAGTTCACGAACTTCACCGCGGTCTTGAAGGCTGCGTTGCACTCGCGCATCCACTCGTC
Source organism: Myxococcus stipitatus DSM 14675 (assembly GCF_000331735.1). GTDB lineage: Bacteria > Myxococcota > Myxococcia > Myxococcales > Myxococcaceae > Myxococcus > Myxococcus stipitatus. The sequence continues at coordinate 4,137,354 of NC_020126.1, read as the reverse complement.
TTCGGGGATGCCCAGCCGGTCGAAGAAGACGCGTTGCAGGTTGGGAACCGTTGCTTCCCCCACCCCGATCCTCGGGATGGTGGCTGCCTCCAGGAGCGTCACCTGGACGGTGCCCTCGAAGACCTTCTGGAGATACGCAGCGGTCATCCAACCCGCCGTCCCACCTCCAAGAATCACCACTTCACGAATCGCGGTGTCCATGTCCCCTCCTCGCGGTTTCGTGGATGAGCAACTGCATCCACGGTGATTGCACCATGAGCCCCCTGCTCGACTTCCGACGCCTGACGTCCAAGCACAGACCTGTACTCAGCTGACGAGTCCTCACAAGGCCCCCCTCCCTGGTGGATTGCAACAGCACAAGCCACGCGGACGAATAATAGCGGCTCACGAACAATGCATGGAAGAGCTCCAATGACTTTCCAAGCGCAACACATTTTGCCATTCCATTCCTCCGTGCGCACCTCACCTACCGGGTGAGTTCCGACCCGATATTCTCAATCAGGACGCGAAAGGCAGAGATGACTGGGACAGTTGGACTGGAGGATTTCCATGAAAGTCTTTGAACACCCAGGAAAACACGTACACGGGTCCTGAACTGTCAGACCTGGCGCTGGCGCGACGCGGCATCCCGCCATCCTTTTCATGTCTGACTCGAAATCCGGGCACCGAGGCGTGTGGTTCACCCGGTCCTCCTGGACGCCCGGAGCGATGCGCGGGTCCCAGTCCCTTGTGCCATGCATTGGCACGCATGGACCGAGCCTGAATCACTTCATCGAGGCGCTCCGCCGCGGGGTCCGCGGTGATGAGCGGCCGCGCCTTGCCGTGGCGCAGCAGTCCTCGCGGAAGGAGGTGCTGTCCTTCTGCTCGCGTGGAGCTGGGCGATGCAATACCGGCAGCGGGTCCAGGTGCGGCTGCTCGCCGTGAGCGGCCCCCTGCTCGCGATCTTGTGCATGCTGGGTTCACTCGGTTCGGGCGACAAGACACAGCTCGTGCTCCCGAGTGGGGGCGATGGCCGCAATTTCTACGTCCCCGCCGTCCTCGTGTTGCTCCTGGCCATCTCCGCCCTGGCGCCGGACGAGGCCAACCGCTTCGCCAGGACACGGCGCGGACTCGCCTTCCCGTTGCTCATCCTGGCATTCGCAAGCCACACGTCGGGCATCCTCGAACGACAAGGACAGCACGCGGACTGGCCTCGCTGGCGGGACGGGGGCTCGGCCTGGCGGCGGGACCCCACGTACCGGCCACGCATCTGGCCTCCGGACTGGACGGTGTCCCTCATCCAGAAGCCCGCCGCGACCCCGGTGCAGCAGGCGCTCCCGATTCGGCGGCGCTCTCGTCATCCGTGTGGACAGTGGCTTCAACCGGCGAGCAGGGCGCGCCGGCGCAACAGATTGAGGGGCATGAGGTCAATGTCGCCCGAGAGGCCCGGCATGACGGTCATCATGCACCCATGCCCCTCATCGCGGCATGCGCCTGCTGAATTGACAGACTTGGAAGTGGCTCTCCAGAATCCATGCTGGGCGAGGCTTCACGTCGCCCATGAACGAAGTCAGAACGGAGGGTGTCACATGAAGAAGTTCGTGATGATGACCTTGGTTGGTTTTGTCCTGGGAGCAACCGCAGCCGTCGCGTCCACCACCAGGGAGCCCGAGACGCAGGCGACCGGCATCTGCTGCTCGGACTGTGAGCCCGATGCCCCTTGCCAGCGGTTCTGCTGGCGCGACTGCTGAGCGCATGAAGCTCCAGCCCCTGGCTCGAGTGTGAACAGGGGCTGGGACGTCGCCGTCCCTCGCTGTGCTCGAACACTTGCCGCATCTGTCCACTCCAGGACACTCGGGTTTTCGAAACCATGATTCTCATGCAATCCAATTGATACTGGGCCGCCTTCCCCTCAACCGATGGAGAGCCCCATGGCGGCTTCAAGCATCACCAAGCACACTCGAGCGGGTGCGGTACTTGTCACGGCCATGTCGTTGCTGAGTGCCTGTGGCGGACCGATGCCCGACGAGAGCGGATTGCCTCAAACCGGCACGGAGGAAGCCGAACTCGAGATTCCCCCACCGACGGTGACGATGTCTTGCGAAGATGAATATCCCCTGAGCAACAAGGTCTTCTGCTCCGGGAGCGCCAGCAATGGCGTGCCTCCGTATCGCTACCAGTGGCAACGGGCTCACGATCTCAACTCGAGTCCCGCGCCAGAGAACAACACGTGGCGCGATGGCACCGCCTCAATCCAAGACTATTGCACGCAGGGGCTGCGCACCGGCGGAAGGTACTATCGCAAGTACTTCCGATTCCGCGTCCTCGACGCCAACAACTACGTGTCGAACTATGTGGAAGAGGTCTTCACCTGCTGGACCCCCAATCCGTAGGTCGGCCATCGCCACAGGGGGGCATCTGCAACGCGTCCCCCTGAGTACAGCCCCAGCCCCTGCGTGGGCGGGGCGTGATTGAGAGCTCCTCGCGGAAGGCGCGCCTACCTGGTCTGGGTGGCGCCTTCCGTCGAGCCCGCCTGGAGAGTCATCCAGGAGCGCCCCGAAGCGGGGACGCAGGGTCCAACAGCCCCTCCGCGCAGTTGGCATTCCATCACACGTACAGTGTGGGCGCCTCTCGAGAGGCGTGCTGACCGCCGAGCGCTTCTCCCTGCCTCACCTGCTGCTCCCGGAAAATCCAGCCCAGCCGACAAGCACCCCGACGCGATCAGAGGCGGTCCGGGCATACTGCCGCCGACGAAAGGGGAGCACTGATGTGCAGCATGCCAGTCACTTCCGAAGTGTCCGTGCGAAGCAGCGCGGACATTGAGGGCCATTCACGGACACCGCCGTCCAGAACCTCCTGCCTGATTCGAGGCTCCGTATGAGCACAGGTGCCTCGGTCGAGCCCAGTGCGGCGCCACCCTCGTCCCAGCAGGACATCGCGCCACCTCCGACGGTGCTCCCTGGCGCGAGCCATCCCCCTGCTCGCGGCGCACAGCTCATGACGCTCGCCCGCGGCGCGGCGTTGTGTGTCCTTCCTTTGATTCTGCTCGCGTTCTCCCCGAAGGAAATCGTGGATGACGCCTACATCAGCTACCGCCACGCGTGGAACCTCCTCCACGGGCACGGGCTCGTCTACAACGCGGTGGAACGCGTCGAGGGGTTCACCAACCTCCTCTGGACGCTCATCTCGGCCGTTCCCTTGGCGCTCGGCATCCGAGTGGATCTCTTCTGCAGCATCCTCGGAGGAACGCTCGCGGCGACCGCGGTGCTGCGCTCCTGGCGATTCCTCGTCAGGCTGGGCGTGTCCGAGCATGCGGCATGGGGAGCGGCCCTGCTGGTCGCCCTCTTCCCTGGCTACTATGTCAATGCCGTGAATGGACTCGAGGCGGGGCTCTTCAGCCTGCTTCTGGTCGAGACAGCGGGCGCGGTGCTCACGCGCCGCCAGCCCCTCGTCCCCGCCCTCTTGGGAGGACTCCTCTTCACGACCCGCCCTGAATCCGCCGCGCTGCTCCCGCTCTGCGTCATCTTCCGTTTCCTGGCGGATCGGGCGCGGTCGGACGACCTTCGCTGGATCAAGCAGGATGTGTTGCGAATGGCCCTCGGGTGGGGGGCCATCATCGGCGCCGTGACCGCCTGGCGCCTGCTGTTCTACGGACACCCGCTCCCCAACAGCGTGGCCGCGAAGGCCGTCAACCTCACGAACGTCCCCGAGCTGCTCTGGAACGCGCGTTTCGGTGCGATCTACCTCCGAGGATTCTTCCTCACGAACCCGCTCCTCGTCGTCCTGTCCGTCTTGGGCCTCATCACCGCGCCCCGTGCACTCTGGGCCTGGCTGGGCGGACTGACGGCGATCGGTGCCGCGCTCCTCATCCTGCTCCAGGGGGGAGATTGGATGCTGCACTTCCGACTGCTGACCATGTACGCCCCCTTCATGATGTTTCCCGCCGCGGCGGGCCTGGGCTTCCTGGGCGGCAGGCTCCAGCGGATGAAGGCGAACCTTCGGCCGGTGGCGGGGATTGCGTTGGCCGCGGCGGCGAGCTTCGGGCTCTACGTGGGGGCATCGCAGCTCCACTTCTTCCCGAACATGCAATGGGAGCTGGGCCAGCCCGCCAAGGCTTACGAGATCATCGCCCGTGCGCTCCGCGGGGGCCTGCAGCAGGGCGACGTGGTGGCGGGGGAAGGAATCGGCATGCTGGGCATCGAGCTTCCGGAGACCTACGTCCACGACTTCCTGGGTCTCACGGATGAGCACCTCGCCCACCACGGAACCCTGCGCGACATCTATGGCCGACGGGACTACGTCTACACCGCGCGCCAGGTCCGGCCGGCGGTCTACATCGTGCACTCCGGCTTCTTCCACCTGTCGCGCTTCAGGGCAGGCTTCGAGGGGGACTTCAACGCCACCTACGAGAGCTACGACGTCCTGCGGCCCCAGGGCGCAACCACCCATCAGATGATGGTCAGCCTGCGCTCGGACGTGGCCGAGCGACTCCGGCCGCTCCTCGGGTCGATGCAGCCGGAGCGCGCCACCATTCCGCTGCCGGAGTAGGCCCGGAGCCCCAGCGCCTCCACCCAGCTCCCCAGGAGAAGTTGCCCTCCTCCACCTGGGGAGCCTGTTGGAGAGGCGAATGGGCAAGGCACTCGAGCAGCGCCCGCCCGGTCTGCTCAAGTGTCGTGCAGCACGTGGCGCAGGCGACCCTGTCAGGCACGGACACCACCGAGCCGCGGTCGACTCGCCCTCCTGCTCGAGACTCAAGCCATCACTTCGCGGCTGAAGCGGCTGGCCGTGAGCCTCGTCGCAGGTCCGCATGAAACATCGGGCCACGGCACGCAGCGTCGCGAACACGAAGCAGGACGCGGGATGCAGCGAGCCCCAGGGCACGCCGGCGATACAGCCGCGCAGCGAGCCCTGCGTCGAAAATGAAAAAGCCCCCAAGTCACTAGGACTTGGAGGCTCTTTCGGGTTGCCCAGGGCGGGATTCGAACCCGCTGTGCCGAGCAACCCAATCCCGAGCCAGGATCGCCTTGACCCGCGATTTTACAGGGGATTTCGGTCAGCGGCCGTCCCGCCCTGTGCCCCTCCCCACCACCTGATTCCGCTGGGGAGGGGCTATATGGGGGCAATAGGCGAAGGGCCCGACCCTCCGGACGACAGGGGCCGAGTGCCCCTACGGTCGAGACCGAAGCAGCTTCAAGAGTCCCGCCCGGTAGAGCAGCTCCCGCACCCGCGCAGCCAGCGCCACATGTTCGGAGTCACTGACCGTGAAGCGCTCGGGGGAGAGGATGATGAGCGTCCCTCGGTCCTCTACCCGCTCGATGCGTACCGGAGCAGGCAGCGGAGGAACCGTGCCACGATGACGTGCGAGGTACGTCACCCAACCTGTCCACGCATCGACAGAGTCGGCTTTTTCGTCCATATCCCGGTGCGACTCAGACATGGCCACCGCCCAGTCAGGTTCCCAGGCCAGCACCATGCCTCGAACCACCTCGGTCAGCACGGGCGCCGTCAGGATTCGCTCAGCGCCCTCTCCCTTAGAAGGTAGAGACAGAACGCACGCATTGGACATGCCTTCTGCATAGCTCCCAACGTGCATCCGCAAGTGCGCGAAGTCCTGGCCGGAGCCATCGTTGTATGCCTCGACGGTCAAACCTAGGTCTTCGATGCCAGGCCCACCAGGTTCCCGGTTGACTCCGCGCCCGAACGCCTCAGTGAGCGTCGCGAGGTCAGGAGGCATAAGGGGTGTCTTACGTCCACGCCCGCGCGGCTTCGGGATCTTGTTCCAGTGCGCAAGGAGTGGGTCACATGCGGCCACTAGATTGAGGAACGACACGCCGCGTCGGGCGCACTCGTCGGGAGACTCTTTACGCGGGCCCCAGTAGGCACCAGCGTAGTAGGTCTCAAGGTGGGACTCGGGCTCGGGCTTGGTGGTCACGCGGTCCTCTGCTCAGAGCGCGGGAGTGTGGATGATGGAAATCTCCCTGGCATTGTTGCTCCTGAGGAGTTTCCGGATGGCATCGGCTGCATGCTTCTCCGCGATATGCCACTCGATGGGAATCCCCTTGCCCTTGACTTTGCCGATTTGTCGTAGGGCTTGGTCAACGAGGTCCCTGGCCTTTCCTGATGCCTCGAACCAACCTTTAGGGGTCAAGTTGGTCTCGAAGAACTCAGCGTAGCCGGGTCCTTTGGCCTCCAGTAGCACTCCATCCTCGAAGCCATCGAACTTCGTCCCACCGCTCTTCCTCCCAACGCCTCCGACCCAGTAGGCATCATCGTAGGAACGGCCCGAGATTTGTTCCTGATAGGCCCGGGCACGCGCAGACGCGCCCTTCTCCTCGGACGGGCCCCATTCACCGGGCTCCTTCGCCGGTCCACCCTGCTTCGCTTCCGTGCCCGCCCGCTGAAGGATGATGGCCGCTCCGGGCCCCCCGCTCAGCACCGCCGCAGTTCGGCCTACCGGCACGGCCACGCGCTCCAGGGCAAGCGCGCCTTGTGCTGACACCGAGAGCACCGGGACTTCTGCCGTGGCCAGCGCGGCCCCTTGTAACGTGCGCGTCGTGGTGGATGCGGTCCCCCAGGTGGCAATGACGTTCGTCACCATCCTGGAAACAGCCTGAATCTGCTCGCCGCGCGTCATGTAGCGGAATCGCTCCAGGTACTCGGGCGACGACTTGATGAGAGCCACCACGGCAGCGGGCATCTGTCGGAATGCTTCGAGGTTCTCCTCATGGGTGGACGAGAAGAACTTCCCCACTGCGAGGGCCAGCCCGACGAATGCCTCTTCGGCACCATCCAGTGAACGACTCAGGTAGTCCGCGTCGTCATGGACGTCCGCGTAGGCCCCTCCTCGCACTTCCTCCAGCCGCGAGTTCAGTTGCCGGAAGACACCTCCCTTTCCCGAGTAGAAGACGCCCAACTCGAACAAGCCCGCGCGGAAGGCTCCGTCCTCCCACTCGACCTCCCCGACTCGCTGTTGCGTCCGACCCGACAGCACCCAGGCGAGACACCCGTCAGGTCGGAGCACCGCGACGTGGGAGAAGCGCTCGACCCGCCGCACAAGTTCGGCCCGCGACACCTCGCCTGTGGCCAGAACCTCGCGCAGCATGAAGCCCACTGCGACACGGGCCGGGAACTGCCCCAGCGTCACGTCCCTGCGCAGCAGCACGTTCAGCAGCCGCGCCGCATGGGTTGGGGTGAGCGAGCTGCCCGCAACAGGGCGGGAGTCCTGTTCCTCCAACCCTGCCGCTCGAAGCAACGCATCGAACGCATCACTTCGCGGCCTTCGCGCGGGCCCCACGCGAGTCGCTTCCCTCAACTCCGGGTGACGGTAACGTAAGGGCCTGGATGAAGGCTCCTCCGCCTCCCCTTGCGAGTCGCTCTCGTCATCCGCTCGGGCGTCCGCCCCATCTTCTCCAGGCACCGCACCTCGTTGCTGGAAGGTGGTTCTGCGAGTGGACGCGTCAACCCCCGCGCAGCCCGTGGCAAAGAGGGCAGCGCAAAGCATCCAAAGGCCAGCACGCATTCCTCACCCCCTGCCTTCCTTCAGGAGAAGGCAAACGGGGGCATGCTGGCATTCGCGTCTGACAGGTCTATGCGGAATAGACAGTTCGGCGGAATCTTACAGCGTCACGCCGACATTGCCCCGCAACGCATCAGGGCAGGGCTATGTTGCCAAGCGCCACGGTTCGAGGACCATCTGCCTCCCATAGCTTTAGCGAGAAAGGCCCACTGGCCATTTCCTGGGAGACTTCAAACTCAACAACGACACGCCCAGACTCACCCGCCAGAATTGACGCGCTCTGCCAGATGTGCAGCACCTTCACATCTTCGCCAGTCCTATCCCTGACGGCAGCGCCTTTCGCCAGCCATGGCTTCACGCCATCGGGCGCAAAGAGGCGCACATCCAACACTGCGCGCCGAGCCGCCCGATACGCCTTGACGTACTCTAGCAAGAGTACATTCCCAGCGGCTTTCGAGACTGACTTAGTCAATACCCGTCCAAGCACCCCGGCATCATCCATGGCATCAGTGGACACCAAACCGGCAAGACCTCCGGGCATCACCCGCTCGGCACGGAGACGCACATTCTCCTCTTGGCAGCGCATGGCCTCCGCACGAGCTTCTCTCGCCTCTTGTTGATAGGTCTCGATGGTTCTCTTCCCCCGAAACACTTCAACTACGACGTCCGCTTTTGCAGGATGGACGCGCAAGAGGAATCGAGCCCTCACGGGAGACGCCCCATCCTGAAATACCACTGACATCTGGAATGACTCACCAACTCCAAACTGCGCAGACGGAACTACTCGAATAGTTGAATGCCCCACATCCACAAGAGCAAACCGCCCACGTCCCTCTAACTCAAGCCCTTCTCTCGACAACGGAGAGTCGAAAAGGAGCATCGTGGAGAGTCCGGGGCTTACCATCACCTCTGCAACGGTGCCCTCGGAGTCAGGCATCAACTCGATGCGGCGAGCCCCTATCGCCGTAGCCAATTGCTGGGGCTGCGCAGCCAAACTGCCAGACGCAATGAAAAGCCCCAAGAGTATGACTCTCAAGCTGGAAGTCACTCTAGCGCCACCCCTCCCCTGGACGTTCTCAATCCCGCCCACAAGATGCGTCACTCAAACTCGCTCACCGCTTTCACGCGAGCGGAAGAGAAGATTCTGGCGCTGGAATCGGAATCGTCACCACCTTCTCGTGGCATCCCGCGACCACCACCATCTTCATAGACCTCCAAACACACAGGAAAGCCCCTGCCCTTTGGCGGAGTGGCCCAAGTGAGGCGACCATAGACTCTGTCCCTCACGACCAGCTCGCCAGACAGGACTGTATTCCCCGGCATATCCTCCCAGTCGCCCGCCAGCCGCATCCGAACTGGACCGTCACGCACGGAAACAACCTTGCCACCAACCCCACTAAAGACCGCGTGACCTCTATCTCCGATTCCAATGTCCAGATCCTTCATCGCTGCGACTGCGCCATCAGGACACGGCTCTGGAGGTGGCGGCGGACGCACTTGTACGCCGGGGCATGCCAAACCCGTGCATGCGGCCACCGCGACGAGCGCCCTACTCATGATGCTCGCGCTCTTCCGCGTGGGCTTCGGTGGCGTCGGGGTCTCGGTCTTCTCCATCTTCACAGTTGTAGCCTCGGGAAGCATCGCAGGGGCAGCGACGGCCACAGGGGTGGACTCCTTCCCTGGGGAGGGGGCTGGGGCCTGGACAGCTTGGGACGAACTCCCAGACCGCGCTACTTCCTGACGGGCTGGCACGGCTCCCGCAACGCGCAGCGTCCCCCAGGTCCACACCATTACCACCGCGACAAGCGCCAGGAGGCCCACGAGGACAGCCGCGCCTCGGCCTCGGAGAATGCGAGAAGCCCTCTGTGGACGTGGCGGAGACGGAGCCTGTTCCTCTAGAGGTGGCGCCTGCTCCTTCCCAATAGCCGGAACCGCTTGCGGGAGCTTCTTCCCACGTCGCGGCCTGTGCAGCGGCTCTTCCAACCACTTGTCCAGGCTGTCCCGCCCCCCCTCTGTCGTCGCCGTGTCTGCCCCGAACGCATCACACAGCGGGACATCCCACGACGGGTCTGCACCTCGCAGCGCATCCTCCAGCGCCACACAGAGGGCCCTGGCACTCGGCATCCTTGCCGCTGGCGACTTCTCCAGCAGACTCATGCACACGTCACTCAGCGCCGAGGGCACGCGCTCATTCACCTGACGCGGAGGCATCACCTCTTGCGCGATGATGATGTCCGCCAGCGTGAAGTTGTCCCCGCCAAAGGGCGGCCTCCCCGTGAGGAGTTGATAGAGAGCCACCCCCAGCGCCCACAAGTCATCCATGGGCCCCGGCGCGTAGATTGCCCCCAACACCTGGGCATTCTTGCGAAAGAAACTCCAGGCTTCCGGTGAGCGGTACTCCGGCGTCCCGGGCGGAAGGACATCCACCGTGAGGCCGGGAGCCCCCACGTAGTCCCCCACCCCGAAGTCCACCAGCTTGGCCGCACCATCCGAGGTGCGCACCATGACGTTGGCCTCCTTCACGTCACGGTGCAGAACCCCTGCTCCATGAGCTCCGTCCAACGCCCGAGCCACATCCAGCATGACGCGCGCTACCTGCCGCGCGGAAGGGTTCTCCTCGGACGCCCAGACGTCCAACTGCCGCCCTTCCACGTACTCCATGATGATGACGCCGAACTCCGGGGCCACCACAGGCCACTTCCCGAAGCCGTGAATGCCCACCACGTTGGGGTGGCTCAACTGCAAGAGGATGGACACCTCGCGCTCGACGCGACCGCCCACCCGCGCCAGGTCCAACAGCTTCAGCGCGTAAGCCTGTCCCTCACACCGTGCGAGGTACACAGCCCCAAAGCCGCCACTCCCCAGGCGCCGCTCCACCGTGTAGCCCATCACCTGGACACCGGACGCAAGCGCAGCGAGGACAGGCTCTCTCTGCCTCACAGCATCCGTCTCCCAGTCACCCGGCCATCACTCATGTGCGCGCCCTCCCAACTGGCAGAGGAACCTACCAGATGAACTACCCAGCAGGGAGTCCTCTCTTTGCTCCCTTTTCCAGATGAGAACCTCTGACATTCATTATGAGTCGCTGGATGTCTGGTATCCACTCCCGCTATGAAGGTCGCGTGCACCAAGCCTCTTCCATCCCCCCAACCCATGAAGGGGAACTCCCATGAATGAAGTCCTGGCAATCACTATTGGCTCACGAGCGCGAGAGGTGCGGTTGAAGCTGGGCCTGACACGCGGAGAAGTTGCCGAGCGCGTGGGTCTCGTGGAACCCGCCTACGGTCGCCTGGAACGCGGGAAGGTGCTGCCCAGTGTCCCCGTCCTCCACCGCCTCGCCACAACACTGGGCCTCACTCCGCAGGATTTGATGGGAATGGTGCCGCAGGGAGGGGGCAAGAAGACGACGAGCCCCCCTGTCCTCGAAGCCGAAACCCCGGAGCTGCGCCGCCTCCTGGCCCTTGCACGGAAGATGGACGCAGAGGAGTTGGACGCCCTCCTCCGAGTCGCCACCGTTCTGACTCGCTAGTCCTCGTCGTCCGAGAGCGCCTCGATCTCGTGAGCGTCCAACCCCTCCGGGTAGATGCCTGCCTCACCAAACTCCATCATGTCCCGGAGGCAGCTCCCCTCCGCGATGACACGGGCAATCTCTTGCTGGGCGTCCTGGCGCCCATAGCTAGGGTGCCGCTTCGTCAACGCCGCGCGCAGCACCTCTCCCATGTCCGCAGCCGTCGCGAAGCGCTCACCGGGAGCGACGCGAAGCGCCGCATGGAGGATGGCCTTCACGTCAGGCGACAGCTCTTTCACCACGCTCTCGACGTCCGCCGGACCGAAGCGGGAGAGCAACACCCGCATCTGCGTCAACGGCAGGGACGGAAACGGTTCACCCTGGAGGGGTGACATCCCATCCGGAGCCGTGGGCACATCCTCCACATCGAAGAGGTGCTTGCCCGTCAGCAGCTCCACAAGCACCACCCCGAGGCTGAAGAGGTCCGATGCCGGGGATACGGGCTGTCGCTCCACGTACTCGGGCGAGGCATAGGCCACATCCCCTCGCACAAGGTTGGCGGGTGAGCGGACACGCCCCACCATCAACGAGTAGGCAGCACCGAAGTTGGCCAGCTTCACGCCACCGTGGTTCCCCAAGTAGACGTGGCGAGGGTTGACGTCGCGATGGACGATGCCCAGCGGCCTGTTGTCCTCCCCGCGCAACGTGTGGGCGTAGTGAAGGGCATCCGCGACCTCGGCCGCAATGAAGAGAGCCAGCGCCTCGGACACAGGCTTTCCCCGTGCCACACCTGCGCTCATCAGCGTGTCCAGGGAGGGACCATCCACGCACTCCATGACGACATGGGGGGCCCCTCGGTGAATCTTCAGATGTTGCACCTGGGCGATGCTCGGGTGGTTGAGGCGGAAGGCCAGTTGAATCTCATCAACGAGCCTCTTCCGCTCCTCGTACGTGGCCGGACTGGGGAGGCGCCGCACGAGGCACGGGCCCGGCACGTCCTCATCCAGCACGTAGCGATGGGCCAGCAGCAACACCTCCCCTGAGGGCATCACCGTCAACTCGCGCACGGCCACATACCGAACGCTGCCCAGTGTGAAGAGGGGTTCGGGCGCGTCGGGAGTCACGGGTGGCGGGAGGTGGGACTGCGCGACGAATCGACCGCTGTCAGTCGTGGTGGGCATGAGGGCCTCGGAAGCAAGCGTGAGTGCTCCCAAGGATTCTCACCCACTCAAACTGGATAAGTCCACACATCTAGAACTTTAAAAGCTCAACCCTTCACCGAACGAGCCGTGCCGCCGCAAAGCCCAACCCCACGCCCAGGCCGAGCGCCACGAGCACCTTCACCAGCGGCACAGCGCCTGCCTGGGTACGAAGGGCCTCGTTCTCGGCCTGGAGGCGGCGCACCTCGCGGGCTGTCCCTATGCACCTCGCCTCGGACAGCCAGCACCCCTCGCCCACGTCCACCGTGCGCCCATCCTGAAGCGTCACGGTGGCGCGGGCGACGTCCAGCACCTCGGCCTCGGCGCGCACCGGCCCCGATGCCACCAGGGCCAGCGCCAGGGCCAGGCACCTCACGGCTTGCGGCCCTTGTGGAGCTGCTCCAGCACGGCCACCGCCGCCGCCTTGCCAGCAATCTCCCCAGCAGCCACCTCGCCCGCCGCCTCGGCCTTCTTCACCGCTGCATCACCGAAGAGGAGCGCCTTCAGCACGGAGAAACCACCCGCGGCGCCCAGGCCGATGCCCAGCGCCTTGAGCAGAAGGCCCCAGGTGAAGGGCGTCCCCGCGAGGAGCGCGTTGCCCACAGCGCCCGCTACGGCCACCAGCAAGGCCAGCACCGCCCCCGTCCGCGAGGAGGCAAGCCACGGGATGCGCGTGCCGCCGAAGCGGCGCAGCACGTACACCACCGCCACCACGGCGAGGGATGCGACGAGCGCCCAGTTGCGCGACGTCACGGCGTCGAAGACCAGCCGCGCGAACTCCTCAATCCGGCTCGGGTCCGGTATGCCCGGAGACTCGGCGGCCAGCGCGGGCGAGGCGAGCACGAGACACGACAGAAGGAACGAAGAACGAAGCATGGAGAGCCTTTCACGCGGGGCGCACGGCGACATGCCGCACGTCTCCCGCTCTCCTTCTTCAATGGGGACGCTTTCTCGCTGCGGCCCGAGCCCACTGCTTTGTCACTTCAAGCCAGCGTCTGAGCTCGTCTTGCGTTCTAACTCCGGCACCAATCCATCCCGCAGCCAATGACCGCCCCCGAGGCCTTCGCATGCACGGGAGCAGAGCTTGTCCTTATCCTCCAGGGCGACTCGGATGATTTTTCGGAGCTGTCCATCACCGCAAACGCACACCGAAGCGATGTCGGCAAACGCAAGAAAGTAGAGCACGCTTACTGGCACGCCCACACCGAGGACGATGAACCAGAAATGCCTCCGATTGGCGCGAGCGACTGGGGAACCGGGCATCGCGCGAGTGTACAGGCGATGGCTAGGACTCGGCGCGGAACCGCACCCCGTCCAGGCTCACCCACAATGCGCCTTCCGGTACTGAGTACACCTGCACCCGTCCATCCGGGTCGACGTGCCCTTGGGCTATTCCATTCGTCGCGGGCATCGGGAAGATGCGCGGGCTACTGGGCCGATAGCCCACTGGGAATTGAAAGAGCGTCACGTAGCCCACCGTCCCCGGGCGCACCAGGCCACGCATGGACACCTCGTTGTCGCTGCCTTTGTAGTAACCCAACGGGAAGTGGGCCGTGTTCCACGCAGTCCAGCCATTCTCCAAGTCCGTGATTTGCTCCGAGCGAATCGCCGCCCACCGCTCGACGATGCCCCCCACTCGCTCCAGGCGCACTGAATCGACGTGGACCCATGGAGTCCCGGGCTCGTAGGGCACGCGAAGGCGCACCTGCACGTAGCGCGTCCCAGTCGGAGCCGTCTGGATGCCCCTCACAGGGCGCCACTCACTGGGGGACAAGAAGTCGCTGATGGTGGACACAGACACCACGTTGAAGGCGCCGCCCAGCCAGACGAGTTGAATGGTCAGGCTCGCCCCAAACTGCATTGACTTCACCAGCGCGTCCACGCTGTACCTGTCCCCAGGACGGGCAATCATCGCTTGCGAGTCGAGGCGCGTGTAGTTCGCCATCAGCCGCACCGCGCGCTTACCGGTGAAGGCGTCCTCCGTCACCTGGGCATGTCCTCCCCACAGCCCTTCGCCCATCACCCACGCATCGGGAGGCGAGGACTCCACGCTCCACGCCTCGAAGTCCGGGTTGGGTGGAGACTCACCGAAGGCCACTCCTGGCAACATCGCGCCGGGCGTCACGTAGGCCGAGGTGACGGACACCGCCTCGGAGGGCGCCCCCACGTTGCCCTTCACGTCCCGCCCCACCACCCGGCAGAAGTACGTCACGCCCGGCTTCAAGTCGGACACCTGAAACGAGGTCCGCTTCCCTCTCTCCTTGAAGGTGTCCCGAGAAGGCGCGAAGCCCGCGTCCCGGGAGACATGCAGCTCGTACTCTTCCCAGCGAGGGCCGGACGGAGCGGGCGTCCACGTCACGGTGAAGCCGTTGACGATGGGCATGGCCCTGACGCCCTGGGGCGCGGCAGGCCCCGTGAATGGCGCGCTCGGAGCGATGCCGGGCCGCGCGTCACGCTCCAGCCACTCCCGCACCGACGTCGAGGGCTGACCGCGCAGCACCAGCTTCATTCGCGCCACACCGTCCGTGGAGCAGGAGTGCTCAATCTCCTGGACGGCGAGGAGCTGCGCCGTGTCCAGACGGATGCCGTCCGGTTCCACCCGCACCATGTCTCCCAGCTCCAGGCCCGGGTGAGGGTCCACCGTCAGCCCCACCGTGAGGGGCGAAACGGAGAGGTCCGCCACCGCCGCGTCCGCGAGCCGCTGGGCTTCCGCCCGGCTGTCGATATTGCTGGTGTCCTCTTCCACGAGCTGCATCCACCGCCGCCCCACCTGCGCGCGCACCGTGGGGTTGCTGGCCGTGACGCGCTTGCGCTTGGGCACGCCCGAGGAGTCCAGGTCCGCCCTGTCCGAGTAGACGACCTCGACGTCCGTGCGGATGTCCGTGAGCTGGCGTGTCACGGAGTCGGGCTCGCCGTACTCGTCCGGGCCATAGGCCCACTCCTCGGCGGATTGCAGCCGGTCCGGCGCGTAGAGCGTCAGCGCATACGCCCCGGCAACGGGGCGCCACTTCATCCGGCAGTCCCAACCGATTCGCTGGGCGAGGGTACGCACCGCGTCCAGCACCGGCTCCACCTTCTGCTTGTACTTGCCCCGTTGGGAGAGCGGGTCCACCGGCACGTAGAGGCCGAAGCTGGACAGGCCGTTGTCGTTACAGAGGGCCTGGATGATGTGCTGCACCGGGACGCCCGCGGAGTCGTCTCCATACTCGCGCTCCACCTCGATGAAGGTGTCCTGGAGGAGCCCGGCCAAGTCCCGCCCCACCACCTTCAGCTCCTCGGCCCCCGGGTCCACCTCGTCAATGCGGCCACGGAAGACCTCGAAATAGTCCTCCTCCTTGGGCACCTGGCCCAGCGCCGCCAGCCCCAACTCGACGCGGAAGTAGGCCGCCTCGGCCAGCAACGGAGCGAAGGCGCCTCCCGTGGTGTTGATGAGCGACTGCACCACCAACGGCGAGAGGGACAGGCGCGCCCCACCGGGGCCACTGCGCGCCAGCGTCACCTCGGCCTCGGCCACGGGAGCATCCAGCTTCTCGCTGATGCGCACCCCCAGCACCCAGTCCGAGTCGAGGAGGGAGTTGAGCTTGAGCCATGTCCCCCTCAAGTCCCTCACCCAGACACGCGGGTGCGTCGAGTAGCCGGTGGGACTGGTGAGGAGGGCCGCCTGGAAGGAAGACAAGGGACGCATGCTCAACGCTCCTGCAACTCGAAGTCGAACTCCTGGCCCAGCACGAAGCCACCGTCCTGCCACCACTGCACCGCTCTCCCCTGCCCCATCCGCCCCAACACCACACGCGGCTCGAACAGCGCGCGGCCCGAGGCCAAGTGGTATGGGTACGGCGCGCCGAAGGGCTGGCCCGCACTGAACCAGGGCGACAGCCACGAGGACGGCATCACCCACGGCAGGACAACGACGTCATCCACCAGCAAGGCCGCGTTGTTGGGGTTGAAGAGGCCACCAGCGGAGCGCGGGAGGATTCGCAGCGTCACATCCCCACCGGGCAAGGCACCCGCGTCGTCCACCACCAGGGCGCCCTCCGAGGAAGGGACTGCGTCACCCTGGCCGTTGCTCGCGATGAGATGACCCGAGCGGTGGACGAAGTGAGTCCAGTGGGCCGTCCCTTCCAGCTTCCACCAGTAGGCAACCGTCCACCTCGGCCCGAGCGCCACGGGAAGCGTGATGCTGGAGCTGACGGACATGCGCAGACACGCGCCAAACCGCCCTCCCGCCCAGACACTCATCGTCCCAACAGTGCCGCTCGGCAGAAGGAAGGTGTTGCTCCGCATCCCCACATCGAAGTTCCAGACGTGCCCCTCGCCCTTGAGGAGTCCCCGGTACGCGCGAGCCTCTTCCTGGGACAGCGGGCCCGTGTTCCCCGCGTAGGTGATGACTTCGCGCCGCTCGCTCGTGCGTAGCCACCCGGAGAACGCGCGGCGATGCTCGCCCAGCAACGTGGGCGTGTACGTCAGCCCCCGGTCAGCGAGGACAGGCAAGGGAATCCCTGAGAGGGTGAGCGCGGACATGGGGACTCCTCAGACGGGTGAATAGCGCGACGACGGACGGATGCGGCTGCCACTGGTGCGAAGGCTCGTGCGTTGCTGGCGCAGTTCCTCGTCCCGGCGCGTCTGCTCCATGGCCGCGTCAATGTCGTAGCCGACAATGTTGTAGGTGATGGGCACCAGGCGCCCCGCTTCGCTCATGCGCATCCCCACCATGCGCAACATCCGGTCCATGACTGCAATCAGCTCCGGAGGTAGAGGCACCCCGGCACTCTGAATGGGCGTGGCTCGGTGCTCGTCCTCGTCCGGCACGTCCACATCCTCGGGCATGGTGCTCTTCGGTGGCGTCCGTGTCGGGGGACGCGTGGGCCCTTCCTGCGCATTCTCGGACTCGAAGGTGCGCAGCGCCCGCTTCCAGGCGGACGGGACGTTGGTCATCGCCTCCGTGGCGCGCGTCACGGCGTCCGTGTGCTCGCGGACCCGCGCCGCCTCCTCGGCCCGCGCCATGGCCGACTCCCACGTCATGTCTTGCAGCGCGTCGAAGGACTCGCGCATGGCGTCTGTGTCCACCCGCAGGCTGTCGAGGCTCCGAGCGAAGCGCGCCAACCCGTCGAAGCCCGTCCACGAGACAAGGCTGCTCAATGCGCGGATGACTTTCTGCACCGCACTGACGATGAGATTCCAGACCCAGCCAATCGCCCGCGCCACGGCGAGGATGACCATGGCCACGAACTTCAGCACGCCAAACAGGGCCTTCATCACCGGGCCCACCAGTTGGCTCAGTGGGTCATGAATCAACATGAACACCTTGCCCAACTGCGCGAAGAGAGGCGCGAGCCCCTCCAGCAGTTGTCCGATGAGCGCGAGAGGTGCCGCCAGCGGCTCAATCGCGTTCGCCAGCATCTCGAAGACGGGCGTCAGGCTGGAGAAGAAGGCGTCGATGATGAGGGAGATGGCGCCGAGCAGGGGCTGGAGCGGCTCCAGGAGCGTCCCGAGCGCATCCGCCACCTGTTGGATGATGCCGTTGGTGACCTCTATGACATCCTTGAAGCCCTTGGACTGCATGAGCAGCTCCGCCACCACGGCGATAATCGCCCCGTAGGCCCCGCCCGCCTGGAAGCCCTGGAGCCCCGCGTTGATGAGGTCCGCCAACTGCCCCAGGCCGCCGAGGAAGCGATTCACGAGGGCTTCCCGGGCCGCCTGCATGGCTTCGCTGGCCTTCCGCATCGCGTCCTTGGCGGCATCGGCCAGGGCCTCGGCTTCACGCCGCATCAGCGCGAAGGAGGCGGCCCCCGCGGCCTCGTCCACGCGAATGCTGGCGACGAATTCGCGGTGTGACTCCTCGGCGGCCTGGCGCTGGAGGTTCGCCAGCTCCCGCTCTCGCGCGGCCTCCTCGCGTGCGGCATCTGCCAACGCCCCCTTGTCCGTGGGCTGGCGAATGCGCGCCTTTCCTTCCCCTGAGAAGATGCCGGTGATTCGCTCCACGAGCGCGTCCATGGACTCGGTGATGCGGTCCAGCATGAGGGCCTGGGCGATGTCAGCCCCCAGACGCTTGGCTCCGTCCGAACTGGAGCTCAATCCAAAGGCCGCGCCCTCGGCCAGCGTCCGCCCGGCATCGGCCACCGCCGAGCCCACCACGCCCGCCACGTCCTTCGCGCCCATCCAAAGCACCTGGACGCCTTGGCCCAACGTGTCGAGGAGCTGCTTGCCCGTGAGGGTGGACACCGACGCGAAGGCGTCCGCCAGCTCATTCAGCCCCGCCGCCCTGGCCACCGGCTCCAAGAGGCGCGAGACACCGCGCACCAGGGCCGCCACGCGCTCCAGCATGAAGGCGGCGGCGCGCTGGAGGAACTCCCCGAGAGCCGAGAAGGCGCTGGCGAAGGCATCGGCAATGCGCGCGGCCAGCCGCCCCAGCTTCTCCCCAAGGTCCCGGAAGAAGTCGGCAAGGCCCGTGCTGGAGTCCTTCCAGGCCGCGTAGACGGCACCCGCCAGCAGCACCACGCCCGTCATGGCGGCAGCCACGGCGGCGAGCGGCACCAGCAGCGTCCCGAAGGACAGGGCCAGGCGCGCGAGGCTGCCTTTCACGTTGGGCGCGCTGGCCACCATTCCGCCCATGGCCTGCGTCACCTTGTCCATGGTGCCCGCGAGCGAGGCCAGGGCCATGGACTTGTTCATCGCGTTGACGGCGGAGAGCAGAAGGCCAAAGCCCGCCGCTACGGCCTCAACCCCACCGGCCACCTTGGACATCGCCATCAGGGCGAGTCCCGCGCCGCCCACCCAGACAGCCATGTCCAGGGCCGTGGCCTGCACCCCGGGCGAGAGGGACTGGAAGCTGGCCACCATGCGCTCCAGCCCATCGGCCACACGCTTCACCACCGGCATCAGCGCGTCGCCAATGTCGGCGGCCAGCGTGTAGAGCAGCGAGGTAATCCGCTCCACCTCCTCGGCCATGGCGCTGTTGGATTGGGACGCGGCGGCCACGGCACCCGCGAGTCCCGCCGCCACCACCGCGCCAATCTCCCCGAGGTCCCCCGCCTTCTCCTTCACTTCCTTGGCGGCCTTCTCCACGCCCTCCACCAGCTTGGCCAGATTGGCCATGGCCCCGCCAATGGAGGCCGTCACGGACACATAGAGGTCACCTACTTTGAGTCCGCCGCCAGACATGCCTCACCTCTTCGGACGCTTCCGGTACACCGTCACCTGTGGGGCTCCCGCTCGCGCGCCCACATGAGGACGGCCCGCGCGCAGCTCCTCGGCCTCCATGTCGCAGAGGGCCAGCAGGTGGACGACGTCGTCCCATGCCCACCCGCGCACCGCGTCCGGAGACTGGCCCGTCAGCTTCACCACCCCATGCAGGGCCTTCAGCTCGGGGTGGTCTCGGAGTTTCCCTTCGCCGTCTCCAGCGTCGGACCCGCGAAGGCCAAGGCCAGCTCGCCCTGAACTTCCTCCAGCCAGGGCTCGTTCTTCACCGCTGGAACGTCCTCCGCAGTGAAGACGCGCGTCGCGGTGCCTGGGAAGTACAGGCAACACGCGGCGATGCGGGCAATCATCATCATCCCCGCCGCTTCATCCACGGGCTGGCGATTGTCGCCCATCTCCCCGGCGGCGCGGGAGGCGGACAGCACATCCATCTTCTCGCCCAGCGTGGGACGGCAGATGTCGAACTCGGCGCCATCCAGGGTGACGCGCTTGTGGAGGGCTCGGCGGGTGCCAAGGGGCTTTCGGTGCATGACAGGTGCGGACATGGATGTCTCCTCGAAGATGTGGAAGCGAAGGCCCGCTACACCGCGACGGGCGCGCCCTGGCCGGTGAGGGTGGCGGAGAAGGTGACGACGTCCGTGGAGCTGCGCCCCTCTTCGTAGGACGTCACCGTCACGGGGTAGCGGTAGCCCTGGCTACCCTGGGGCGCCGTCTCGTCCTCGATGATTGTGAAGAACACCGTGGCATCGGACTCGAAGGAGTCGCGGAGAACCTTCTGGGGAGCGCTCCCCTGGAAGACGTGTCCCGACAGGGGGATGGTGAATGACTTCAGGGTGCCCTTGCTGCGCTTGTACCCGTCCCCTCCGAAGTAGTTGGAGTCGACGGTGTCCTTGGCGCGGTTGACAGGCGCTTCCGTGACACCGTCCAGCGCGTCCACCTCGGTGGGCGCGGTGTTCGTGGCGCGGATGTAGAGCTTGTCGAAGAAAGCCTCTCGGGGTTGGGCCATGGGTGTCTCCTTCAGTGCGAGGGAAAGCGACGGGCGAGGAAGTCCTCGAGGACAGCGGCAACACGGCGGCGAGCGCGCCCCCGGGCACGCCGGAAGGACTTGCGCAGGAAGTGGGAAGGCGGATTGAAAATCTGCTCGCCCCAGTGCCAGCCCTCGTGAATGGGACCGGCGGATGGGTGCGAGTAGCCCGCAGTCCAGGTGGTGGAGAGGGGAGGCCCGAGGTTGTAGCGAGGACCGTCGAGGAAGGCCGTATCGCGCAGGTGTCCGTCAGCCCCATCCTTGCCTACTGGCACCAGGAACAGGGAGTAGTCGAGGGCGAGGCGCGCAATGTCCCGGCACGGCACGTCCAGTGCGCGCAGCACCTCGGAGGGTGAGCGGCACAGACGTGCCAACTTCACGACATCTACTTTGACTCGAACGGGCATCCCACTACTTCTTTATGGGGACGCTTTCCGCGAGTGGCCCAGGCAGACAACGTCAACGCCGTCCAACGCGGTTGACAAGCCTTTCTCAGGGCGAGAGCATTAGTCACCAGACCCAGGCAATAGCGAACAGCCAAGGAGCCTCGACGTGGCAACCAACACCCAAGCAATTCTAGAAGACATAGATCGAACTCTGCGCGAGGCAGAGAACATTCGCACAAAAACACACGCATACCACACTCGAGGAAACGCTTGGACGGATACTGCGCCCGAATTGATAACGGAGACCTTGAAAGACACAGGAGACCTTACACGAGCATGCCTAATGCTCGCATCGGCCATCGCCCGGTACGCTTCGCCCAACTCTCCCTTCCGGACGCAGACGAACGCGATACTGGGGACGTATGGCTCCTCCAGCGACGACGCCCGCGAACAGCTTTCAGGAGCACTGAGGGGCATTCGCCACGAATACGAGCACGGCCTACTCAATTCAGTAACCGAACTGATTCATCGAGATGTGTTTTCGGACTTTCTCGAAATGGCCCACCACCTGGCAGAAAAGGGGTTCAAGGACCCAGCCGCCGTTGTGGCCGCAGGCGTCCTTGAGCAACATCTACGCCAGCTCGCACAAAAGCACACCATATCCCTCCTCAAAGACAACGGAGAGAACAAATCAACAGAGGCAATTAACGCAGAACTAGCCAAGGCTGGGGCCTACGATCTGCCGACACAGAAAGAGATAACCGCGAAGCTCGCACTACGCAATCAAGCAGCTCACGCCATGTGGGACAAATACGAACTCCGGCAAGTATATATCTTTATCGACTGGGTTCGCTTTTTCATCACCAAGGTCCCCGCATAGCGCGAGCCGCCATCTTAGATGCTCACCCCAAATGAAAGACGTATCCAACACCAAAATTAAGCACCCAACGGTGCCGATCCACTCCGTCCGTCCCCAGGTACACCGGGGCGCTCTCCTCGGCACGAACGGCAACGCCCATCAAGTCTGGGGTCTGATTGAGCACTGAGAAGACGGCGAGCGCGAGAGATTGCCCGCCTTGGAAGTCCTCGCGTTCCGAGCGAATGCGTACCTGGCACCCAGGGGACAGGTACGCCTCGCGTCCCAACCCCAAGTACGGAAGAGGCCCCGCGCCCCCCGTCACCACCAGCGCAACGGCCCTATCCGGCACACCGCCATCCACCTCGGGCATGGGGGCCGTGAAGAGGTTGGCGCCTGAAGCTGGAGACCGGACCAAGCCGAACCCCGCCGCCTCCAGCACCGCCGCCAGCTCCCCGGCAAGTTCTCGCGTCACAGCCACACCTTGCGGAAACGCACCACTCCATCTCCGTCCACCAGTTCGTCCACGCCGAGGGGGCGCCGCGCCCGGTTGAAGTCGGCCACGTCCTCGCCCGGCAACCAGAGGCGGTGTTGCAGTCCCAGCAGCGCCTCCGTGTAGATGACATGGGAAGCAAGCGTTTCGTTGCCACTCGCATCACGGATGAGTCTTCGGCTCGGCTGGACGCGAGCCCGTGCCGAGGACACCGGCCCCACCGAGGGCTTGCCGTGCGCGTCCCGTCCCAGCACCAGGGCGAAGAAGATGCGCTGACGGAACCTGTCCGAAGGCGAAGCCATCAACTCACCCGATAGAGGACATAGGGCGCGAGGAGGGCCTGCGCGGCCCCTGGGATGGGACTCTTTCCCTCGGCGTTCGCCGCGAAGTAGCTGACGCTCCAGTCCCCGATGGACTCACTAGCCACCATCGCGTCCACTCCACGCGAGCGATAGAGCTGAACGGCCGTGAGGACGGCGGCCTCTTGCACGTCCTCGGGGAGCGTCACGACCAGGGAAGAGTCGAGCGCTCGCTGTCCCGGCGTCACATAGCCCCCGTCGTAGACGACGCGGATTCCGTCCTCACGCCCCTCGAAGTCTCCAAGCACCCCCGACACGCCGCCGCCCGCGCGCACCGTCGACCGCCACACACCGAGCCTCCGTCTCAACATGCCCGACGCGGCCAGCCCTCCGGCAAGCTCGTATTCCTCCGAGGGAACCAGGTGGCCGCCCTCCCAGACTCCAGACACGGACACGATGGGAGGGCGCTCCAACAGCAGCAGCGGGCGCTCGTAACCCGCTGGATACTCCACGAGTCCCGAGCCCTGCTCGAAGACTCGGCCGCAGTAGCCCGCCACGGCGCGGCTCGCCGCCGTGACGAGCGACTCCACGCGCGGCGACAAGGGGATGCCCAAGTCGTCCGCCACCACCGAGGCAAGGCACAGGTCCGCAGGAGAGGCCATGGTTCACCGCACGGGGAACTCGTCAGCACCGCCCAGCACCAGGGCCGCGCCCCATTGCGCGGTGTCCGTGCTCGCCGCCGACAAGTCGGGAGTCACCCTCATACGTAGGAAGCGCTCGCGGTTGGCGACGCGCAGGTCAACCCGGAAGCAGAAGCTCTGAGGCGCGGCGCCTCCGGCCGCCACCGTCACGGCATTCGCCAGCGTCTCGTCCGCGCCGAACGTCGAGCCGTCCTCGGACTCGGCCACCTTCACCGTGACCTTGAGCGTCTGGCCCGCCGCGCAATTGGTGGTCCCCGTGAAGAGGAGCTGCGCGGAGTCGAAGCCGTTGCGATCCACTGCGCCGCTCGCCACCTCGACGGCATCGCCCGAGCCACCCGCCGTGAGCGCTCCACCAGCAACACCGACGGCCTTGTAGAAGACTTGGAAGTCCTGCGTGTTCGCGTGCATGTCGTGTCTCCTGGTGAGGCCGCGGGCTCAGTAGCCCTTTCGCTCCGAGAACGCCTTGTCGTGCCGCAGCTTGAAGTCTCCACGACAGATTCCCCGGAGCGTCGTCTCGTCGTACTCGGCCCGGGTGTCGTGCTCGGACAGCACGAACTCCGTGTCCACGCCGTAGAGCAGTTGGTCCCACGTCCCGAAGAGGATGCGACTCGGCGCAATCCGCGTGGACGCCTTGTAGGGGAAGCCACGCAAGGTGCCCCGACTGAGCATCTCGTCACGGAAAATCCAGGTGCCTCCATCCTTCAGACCGAGCAGCTCCGTTTCGCGGGTCGGGTGCAGCAGGAAGCCGGGGCGCCGCAGCTTGATGTTCGCCTTGAGGACGTCCTCCACCATTCCATCCACGTCCGCGATGTAGTGGTTCGCACTCGTCCCACTCCGAGCCTTCGAGTGCGAGGAATCGAGCTGCGCGAGGACGCCCTTGGGGTTGGGGCCCTGCCCGTCACCGTTGATGGCCGAGTCGTCCATGCCGTCCGCCGCCGCTTCGCGGACGTCCTCGGCCACTCCCGCGTCTCCCACCCTCGGGTTGCGCAGCAGGTCGTTCGAGATGTCCGCGAGAAGCATGGCCTTGTGGGCCTTGAGGACCACCTTCCCGTGGGAGGGCTGGGACTTCTCCACCTTCTCTCCCTCGCCAATCCACTTGAAGGTGACGCTTCCGGTCTTCTTCCCGTAGTGCAGCTCCCCCTTGAAGGGCACCGTGCGCGCGCCCAGCGCGAGGACGACGGAGTCCGGACGGAGGAACTCAATCATCTCTTCTGCCTCCTGCACCGGCACCAGCACGCCCGCCGAGCTGAAGACGCTCTCCTGCACCGCCTTCTGGACGTCGGAGCCACCGAAGCGCTTGGCCTGCTCCAGCACCGCCTCGCGCGTGGGGTTGCGGCCCGCGTTCACCACTGCCTTCAGGTACGCGCCGAAGTGGTTCAGGTTCTTCAGAATGCTGGGCGCCTGGCTGTCCTCCGGCTTGGACTTCGCGCCGAGGAGACTCGCCAGCCCGTCACGCTGGCCCTTGGCCTGCTCCATGAGCTGCGCGGCCACGAGGGGCCCCAGGGACTTCGCCACTTCCTGCATCTGTTCGGGGGTCATCGGTGCGTCTCCAAGGTGAGGTGCTGCAAGAGGGACTCGGCCGTGTGCCTGGCCAGTGCGTTGACGTCGGGGACGGGTGGCGGCGCGGCCTTGTTCCGCTCGCGCACGTCGAGGGCAGCCACCACCGCCCTGGCTACGTCCTGGATGAAGCCGGCGCGTTCGTCGGCCAGCTCCTTCACACGCACCGCGCGCTGGTTGCCTGGAATCGTGACGACGGAGATTTCGAGTAGCTCTTGCTGCTCGCAATCGAAGCCGCCGCGCTCGTTCTCGTGGTAGCGGTGCATGAGGTAGCGCACCGACACGGCATTCAGTATGCCCCGCGCCACCTTGCTCTCGACCTTGCGCGCGAAGTCGTCTTCCTGGTCGAACTCGATGTCCACCAGGAGGGCGTCGCCCTGGACGTAGGCGCGCCCCTTCCCGATGGGCAGGACGTCCTTGCGGCCTGTCCCGAAGAGACCACCGGAACCGTCGTCGTGGTTGTAGAGGACGATGGGGTTGGCGTTGAATGCGTCCAGCATCCAGCCCTGGACGCTCAACCGGTCGTTGTACCGGTCGAAGTCGCCGTCATTGGCACGGAAGGTGTAACGCCTCGGCGCGCACTCGGCGGGCTCCGGGGCGTCCTTCTGAACGGTGAAGAGGCGGGCTCTGGCGAGAGGGCAGGGCATTCACCTCTCTCTATGGGGGCTCTTTCTGCGAGTGGCCCGCGCGGCAGTCATTGCAGGATTCATGCCCAGAGACGCCCACCCCATGAACATCAATGGCAGCATCTTGCCAGAGGCCTGCCCTGCTGCTTAGCTCCCTCGCATGGGGGAACAATGAAGGCTCGCTATGAGGGTGACAAAGGGAAGCGGATACTCATTGAAGCACTGATGCAACAGGCAGTCGTGCAGCATGATCCTGCGCTTGCCGAGGGCCTCGCCAATATTGGAAGCCTGATTGAGTTCAAGGCCGGCGACGTAATCATGGCCCAGAACGATATTGACAACAGCATCTTCTTTGTTCTCTCGGGAACAACCTCTGTCTTCATCAATGGCCGCCACGTCGCCGACAGAGGCTCACGCGAAGCTCTCGGGGAAATGGCCCTTATCGATCCGTCCGCCCCCAGAGCGGCAACCGTCAAGGCCAAAGACCCCGTAGTCGCAATGAAGATACAAGAGCCAGACTTTCATCAACTGGCTGATGCCCATCCAAGAATCTGGCGCGCCATGGCCCTCGTCATGGCTCAAAGACTCAGACAGCGAAATAGCTTTTATCGCCCCCCCAACGAGCACCCGCTGATGTTCTTAGGCTCGTCAACAGAAGGACTCTTGATCGCCAAGGAAATACAGCTAAACCTAAAGCACACCACAACCGTTCGCATTTGGACGAATGGGGTTTTTGGTCCTTCCGGAGTTCCTGTTGATGACTTAATCAAGCAGGTGGACGCATGCGACTTTGCCGCTTTCGTATTCGGGCCGGATGACACCACCATAAGTAGGAAAGAACTCCTTGACGCCCCGCGAGACAATGTCGTTTTTGAACTCGGGCTTTTCATGGGGCGCGTTGGAAGAGAGAGGGCATTCATAATCAAAGAACAAAGCACTGAGATAAAGATACCCAGCGACCTGCTTGGGATTACCCCAATCACATATATCGCAAGACCTGGAGACAAGGATCTCTCGGCGGCGCTTGGGCCAGCCTGTACCGAAATCGAAAACGTCATCAAACGAGTTGGCACGAGATAGACACGGACTTCCCTCAAATGGCACTGAAAGACGATCTCAATTCCGAAGTGGTGGCGATCTTTAAGACTGACTGGAAGAAGAGAACTGGGCAACAGGTCCCCGAACCAGAAGATATTGCACTAGGAAACGATGCTGTTGAACTCGACGCCACAGTTTTGTATGCCGACTTGGCGGAATCCACGGAACTCGTAAATGATTACAAGGCACCCTTCGCGGCAGAGATATACAAGACATATCTAGTGTGCGCATCAAGAATCATCAAGGCCGAGGGCGGAACAATCACTGCATTTGACGGCGACAGAGTAATGGGCGTCTTCATTGGAGACACCAAAAACACATCGGCCGTCAGGGCAGCACTCAAAATCGACTACGCAGTAACTAAGATTATCAATCCAGCACTCAAGGCACAGTATCCAACGAGCACGTACGAGGTCCGACAATCAGTTGGTGTAGATACAAGTACTTTATTTGCAGCTCGAACTGGCATCCGAGGGTCTAATGACCTTGTCTGGGTGGGGCGAGCAGCGAATTACGCAGCAAAACTCTGCTCTTTGCGTGAGGGAATCTACACATCATGGATCACATCATCCGTATACGACGTGATGCATAGTGAGGTGAAGATCACCAATGGTACTTCCATGTGGGAGAAACGACACTGGACTGCTCGAAAGATCGATGTCTATCGGTCCTCATGGCAAATGACGCCATGACCACTCGGGACGAAATTTACCCCTCAACTTCGAGTGGAGACTGGCCCGGCAGCGGAAGAGGGTACCCCTGCCGACTCGGGTCCGGCCGGAGTCCCGCCAACTCGCGCCATTCATCGTAGCTGAAAGCCTCCGGCATCGTGCCCATCACACGGAGCTGATGCTCGCGGTCCGCCGGCACGGGACTGTCGTAGTCGAGGATGGCCCCTTCGTCGCCCAGCAGAGACATCAGTCGCATCTGGTACTCGGTGCGCAGGAACTCCATGCGTGGAAGCGTCGCCTGTTCCGCGAGATTCTCCCGCGCCGCGAAGGCCGTGGCCTTGTTCGAGCTGGAGATGTCTCCCACGATTTCAGGAGGCACCCGGAAGGTCATCCGCACGAAGTCCATCAGGAAGCGGCGCAACTCCACGAGCTGCATGTCCTTGAAGCTCGTGTCCAGCCGAGCAAACGTCACCTTCCCACTGGTGATGAGCAGCTTCCCCGCCTTGTCTGGGCCCTGGTGCTCGCGGGCCAGCGACTCTTTGAAAGTCCTCGCACCCGCGCTGTTCGCATCCGACAGGCCCTCAATTGAGGCGATGGCAGGCGGCAGCATGTTGTTCCAGAAGGACGTCTTGAGGAACCGAGCCACGTACTCGTCCGTGTCCAGCTCATCCCCCAGCGCGTAGGCAGGGCCGATGCCGCGCCCCAGCGGGTCCTCGGGGTCCAGGTTGCGCAGATGCAACACGTCGCTGGCCGGAATTTCCCGCGACACCTTGCCCACCGTCACGGTGTACATGCGTTGCTCGCGGGGCACGTCCAGGGCGGGCAACCTCGTGACGGTGCTCGGAGGCACCGGCCAGAAGCCCACCGGCACCCCACCCACGCGCTCCAGCACCAGAAACGCCTCGCCCACCAAGTCCAGGTACACCTGAACGAGCTTCGTCACACTGCGCCCGGTGAGATGGTCGTTGGGGTCCGAGAGCAGCTTGAGGACGGGATGGTCTGGGACCTCTTGCGCCTCCCCCGCCTCCAGCATCGCCTTCAGCCGCCCGGCGCGTACCTCGCGCGAGGCGCTTCGCAGCGCGTAGTCCTTCACGGGCTGCCCGTCCTTCTGCACGCGGCGATAGACGCGCCACTGCACGCCCGCCACCGAGTCCGCCACCACGTCCACACATGCGCGCAACCACGGCATCTCGCGGTATGCGGCGAGGAGCTGCGCCGTTCCCCGACGCGGCGGCGCCTGTTGCCAGCGCGCCAGCTCCAGCCCTGTCCCCTTGCGCGGCTCGCGACCCACCGCCGCCTTCATCCGGTCCCAGAAGCCCATCGCCACCCTCACAGACAGAAGAAGGAATCCGCGAACACCAACTCGTGAACGCCCCACAGCAGGGCATCCACGCGGTCATCGCGGCGACCGTTGACGCCCGAGAATTTGGACAACTGGAGCTCGAGCTTGGGGAAAGTGCCCACCAACTCAATGCGCCCCGTCTCGGCCAACGCGCTCACAGGCTCGGCACGTTTGCTCTTCGCCTCGCGGGCGCGCACCGGCTTCACGTTGACGTGGACACCCATCTCCGAGGCCACGGTCTGAATCGTCGTCTCCACCATCTCCCCGCCCGAGTTCACCTCGGCCACCAGGGAGTCACACCCGAAGGCCAGGTACTCACGGATAGCAGCGGCGGCCCACTCGCGCGGAGAGCCCCGGAGGCTTGCGTCCTTGAGCACGGAGACACGCTTCAACGGCACGCCGTCCGTCCCAAGGAGCGGACTGCTTCTCACTCCCTGGACGATGATGCCCGTCTCGTCCGAGCCCGTCTCGCTCGTGGGCGCAGGGTCCACGGAGACGATGCGGCGGTCCAGCGCTCGGGCGTACTCATGGACATCCGCATCCACCCTGCCCCACCGCGCCGAGCCGAAGATTGCGCCTGGCACGTCCATCAGCAGCTTGCCGAGCACCTCCTGTTGTCCCCAGCGCGTGTTCATCAGCGCGCGCATGGTGGCCACGGCACTCGGCGCCAGGTTGGCGCGGTTGGCCAGTGACGAGCCCGTGCGCAGCACCACCCCGGGCCGGAGGGTCTTCGCTTCCGCGTCGGAGAAGAGCAGCTCCTCCAGCTTCCGCAACGGGCGAGGGGTTCCCGTCAGGAGGAGCTGGGGCGGATTCGCAGCGGTGCCGATGCGCAGAACCATCGGGAGCTGGTCCAGCGCTGCCATTTCATGCTTCCAACTCGCGGGCTCATCGCCCCAGGCCCAGCCGCAGTTGGGCCCGCGCAACCGGTCCGGCTTATCCGCCGAGTAGCAGATGGCATAGACGCCGTTGGGCCACGTCACGCGCCGCTTGCTGGGCTCGTACACCGGCATGAACCACGGGGGCGACAGGGCGAGGATGCCGCTGGAGCCACGAATCATGGTGTCGCGAACATCCGCAGCAGTTGGGCCGATGAGGGCGCCAATCGTCTTGGCCTCGCGGGCCTTCTGAATCACCCACCGAGCGCCCGACCAGGTCTTTCCAAAGCCCCGGCCCGCCATGATGAAGCACGTGGCGAATGCGACTGGCGGCATCTGTTCGCGACGCGCCCAGAAGTCCAGGTCGTGAACGAGCGTCTCAACCTCGGGATGCGTCAGCCGCCCGAAGAGACGCGCGAGGCCCTGGCGAGTACGCGCCTGTTTCACCAGGAAGGAGGCCGGGGACTCATCCGGGGAGAGCTGGTCCACCAGCACCGAGAAGCGCGAACGCCGGGGCTCACAGTGCATCGTCGCCCCCGTCGCTCGGAGATGCCCCGGCATCGTCCGGGAGGAAGCGCCCAAGCCTGTCCATCAGCAGCTCGCGCAGGGCTCGCTCATCGGCGGCCTTGTCCTCGGGTGCCTGCACCTCGACGTTGTCCCTTCGGCCGTAGAGCTCTGGGAAGCG
This sequence comes from Myxococcus stipitatus DSM 14675, assembly GCF_000331735.1. Lineage (GTDB taxonomy): Bacteria > Myxococcota > Myxococcia > Myxococcales > Myxococcaceae > Myxococcus > Myxococcus stipitatus. Next base: position 4,107,342 of record NC_020126.1, on the reverse strand, counting down.
GCGCGAGAGGAGCCACTGGACGTGCTTGGGGTTGTGCGAGGCCGCAGACATGAGCATGTCCGTGGCGGACTGCATGAACCTCGCTTCCGATGCGCTGACCGCGAGGTGGAAGTCTCGGTACGCGCCGCGCTTCTCGTTCGCGCCCCGGTGAAACCACCGCGAGAGAGTCTGTTCATTGATGCCGACAAGGCCCGCCACAGCGCGACGGAAGAGGCCGCGCTCAAGGTGGCCGCAGATTTCGGCCTGCAACTCAGGGGTCAGCTTGGAGGGAGGTGCCATTCCTCAAGGGAATGGGGGCGGATGCGCGTAATTTCGTCGCGTCACGCCCGACACATCGGGGGGCCCTGGCGATTTTCAGAAGATTTTTCGAGTGTGGGGGTCCGCCGAGCAAGACAGGAATTGGGCCCGCGCCCAAAATCCGGACCCGGGGGGCTCGCTAAGTCCAGCCACAGGTTTTTACATGTAGGACAAGATCTCACCGAGCCACCCGAGCCAGCCGCTCGTTGCAGGCCATGAGGTCCGAGCAGCACACCCGCCAGACGCGCGAGAAGGCCCCGTCCTCGCACGTTTCAGTGACGTCCAGCCTCCCGCGCCCCTTGCGCACCAGGAAGCCACAGAGGGCGCACCGGGCCGCGTACCGGTTGCGACGCAGCTCCGGTGACCTGTCCTCGCACGCGAGGTGACGCGCTCCTGTCTCCAGCGTGTAGACGATGCGCTCGCCCTCCAAGATGGGCGCGCCACACGCCGCGCACAGCCCGCCCTGTCTGGAGACGAGCACCGGCATCAGCTCCCCCTCTCCGCCAACTTGCGGCGCAGGAGACTGCGGGCACGCGCCAGCAGTGCATCGAGACGCCACCGCGGAACACCCCACTCGCTGGCAACATCGCGGATGCTTTGCCGCGTGCGCCCCAGGCCATGGACCCGGCACACCAGCTCGCGCAGCACGGGCTCCATGTCGGCCAGCGCATAGTACAGCCGCGCCACCTGTTCGCACGTGGAGAGCAGCTCCTCCACCGTCATGAATTCCATGGCCAACGCCGCGTCATGGGATTCCGTCACGGACCCCGAAAGCGCCTCCTCGGGCCTGTCCCGGCTGATGACCTCGACGGGCGCAACCACCGTGCGGCTCCGGGTTCGGCCCCGCTGGGCAGCATCCGAGGGACGCACGTCCGCAGCCTGAAGCCGGACATGCTCTTTCAGGGCGCGCCGCGCACGCCACGTTGACCAGGACAGGAAGCTCTGGCCGCCCTTCTTCTCCGGCAGGTACGTCCCCAGGGCCTTGAAGACTTCGATGCTCGCGACCTGGACGAGGTCATTCTCGCCCAACGTGCCGCGCGACTTCGCGAAGCGCCGCGCCAGCACGCGAAGCGCAGGTGCCATGCGCCGCAGCAGCTCATCCGACAGACGCCGTGCTGAGAAGCGCGAGCCCTCTTCGTTGAGCCGAAGAATCTCCAGCGCCAACCCCTCCACCTCGAGCGCCAGCGTGGATGGGACATCCCTCATCTGAGACTGCTTCAGCGTGCGACCGTCCTTGACGCTGCGGCTTCCCTCGGTCGGCTGCGACGGGCGACTACCACGGCACTGCATTGATTCCCCCTTCGACTTGAGACAGGCGCGAGAAGCCATGCCGATGACACAAGTGAAAACACGAGACAGAGCAAGACATCTGCCATTTCACCAAACGCGAAGAGGGATTCACCGAAGGCAGACTCTCGACAAGCAAGAATAAGACATCGACATCCCGGGCTGCCGGGCTCCGTCGCTCAATGGCGAAGCGAAGCCAGCGCCGCGCGACGCATGGAACATGGCGGAACTGACAAGAGGTGCGCGACAGAGGGGCATTGCGGTGCGGAGTGCCATCGCCTTCTTCAATGGGGACACATTCCGCGCGTGGCTCATGAAACAGAAACCACCGAATGCTTGGCTAGCGGCATGGACTGGCCCCACCAGAGCAAGCCCAACCACCACACACTCATCACACCACTTCTCCTTCTCTTCATAGAGAGAAAGAGAAGACTAGTAGCCGCGCGTACGCGCGCGTACCCCCTATAGAGCTATAGGAAATGGAGCCGTTCGTGTGGTGCATGTGTGTCGGCACTTCACGCACGCACGCCAATTTCTGAAACATGCACGAAAGCGCCCCCATACACCTGGAGGGAGGCCCCATGACGTCCGCGCAGCGCCACGGCGGCACGCTTCACACCTCCACGAAAGGACACTTCAACCATGAGAGTCGCCTTCTACGAGTCCGCGCAAGACAACGTGCCGCGTGTCGAGGATGTCACCTGGCCGCAGCTGCGCGCCCTCTTCACCACTCACCGCCGAAGCCAGTGCCCTCAGTCTCCCTGCCCCAGCCGATGCCCCGCCAAGAATGGGCCCGCGTGGAGCCCTGTCGACATCTCCGAGAGACGGCGCAACGAGAACGTCCGCGCGGTGACGCTGGCCGTCTTCGACCTGGACCACCTCACCGCCGAACAACTCGCCCCTCTCGATGAGCTGGAGCGAGGTGGCTACGCCTTCGCCCTTCACTCCACCCACAGCCATCGGCCCCCTGACTACTGCCTTCGCCTCATCATGCCGTTGAGCAGGCCCGTGCTGCCTCGCGAGTGGCCCGCAGTGCGCACCGCCGCCCTCGCCTTGCTGCGCGTCCCCGCTGACCCCGCGACGAAGGACCTGTCACGCCTCTACTACCTGCCAGACGCCCCCGAAGGCGCCGAGCCCTTCGCGGAGAGCACCGATGGACGCCCTCTCGACGTCGACGAGTTGCTGGCCTCCGCACGCGCGGGACTGCCCGTCACCGCCTCCCCCTCGGCGCCGTCCGCGCCCATGGACGCGGCCTCTACCACCACGGACCAGCACCACCTCGGCTCGCTGCTGCGACGCCACGCGCGTCCTGAGAACAAGGCGCTCATTGGTCGCGTGCTTCGCGGTCAGCCCCTCGCGCCACGAGGGAGCCAGGACACCACACTCCAGCAACTCATGAGCACGGTGGCCTTCTGCCTGCCCACTGACACGCCGGACGCGGCCATTGTCGAGCTCCTGCGGCCTTGCTACGCCGCAACGGACTGGGAGCAAGGCACCGAGCACCTCATCTCCGAAGCACTGAAGAAGCTGCACCGCGCACGAGTCCGGAAGACGGAGCGCGATGCAAAGCGCCTCGTCGAGCACCAGGCACTCTGGGAGCGCCTTGGCATCTCAACCCGCGCCATCACCTCCACCTCGGAACTGACGCCCACCGACGAGGGACAAGCGGACCCAGATGAATGGATGAAGCAGCTCGTCACCTACGAGACGCGGGAGGAGACGCGGCTGCGCAACCTCGAGGCGAACATCTACACCGTCCTCCTCCATGCGCCCGAGTGGCGAGGAGCGCTGCGCTTCAACGAGGTGACGAAGGAGCTCGAGCTGTCGGGCAGCCCTCTGCGTGCGGATGTCCGCCCAGACGAGCTGGACAGCGAAATCGCGGTCTGGTTCCAAAACAGCGAATACGGCCGCCTCGGCCTCAACCCCAAACCCTCTCATGTTCGCGAAGTCTTGCGGATTGTCGCAAGGCAGAACGCCTATGACCCGCTGCGCGATTACCTGGAGGGGCTTGTCTGGGACGGTAAGCCGCGAATCGACACCTTCTTGGAGCGTTACCTCGGCGCGACAGGTGACACCGAGCACCTCCGCACCATCGGCCCCAAATGGCTCATCAGCGCCGTGGCCCGCGCACTGCGTCCGGGATGCAAGGTGGACACGGTGCTCATCCTCGAAGGCCCCCAAGGCCTCCAGAAGTCCACCGCCTTCCGCATCCTCGCGGGTGAGTGGTTCAGCGATGCGCCACTCGACATCGGCAACAAGGACTCGGCTGCGCTCGCCTCTCAGTTCTGGGTTCAGGAGATGGCCGAACTGGAGACGGTGCGGCGCGCCGCCGACGTCCAGGCCCTCAAGGCCTACGTTTCGCGTAACGAGGACATCTACCGGCCCCCTTATGGCCGAGTGACGGTGCGCACGCCGCGCCGCTGCGTCCTCGTGGGCACCACCAACAGCGAGGAGTACCTCCGCAATGACCCCAGTGGTTACCGCCGCTGGTGGCCGGTGCGCTGCACCTCTATCGACATCGCGGCACTGAAGCAGGACCGCGCCCAGCTCTGGGCGGAAGCCGTGGTGCGCTTCCACCAGGGCGAGCAATGGTGGCTCACCGAGGACCAGGCCGAGCGCGCCGAGGCCCAGGCCAAGGAGCGCAGCGAGACGCCCAACGACGGAAAGAGGGACGCCATCGTCCAGTGGCTCACGCGGATGTCCCCGGCGCGGCGTCCGGCAGAAGTCCCGCTGCTCCAGGTGGCGGAGGAGGCCCTCGGTGTCCCGAAGGGGCAGCTCAACGCGGCGACAGACAGGGAGATTGCCAGCGTCCTGAGAGACTTGGGCTTCCGAAACCGGATTCAGTGCGTGTCTGGAGTGCGCCGCCGTGTCTGGGTTGTTCCCGAGGCGCTGCGCAACGCACCGGAGGAAAAGCCCGCCACCGCTGGCCACCGCCCCCATTGAGGGGAGGTGAAGCCTGTTCACGACACCCACCACGCCACGCTGTTCTCCGGCAACTGCGTCGAGGTGATGGCGTCGCTTCCCTCGGGAAGCGTCGACGCCATCATCACCGACCCGCCCTACGCGGAAATCAACCGCGAGTACGGGCGGCTATCGGAGCCCGACTGGCACGAGCTCATGCGCGCTGTCGTTGGCCAGGTGCGGCGGGTGCTCAAGCCATCGGGCTCCGCCGTCTTCATCTTGCAGCCCAACAGCGAGCACGTGGGGCGCATGCGGCCATGGCTCTTCGAGTTCATGGCCTGGACGTCTCGGGAGTGGAACCTCGTCCAAGACGTCTGGTGGTGGAACGTCAGCACCCCACCCACGGGGAGTTGCCAGCGAAAGAATGGGCTCATGCGTCCCTCGGTAAAGGCGTGCGTCTGGCTCGGTGCGCCCACGTGCTACCGAAACCAGGATGCCGTCCTGTGGACGCCCTCCGAGGCCATGGCTCGGGTCAAGCACGCCAACCGAGCTCTCCGCGTGTCTCCCTCTGGGCTGTCCGTCCGGGCGGGGAGAATTGCCGACACCGTCGCGGAGCGCGGTGGCGTCACCCCATACAACCTCTTGCCGATTCCCAACTCCAACAGCGTTTCCAGTGGCGGCGCCAAGGGCCACGGTGCGGCAACTCCCGAGGTCCTCTGTGACTGGTGGGTGCGCTACATCACTCGACAGGGAGACATCATCCTGGACCCGTTCTTCGGCTCGGGCACCGTAGGGGCCGCGGCGCTGAAAGCCGGGCGCTCCGTCGTCGGAATTGAGCAACACGCCCCCTACGTCGAGATTGCTCGGCAGACCCTCGTCTCGGCGGAGGCGAACCATGGAGGCTGATGCCGCGCAGCTCGAGGCACCCCGCCGCCGTGCGGTGGACGGGGGTGCTATCAACTTCCTCTCCATCTTGCAGCTGAAGCAATTCAGCCTGTGTCAGCGCAGCTGGTACTTCGCGAAGGTGTTGCGACTGCCCGAGCCTGAATCCAAGGCGCAAGCCCTGGGCATCAAGGGGCACGCACAACTGGAGCACTACCTACGCACGGGAGAAGACGTCCTCGGCGACATCGCGCGCGCTGGCCATCATCTGCTTCCGACGCCGGGCTCGGACCTTCTGGTTGAGGAGTCCTTCGGCACGCCCTCTCCCCTGTCGGCGGATGGAGTCCCTTTCATCGGGCACATCGACCTCATCAACCCGCGTCGACTCGCGGATGGAGTGCTGCGCGTCACGGACCACAAGTTCTCGTCCCACGTGGCTCGCTACGGGGCCACGCCCGCGCAGTTGGTGGACGCGAGCACCGAGGCCGGCTTGCAGATGGTGGGCTACGGCGTCTGGGCAGCTCTCTCAGTTGAGCGATTCCCTAGTGTCCGCGTGCTGGAGCTGGAGCACCTCTACTTCCAGACGCGCGGCGCGCGACGTGCAGAGAGCGTCCTCGCCAGGACGAGCACCGAGCACGTCACGCACGAATGGACAGAGAAGGTTGTCCCCATGGTGCGCCGCATGCGCGAAGTGGCCCGAGCCACGCGCAGCGCGGACGCGCCTCCCAACTTCGGTGCCTGCGAGAAGTTCGGCGGGTGCCCCTTCAAAGAGAAGTGCCTTTCAGGAGGTCCCACCGTGTCCCTGATGAATCGCCTCATCCTCAAGAACCAGGCCCCCGACACCGCCGCGCAACTCCCGCTCGCCCCGCCCCCTTCCGCCGCCCCCGCCGAGTCCCTTGGGACGTGCGACAGGTGCGGCGCGACGCTCACGCCGGAGAACACGAGCAAGCTCCGCTCGGGGGACGTGCTGCATGTGTCCTGCCCGGGTGCCGAAGTGGCCGCCGTGCTGCCCCCGGATGCCCCTGTCGCTTCGCCCACCATCTCCACGGATGGCGCGCCGAAGCGGCGTGGTCGCAAGCCCAAGGCCCCCGCCGCGCCCGGCGATCACCAAGAGTCCCCGACCATCGTCCCGATGGCCACGAGCCTCCAGAGCGAGCGCCTGCGCCTGTTCGTGGACTGCGTCCCCAACATGCCCGCCGCCTCCCTCGCGGAGTACGTGTCCAACGTGGCGTCCCAGGTTAGCGAGGCCGGAGGCGTCGAGGACCTGCGATTCGCAGGGGCGGAGAGCGCGCTAGGGTTCGGCAAGTGGAAGGGCGCGTTGGCCATGGCCATCCGCAGCACGCCTCCCGCCCCGGGCGCGTATGCGGCCCTTGGCCTTGCCCACTCGGAGCTCCTGCAAATCGCAGTGGAAGCTCTGGAGCCCCTGTGCGGGCCGGGTGACTTCGTGCGCGGTGCTCGCTGACCGGGGCTGGGATGCGGCTGCTTGAACGTCTAGGCGTCACGCCCTCCATTGTCCCGCCGAGCCAACCGGGTCCGCCGCCCCTGACAACAGCTCAGGTCTATGGGCGCTCTCCGGTGGGCTACTCGGCGGACCTCGGCCGCATCCTCGCGTTGCCACGGCGAGACTTAGCCGCGTCGTACACGGCGGCGGATGTCGAGGCGCTCGAGGCCGCGCTCCGCTCGCCGTCCCCACAGTGCAACTGCGCGAGCATGTCCCCACCGCGTCCGTGCCCGTTGCGATTGCGCCGGGTCCAGGCCCAGGCTCTCCTCGAAGCCTCGCGCGTCGGTGGACTCCTCGGGCCCATCGGCACCGGCCACGGGAAGGAGCTGACCACCCTCCTCATGCCCATGGTGATGCCGGGCTGTCGAGTGGCCGTCCTCTTCATTCCCGCTAGCCTCTTGCCCCAGTTCGAGTCCGAGTGGGGCTACTACGGCGCGCACTGGAAGTTGCCGAACCTCGCGGGTGGCCGGTGGTTCCGCGTGGGTCTGCCCGTCCTGCACGTCGTCACGTACAACAAGCTCTCCAGCCAGGAGGCCACGGACCTCCTGGAGCGTATTCGCCCAGACCTGGTCATCCTCAACGAAGCCCACAACCTCAAGGACCCGAAGGCGTCACGCACCGGCCGCTTCCTCCGTTACTTCGAGAAGCATCCACGGACGCGGCTGGTGGCTTTGTCCGGCACCTTCGCGTCCAAGAGCATCAAGGACTACGCGCACCTGTCGCGGCTGGCGCTGGGCGAGGGCTCTCCATTGCCGCTCGCGCACCACGTCGTGGAGGAATGGGGGACAGCCCTGGACCCGGGCAAGGTGGTGGCTCTACCCGGGGCACTTGAGCGACTGTGCGAGCCGGGAGAGCACGTCCGAGAGGGCTTCCAGCGCCGCCGCAACGCCACGTCCGGAGTGGTGGCCACCGAAGAGAGCGCCCTGGACAAGCCGCTCATCATCCGAGAGCGGAAGGTAGGCCCCGTGCCCGCGCAGCTCTTCGCGCTCATCGAGCTGGCGCACGCGGGCGAGCGTCCGGACGGAGAGCAATTCCAGGAGCAGCTCCAAGCTGTGGCGTGCGCGCGGCAGCTCTCAGCGGGCTTCTATCATCGCTGGCGCTATCCACGAGGCGAGCCGCACGAGCTGATTGAGCAGTGGTTCGCGCGGCGCAAGGCATGGAACAAGGAGGTGTGGGAGGAACTCAAGGGCAAGCGCCGCGAGCACCTGGACTCACCGGGGCTGCTCACCAAGGCAGCCCTCCGCGCGCACATGTCGCCGCCCTACGAAGGGGACAAACCCGTGTGGCATGCGGCAACGTGGCCGGAGTGGACGGAGATTCATGCAGCCGTGCAGCCCGAGCCCCAGGCCGTTTGGGTGTCGGATTTTCTGGTGAAGGACGCGGCGGAGTGGGCGCGCTCACGCGTGGGAATCGTCTGGGTCGAGTATCCGGAGCTGGGGGAACGCATCGCCAAGGAAGCAGGCGTGCCGTTCTACGGCGGGGGCACGGTCGCGTCCGAGGACATCCTCCGGGAGACAGGGAGGCGCTCCATCGTGGCGAGCATCAAGGCACACGCCACGGGGAAGAACCTCCAGCAGTTCTCTCGAAACCTCGTGGTGACGCCGCCCTCGGACGGCGCCGCATGGGAGCAACTCCTTGCGCGCACGCATCGGCCAGGTCAGCAGGCACAGGTTGTCGAGGTGGAGGTGTGCCTGCATTCGCAGGACTACGCCGCCGCGTTCGGCACGGCTCTTGAACGAGCGCGGTTCATTCAACAAACCGATGGTCAGTCCCAGAAAATACTCATGGCAAGATCAGATCAACCCCCAATCGACTGCGCCGGGTAAGAAAGGCCCCAGCCCACTGACGACTCCTTCCTAGACCCCCCTAGGGGACGCCACTACAGTTGCCTCCTGAACACGCATCTCGGTTGTTCGGCCTAGCTCTTTTGCGCCGAAAACCAACAGGAGGAAGGCAGAACCATGGGGGAGAATGTCAACACACAAAGGATGGCTGAAAAGATCTCCAAAGAGATCTTCACTCCTCTTGGATGGAGGACCATCCCTCCTCACAACGTAGATTGGCAATGCGTCACCCCAGAGCACCAAACTACCAAAGGCCGAGGAACCCATCCATCCGACGTCGTCTATCGCTACGAAGACCCATACAGCAACCAGACGATCTTCATCAACACAGACCTCAAGAGCTACGGAAAGAACACCATCACCAAATACAAGATCATTGAGGCAATCAACGATCTATCGAAATCCACAGATTGCGCTCGAAGGAGCGCCGACTGGCAGAGCAAGTACATACCCGAAGGAGTTCCCGCCACAACCATCGGGCTGCTATTCATCTACAACCACGACAACGAGTACGAATCCGAATTCGAGGCCGTTCTACAGGGCATTGAGCAACGCTCCATTGACATAGCCCCTGAACTCAAAATCTTTGTCTTTGGCCCCAGCGACATTAACCACGCGCTAAACCTAGTTCACGACATGAAAAACCTAGCGTTCGATGGACTGTTTACACATCCGAACGAATGCCTCTTCTTCTACCCACATCTAATCCGAAGAAGAGCCCGCATACAGCATACATCAGCACTCACCATCCAAGCCTTCACAGCCCCCTGGCAGGTCTACACCTTCAAGCGCCCCCAACCAGCAGACAAGACAAAGGGGCTCGTCATCTATGGTCGCGGACGAGGAGAGAGTGTCGACGAATTCAAGTACATCTTCGACTACCTATTTCGCTATCAATTGATCGACGAGGACACGGAGATACACCTCAGGCTTCCCAATGCCGTTCTCGGAGCCAACAGCATCTGCAAGGCAGCAGTCGAAACATACGCCTACGGAATCCCCATGGGCACTCACATCCACTCCCTGCTCTCCCAGATAAAGTTCGAGAAGCCCAACACGATAGTAGCTCAATTCAGCGCACTTCAAATCGGGATGTCCGATGACTAGATTCGCCAAGAACTCGCTTTACTACGCAGACGACAAAGACATCTACGACCTCCTGCAGAACCATCAAAAGACCGTAACCAAGCGCGAATTGCTTGAACTAGCTCGCTCGCGAGGAGTCTTCCTCTCCCATGTAGATTCATACGACGAGCTTGCCGACTTCATCTCCAGCCTAACATTTGACTGGCCGAATCTCTCGAAACTCTACGACCTAATCCACACCACCGATAGAACAGAGAAAACCACAAGCTCAGTACTCACATCCAAAATCACCACCCCCCAGCTCTCCAATATCCTGAACCACATTTCAAACACACGACAAGAAGACGGGAGCGAGGCATATCGAATCACACAATCGCCGAACGCAATCTCTGTCGAAGTCACCTACTCGGAGGTACCAGACCCTGCGCGCAGCAGACTTGAGCAACGACGCGAACGAAAACTGGTAATCCACGTCGAGACTAAAGACGACGGACTACATATCCGGCACGAGGCCAACAAGAAAGCCGAGGAGATAGTTTCCGCAATATCTACCGCAATTGAAAAGAAAACTGGCAACAAGGTAGAACAAGCTCGCATTGAACTCTCTGGCATTCGCTCTCCACAGGATCGCACCGCCTTCTTTCTTGCCCTCATGAAACAGGTGCGAGGCTACAAACTCTCAAACGTCACCGACGTCAGCGTGGATAAACTTGGAACAAATCCAGATGATGAAAGAAACTCCGACGAGCCACCCGAAGGCATCGAGCGAGTAAGAACCCGTGAAGACATCAAAATGACGGGCGTAGTCAAATCCTGGATCAAGGGGGAGAATCTCTTGCAGACAAAACATTACCAGGACTTGACGCACGACGAATTCTTCATCAGCCACGCCGTTTGGATTGTAGAGCGAGAGAAAGGCGCGCCGCAGCAGATCATCTTCGAAGCCGAGTTCGGAAACCCTCAAAGCGCAACCAACTTCAGATACGCGCTCAAGGGCACACGCGAGCCGCGAAAGGATGGCTATTGGAAGAAGACTATCACCCCCATAAAGGAAAGCGACAAGGGAGAATTGTCACTTCTCATAGAGGAGGCCGCACGAGTAGCGCTACGCATGATTACTTCGACAGCAACAGCAAGAACGGAAGCTCTTGCCGCTCCAGCCGCAGCTGGATCACGAGCTTAGCATGGGGACACGCGTTCGATGGCTTATCTCAAACATTGACATGCCCCTCATCAAGAGGCTGGGCGAGAGAATGCTTGGATCGCCATTCGGTCCAGGAGGTGAATCTGGGTTCAAAATGCGCCACGTACGTCGTGACTTACTTGAAGGTACGTTCATAGAAAGGGTCGAATCTATCGAGTCCATTGAAGACCCTTTCGGTCAAACTCAAGAATTCCGGCGCACCGAATACAGACAAACTTATTTTCGCATTGGCACAACAACCCCTGCCATCGAACTCATCAACCCTCTCCGTACTTCCAGGGCATTCCTTGAGCGACTATGGGAGTATTCTGGAGGGGCGATCTATATTGAACCTGCTCGTGCGCGAGTTTCTGACTGGATTTCAAAACTCGAAACCGAGATCGACAATATCGTCGTTATCTCGGCACGCCTTTCCGATCTCACACTCTCCAATTCTGTTTCAGCCAGAATTGAACTCTCGGGGACATCGGACATCAGGCGCCACATATCTGCTTTCTCAAAGCCACACTCAATCACCATGGATCGCGCAGAGTTTTCATGCAGCCTTGGGGGTGAAAACTATCATTGCGAAGTCACCAATGAAGGCAAGGCTGTGGTTCATTCCGGATTCTCGCCCAAGGCGCTCCTCATACTTCGAGCGTCGCTATCCGCCACGTTGACGTAGCCTCGGCTGCGCTTGCCCCTATAGCCGATATGACACATACTTTGGGGCGCTGGTTCACTGTGACCCATAAAGCCTGTGGTCCGCTCCCAGAAAGCGTCCCCATAAGAGAAGACGAGGACGTCCTTACGACGCCCCACGACTCGAATGGGAACACGGGACATGAGCAACGCCGCATATGCACGCATCGCCACCGCCCAGGCCGCCGTCGGCGCACAGTACCTCAGGTCAGGACGCTACCGCCTGGAGGTCCAGTCAATCCGCACCAAGGACGGCTTCAAGGGCCTGTCTGCCATTGCTGAAGTGAAGGTGGTGACGTCCGAGAGGACCCAGGCTACCGAGCCCACGCGGCCCGGCCTCGTCACCAGCTACGTGGAGAACCTCTCCGACACGAAGAAGAACGGAGGCGGGCGCTTCAAGGCTTTCCTCATGGCCCTTGCTGGTGCCGAGGAGCACGAAGTCACGCCCGGATTCATCGCCAAGTTCACCGAGGCGAAGCAGGCCGGAGCCTTCCTCCTCGTGGACTGCGAGGTCTTCCCCAAGACGCTCCCGGAGAAGGACGGACGCCCCGGCAAGGTCATCGAGGGCTACCGCTGGAGCAACGTGAGCCCCACGGACGCGGAGCTGGCCGCCATCGAGTCCAAGCGCGCCACCGCGAAGCTCCCGCCGCTCACTGACGCCCTGGCCTGACGGCTGCCCCACTCCACCCTCTGCAACCTCTTGGCGCTCTCTCAAGGGGCGCCCGGCTGGCCCACGTCACGGGCCTTTCGGTGTTGTGCCCGTCCTCTTCAGCTTCGACACCGAGACCTATCCGATTCAGCCTGGACTGCTTGCGCCGCCGCTCGTCTGCGCGTCCATCGCCCAGGAAGCCCCTGGCAGTGAGCGGCTTCTCTCCCCCGCCCAGGCACGCACGTGGTTCCGCGAAGCCCTCCGCTCACCGGGCGTTCACCTGACGGGAGCCAATCTCGCTTACGACCTAGGCGTCATGTGCGCGGATGACCCGCGACTGGTGGACGACGTGTTCGCCGCCGCCGAGGCGGGCCGCTTCCATGACGTGGCCATCCGCGAGGCCCTTCTGGACATTGCCCGGGGTCTCCATGGCGTGGACCCGGAGACGGGCCGCCCACTCGGTGACGATGAAGGGGCCCGCTACCCGCTGGCCCTCCTGGTGAAGCGCCACCTTGGCCTCGACATCTCCGCCGACAAGTACGCCCCCGACTCTTGGCGTCTTCGGTACGGAGAGCTGGATGGCGTGCCGCTGGAGCAGTGGCCCGAGGGCGCCGTGAAGTACCCGCTGCGCGACGCTTGCTACACGCTGGACGTCCACCTGTCCCAAGTACGGGCTGCAGCCAGTGTCGCCAATGGCGGCAACCTCCACGCCGAAGCGGACCAGGTCCGCGCCGCCCTCGCGCTCCACTTCGCCTCAATCTGGGGCCTGCGCACACATGCCGGTCGCGTCGAGGATCTGCGCAACCGTGTCGAGAAGGACTGGCAAGCCAACCGCGCTCGCTTCCGGGATGCCGGTATCTTCCGCGCCAGCGGATCAAAGGACGCAAAGCGCCTCGCCCAGCTTGTCACCACCGCCTACAACGACACGCCACCTGTCACCCCTCCCTCGCCTCGCTTCCCCGAGGGGCAGGTGGCCACCGACAGGGATACCCTCCTGGATTCGGGCGATGCGCTGCTTGAGGAACTGGGCAAGTCCGGCAAGGTGGACAAGTACCGCTCCACCTACCTGGACAAGCTGGAGGCAGGGACCACCACGCCCCTCAACCCGCGCTTCAACGTGCTCGTGTCCACGACACGCGTCTCCAGCGACTACCAACAGCTCCCGCAACGAGGGGGCGTGCGTGAGTGCCATGAGGCCCGCTCCGGCTACGTGTTCTGCTCCGTGGACTACGGCGGCCTCGAGCTGCGCACCATGGCCCAGCGAGCCATCTGGGACGTGGGCTACTCGCGGATGGCCGATGCGCTACTGGCCAAGGAAGACGTCCACACCTCGGCGGCAGCCACGTTCCTGGGGGAGAACTACGAAGACCTCCTGCCGCGCGTGAAGGCCAAGGAGCCCACGGCCACCGCCTTCCGCTCGCTCGCCAAAATCTTCAACTTCGGCAAGGGCGGCGGCCTCGGAGCTGGCGGCATGGCGTACCAGGCACGCGCCAAGGACGGTGTCCGGTTCTGCCTGTTGGCCAAGGTCGCGGAGACGTGCGGAGTGGAGCGCGTTCCCGTGCGCGTCCAGGGCAAGGTGAAGATGGTCTGCGCCGCGTGCGTCGAGGTGTCACGCCACTACGGCAACCGGTGGCTGGATGCGTGGCCCGAGCAGCGCGCCCTCTTCGGCCAGGCCAGTGCCCTTACGCGCAACGGTCAGCTCGTGGACGCCATGATTCCGGGCGCCAACATCCTCCGTGGCGGTTGCAGCTATACCCAGTGGCTCAACACCCCTTTCCAGGGCCTCGGTGCCGTGGGTGCGAAGCTGGCCACTTGGCGCGTGTCGCGGGAGATGTACGCGGACCGCCGCTCACCACTCTGGGGCTCGCGCCTTGTCCTCATGGTGCATGACGAGTTGGTAGCGGAGCTGCGCGCGGACTGCCCCAACCGGCTCCACGACTCCGCCGAGCGCATGTCCGAAATCATGAGGCAAGCCATGCGAGAAGTGACGCCGGACCTGGCGGGCGCCATCGAAGCCGAGCCTGCCCTGTCGCGGGTTCTCTCGAAGGACGCGGCCACGGTGCGCGACTCCAGTGGGCGGCTGGTGGTCTGGGAGCCCGACACGAAGGCGGCGTGACCAGTCTCGGAAAGTGTCCCCATCAGGAGAGGTGTGAGCACATGTCCCCGTCCTGAAGGTCCCTCCGAGCACCGCGCTGCGAAGCTCGTCTCCATAGACCCCGGCCTCCGGCATTGCGGTGTCGCCTTGTTCGATGTGCCGGGTGGCGGAAGCGCAACGCTCCTGGCCGCGGGCTTGCCGAAGAACCCCGAGCCCCAAGGAGGAGAGCTGTCCCCGTCCTCGTGGGCCTCCATGGCCCTGGCGGTTCGCGGATGGCTCCAGCCTCGCCTGGGCGATGAGTCCTACCAGCTCATCATCGAGATGCCTCGCGTCTACGCCGCCGCGCACCAGAAGGGCGACCAGAACGACCTCATCCAGCTCTCGGGCGTCGTGGGCATGCTCGGTGGCTACCTGCCCAACGTCGCGACTCGTCGGTCTGTCCACCCGCGAGACTGGAAGGGCACGCTGGACGCGGACGCGTTCATCGAGCGCATCAAACAGCGCCTCGATGCCTCCGAACACCTGCGCGTCGAACTGCCCTCCTCTTCCGCCCTCCACCACAACGTCTGGGACGCCATCGGCATTGGGCTTCACGCCCTCGGTCGCCTCACGCCCCGGAAGGTCTTCCCGAGATAGCCATGACCGAGACCACACCCCAGAGCCAGGAAGACACCCCCTCGTTTCTCACCGTGGACGAGGCCGCAGCGTTACTGCGCGTGAATCGGAAGACGCTCTACGAGGCCATTCGGCTCGGACAGGTGCCGGGGGTCGTCCGCATCGGGAGGACCCTCCGAATTCTCCGCGCAGTCCTGGTAGGTTCGCCCGTGGGTCAAGGCGGTCCTGCGCTCAAGGAGAAGCACTCATGAGCGTGAGACAGCGGAAGTACACCGACAAGGACGGAAGGAATCAGCAAGTGTGGTTCGTGGATATCAAGTTCAGGCACGCGAGCGGGGAAGTCGAGCGCGTCCGCAAGGACAGCCCGGTCAACACCCGTCGCGGTGCCGAGCAGTACGAACGAGACATCCGCGCCGCCCTCTTGATGGGGACCTTCAGGAAGGAGAGGGAGCCCGAAACGACCGAGGAGGCCAAGAAGGCGCCGAGATTGAAGGACTTCACGGCGCGGTTCCTCACCTACTCCGAGAACAACAACAAGCACTCCAGTGTCGTGAGCAAGCGGCAGATTTTGGACGACCACCTCACCCCGTACTTCGGGGAGATGAGGCTCGATGCCATCGGCCCAGCCGAAATCGAGGAGTTCAAGGCCGCCATGAAGAAGAAGCCCAGGAGGATGAGTGGGCACTCGGACACGCCGTCCACAAGAGCCCTTCGGAGGCGCAAGGTCCGCACGTCGAAGACCTTGAGCCTGAAGACCATCAACAACGCCCTGGCCGTACTAAGCAAGCTCCTCAACCTCGCCAAAGCGCAGAACGTCCTGGCCCACACCCCAGACGTGAAGCTCTTCAAGGTGGCGAAGCCCGATTACGACTTCCTCACCTTCGACGAGGTTGACCAGCTCATCGCGTCCGCTGCCCCCCAAGACGTAGCCCTCCTGACGACAGCGCCCAAGACGGGTCTGCGACAAGGGGAGCTCATCGGGCTCCAGTGGACGGACCTCGATTTCGTCCGCGCCAAGCTCCACGTCAAGCGGACCATCTGGCGAGGCATCGAGGGCACGCCGAAGAGCGGCAGCACTCGGACGGTGGACCTCCCCCAATCCGTCGTGGAGGCACTCAGGGCACACCGGCACCTCCGGGGCCCCTTCGTCTTCTGCCAGGAGAACGGGGAGCACCTCACCCCTGGGATGATGGACCACCTGCTCATCACCACGCTGAAGCGGGCGGGCATCAGGCGACAGAAGGGGACCATCGGGTGGCACGACCTGCGCCACACCTACGGAAGCCACCTCGCCATGAGGGGCGTCCCCATGAAGGTCATCCAGGAGCTGATGGGCCACGCCACCATCGAAATGACGATGCGCTACGCCCATCTCAGTCCCCAGGTGAAGCAGGACGCCGTGAAGCTCTTGGACGGCCCCATGCTGGAGAGGGGCAATACAGGGGCAATGACAGGAAGCTAGAAAAGCAAAAGGCCCGTAACCCCGGAGGATTACGAGCCTTCTGACTGTGCCCAGGGCGGGATTCGAACCCGCACACCTTTCGGCGCCACCCCCTCAAGATGGTGTGTCTACCAGTTCCACCACCTGGGCGTTGCTGCGCGGACCGTTTACATCACCGCACCGGACCACGCAACGAGTTTCTCACTGCTGCGTGCTCCGGATTTGAACAACGGGGCTCTTACGGAGCCGGAGTCGGCGCGGGAGCCTGCTGGCCCTCCGCCGGTGCGGCCGGAGCCGCACCCTGAGGTTGCTCGGAGCCCGAGGCCGCCGGAGGCGTCGACTGCTCGGCGCCCGGAACCGCGGGAGCCGCGGCCGCCGGAGGCTTCGCCACCGAACCGCCCTCGGCCACCGAGGACTTCAGGCCCACCATCGACAGGCCCAGCGACGTGAAGAAGAACATCGCCGCGCAGACGCCCGTGAGCTTGCTCAGGAACGTCACCGCGCCACGGCCGCCAAAGGCGCTCGTGGCCGCGCCGCCGCCCAGCGCCGAGCCCATGCCGGCGTCCTTACCCGGCTGCAGCAAGATGACGAAGATCATGAACACGCACACGAGGACGTGGATGATCGTGACGAAGGTCAGCATGAGTGGTCTTTCAAACGTTCCGTGAAAAGAGGGCGCACCTTATTCCAGAATAAAGTGCGGCGGTAGCACCAAAAAGTGTGGATCAACCCTACGTGGCCGCTTTGACGATGGCCGCGAAATCGCCCGCCTTCAGGCTCGCTCCACCCACGAGCGCCCCGTCGACGTCCGGCTGGCCCAGCAATTCCGCGGCGTTGTCCGGCTTCACACTGCCGCCGTACTGGATGCGCACCCGCCCGGCCGTCTCCCCGTCGTACAGCCGACCCACCAGCCCACGGATCGCCGCGTGGACCTCCTGGGCCTGCGCCGACGAGGCGTTGCGCCCCGTCCCAATGGCCCACACCGGCTCGTACGCCAGGACGAAGCCGGCCACTTCCTTCGCCTCGAAGCCCGCCAACGCCCCCCGGACCTGGCGCTCCACCACCTCCAGCGTCCGGTCCGACTCGCGCTCCACGAGCGTTTCGCCCACACAGATGATGGGCGTCATCTTCGCGTCGCGCACCGCGCGGGCCTTCTTGTTCACCGTCTCGTCCGTCTCACCGAAGAGCTGCCGGCGCTCCGAGTGCCCCACGATGACGTAGGCACACCCCAGCTCCGCCAACATCGGCGCGGACACCTCTCCGGTGAACGCCCCCGACGCCTCCCAGTGACAGTTCTGCCCCGCGAGCTGGAAGGGAGCCCCCTCCAGCGCCACGTGCAAGGGCTGCAACGCCACGAACGGAGGCGCCAGTACCACCTCCACCACATCCCCGACGGAGGACAGAGGCCCCCGCAGCTCACGCACCAGTGCCAACGCCTCCGGCACCGTCTTGTTCATCTTCCAGTTGCCGGCGACGATCTTCCGACGACGAGCCGAGGCGGCCATGAGTCACTCCCCCGAAGGTGTGGTGGTGTTGCCGAACCGCGCGCAGCCTAACGTGTTTCCAGCGCCTTGATGCCCGGCAGCTCCCGGCCTTCCAGGAACTCCAGGGACGCGCCTCCACCAGTCGACACATGGCTCAGCTGGTCCGCCAGGCCCATCTGCTCCACGGCGGCCGCGCTGTCGCCACCGCCAATCACGGTGATGGCCTCCTTGTTGTTCGCCATCGCCGTGGCCACCGAGCGGGTGCCCTCGGCGAACTTCGCGACCTCGAACAGGCCCATGGGCCCGTTCCACACCACGGTGCGCGCATCGCGGATGTGCTGGGTGAAGAGCGCGCGCGTCTTGGGGCCGATGTCCAACCCCATCATGTCCTTGGGCACCGCGTTGTCGGGCGTCTCCTGCGCGGGGCTCTTGTCCGTGAGCTCGGTGCCCACGATGTGGTCCACCGGAAGGACGATGGGCGTCTTCAGCCGATGCGCCGCATCCATGAGGCGCGTGGCCAACGACAGCTTGTCCTCCTCCACGCGGGACTTGCCCACCTCCACGCCCTGCGCCTTGAGGAACGTGTACGCCATGGCGCCGCCCACCAGGAGCGCGTCCACCTTGGGCAGCAGGCTCTCGATGACCTTGATCTTGTCGCTGACCTTGGAGCCACCCAGGATGGCCACGAAGGGCTTCTCGGGCGTCTTGAGCACGCCGCCCAGGTACTCGATCTCCTTCTTCATCAGCAGGCCCGCGGCCTTCTCCTTCACGTAGGGCACCATGCCCGCGGTGGAGGCGTGCGCACGGTGCGCGGTGCCGAAGGCATCGTTGACGTAGACATCCGCCAGCGCCGCGAGCTCGCGGGAGAAGGTCTCGTCGTTGGCCTCCTCCTCCTTGTGGAAGCGCAGGTTCTCCAGCACGACGACCTGCCCCTCCTTGAGCTCCTTCACCTGCTTCTTCACGCCGTCCCCGATGCAGTCATCCGCGAGGATGACCTCGTGCTTGGGGCCGAGCAGCTCCGCCAGCCGCTGGGCGACGGGCTCGAGCGACAGCTTCGGGTCCGCGCCCTTGGGGCGGCCCAGGTGGGACGCCAGGATGACCTTCCCTCCGAGCTCCAACGCCCGCCGGATGGTCGGCAGCGCCTCGCGGATGCGGGTGTCGTCCGTCACGCGCCTCCCCTCCAGCGGGACGTTGAAGTCCACGCGAATGAAGGTGCGCTTGCCGGTGAGCTGCAGCTCGTCGATATAACGAATCATCTTGCGTATCCCCTGGGCCCCGGACGGGGACTAGATGCCCTTGGACACGAGGAACTTGGCCGTGTCCACCATGCGGTTGGAGAAGCCCCACTCGTTGTCGTACCAGGCCATCACCTTGACCATGGTGTCGCCCATCACGAAGCAGTTGGTGGAGTCGAAGATGGCCGAGTGCGGGTTGCCGTTGTAGTCCACCGACACCGTCTGCGCGTCGCTGAACTCCAGGATGCCCTTGAGCGAGGTCTCGGCGGCCTTGCGGTACGCGTCGATGACCCCCTCCGCCGTCACCTTCTTGCTCAGGTTCACCGTCAGGTCCACCAGCGACACGTTCGGGGTGGGCACGCGCACCGAGATGCCGTGCATCTTGCCCTTCAGCGACGGAATCACCTCGCCAATGGCCTTGGCGGCGCCCGTGCTCGTGGGAATCATCGACAGCGCGGCGGCGCGCGCCCGGCGCATGTCGTCGTGGGTGAGGTCGAGGATGCGCTGGTCGTTGGTGTAGCTGTGGACCGTCGTCATCAGGCCGTTCTCGATGCCGAAGTTGTCCACCAGCACCTTGGCGATGGGCGCCAGGCAGTTGGTGGTGCACGAGGCGTTCGAGATGATGTGGTGCTTGGCCGGGTCATACTCGGCATGGTTGATGCCGTAGGCGATGGTCAGGTCCGGGCCCTTGGCCGGCGCGGAGATGATCACCTTCTTGGCGCCCGCCGCCAGGTGCTTCGCGGCCGCATCGCGCGCGGTGAAGCGACCGGTGCACTCCAGCACCACGTCCACGTTCATGCTCTTCCACGGCAGCGCCGTCGGGTCCTTCTCCGCGGTGACGGCGATCTCCTTGCCGTCCACCACGATGCCCTTGTCCGTCGCCTTCACCTCGCCCGGCCAGGTGCGGTGCACGGAGTCGTACTTGAACAGGTGCGCCAGCGCGGCCGGCTTGTCCAAGTCGTTGATGGCGACAATCTCCAGGTCTTCCTTGCGGCTCAGCGCGGCGCGCAGGATGCAGCGACCGATGCGACCAAAGCCGTTGATGGCGATGCGAGTAGCCATGTGCGTATCTCCTTGGAGCAGAGGGCGCGTGAAGAGCGCCCTCGGGTCATCAGTGACGTCAAAAAACGAGGGCCGCCGACCGTAGGCACGCGGCCCCGCCGAGTCAACGCCTCAAGTCTCCCGCGCGCCGCCTCGCGCGCCGAAGCTGAACAATCACTCCGAGCAACAGCCACAGCCCGCCCCCCGTTCCCGCGCCCGCCCCACAACCACAGCCCGTGTCCCCGAGCGGATAGAACTGCGGCAGCGCGTCCAGGACGATGGGGGTCGGGATCTCCGGCTCCGGAGGATGGGGATCCACCCCACGAGGCACCACGCACCGGGCCAGCAGGCCCGGGCCCCCCTCGCCGGAGTCCCCGACAGGCGCGGTCCCCGGCGAGGGGAAGCCCGCGCGCACCAGGAACGCCGACAGGAGCCGGGCCCGCGCCGCCCGGTCCACCACCGACTCGAAGGGCACGCCCAGGAGGAGCACCTGTCCGCCCGGCAGCGAGAACACGCCCGCCGTCAGGTCCGTCCCCGCGTAGCGCAGCACCGCCGAGCCGCCTGATGCGGGAGTCAACACATCCGTCACGCCCACCGGGAAGGCGCCTCGGGTGCCGTCGTCCAGCGAAACGCCCGTCAGCGACGAGAGGAAGTCCCCAGGCAGGCCCTCCACCGTCAACGACGGAGTCCCGCTCAGGGGGGCCGCGCGGAGGATGTCCGCCAGGAACGCCTTGTCCGCCGAGTCCCCGGCCGCCAGCGCGGACGCCACCTGCGAACCCGAGAGCAGCAAGTGGCCGCCCCCCGTGACGAACGCTCGCAGCGCGTCCTGCTCCGCGCGCGTCAGCCGAGTCCCTTGTGCCCCTCCCCGCCCGGTGAACCAGTCCACCACGCGGTAACCCGTACCCGCCCCGGGTGACACCAGCCCCGCCGCCACGGCCGCGCTCGTCGCGCTGTCGAACACGAGCCCGGACTGGCTCATCGCGTCCCCGTGCCGGCGCACGTAGGTGCCGTCGTTCATCATTTCCACCAGCACCCGCAGCGGCGCCTCCAGGTCGTACGCATCCAGCGCCTCGCCACAGGCCAGCGCGGAGTCCATCCGCTCGAACGCGTTGACCACCAGCGCCGTCGCCGCGGCCCCCGCGCGCACGCCCACGATGGAGGACGGGAAGCCCTCGCCGCCCTCGCTCACCGCGGCGACGCGGAAGTAGCGCGCCGTGCCCGTCGCCAGCGGCAGGGAGAAGGAGGTCTGCGTCACCTCGGTGCCGTCGTCCCAGCCCAGCCCGTCCGTGCTCTGGTAGACGCGGTACGCGGTGGGCGCGTCATGTCCCTCCTCGTCCGGATTCGCCTCGGGCGCGGCCCAGCGGACCTCCACCGTTCCCGCCACGGTGTTGCGCGCCACCACCGCGGAAGGGGCCTCGGGCGGCAGTCGCACCGCCACGCCATCGCGCGCGGCGAAGTACTTGATGAGGCCCTGGAGAATCGCCCTCGCGGCGACGCGGCGGAAGGCCGGCTCCTTCAGGCGGTTCGAGTCGGCGACGGTGTCGTGGTACGCAATCTCCAACAGCACCGACGGCATCTCCGGGTTGTGCGTGGGATTCACCTCGCCCAGGTTCGCGGAGCGCAGGTTGCGCACGCGCCATGTCGGGTCCACTTCGCGCCGCAGGTCCTTCCCCAGCTCGTCCAGCAGCGCGCGCGCCAGCACGTCGCTTCCAGGCACTCCCGTGAAGTTCAGCGTCCCGTCCACCGGGTTCGGCCCGTACACGTAGCCCTCCGTGCCCACCACCTTCCCCGTGGTGGACGCGTTGGTGTGCCACGCGACGTACACCGCGTCCTCCCCCTCCTCGTGCAGCCACGCGGCGAAGCGAGGACGCGCGGACACGTCCGCGTTGCGCTCGTTGCCGATGGCATTCGCACCGGTCGGCGCATACACCGACGCGGGCGCGCCGCTGAACTGCACGTGGTAGCGCGCGGCCTCCTCGTAGCGAGGACGCGTCAGCGCGGCCATCTGCGCATCGCCGATGACTCCGCTGCCGCCCCCGAAGCGCACCGCGTCCACCGACACCGTGCTCCCCGGCTCCGCGTCGTTCATCAACACCACCGAGGCCGCGTCCGCGCCAGCCCCCGCCTTGAAGAAGAAGCGGCCCAGGAACACCCACGTCCCGCCATGCCTGCGCTGGTTGACGCGGAAGTGGCTCTCACCGCCCGCGTGGCGAACCACGTAGTGCGCGTTCTCCGTCCGCGAGGGGTCCGCCGCGTAGGAGACATAGACATGGTAGTGGCCATCCGCGGGCACGGTCGGCGCCCACGTGGCCGACGTCGTCGCGGTCATCGTCGTGAGGAGCTCCCGCGTGGTGCCCAGCGTGAAGGGCTCCACATCGTTCTTCATGGGCGAGGGCGGCGTGCCCCACCCCTTCCGGCTCGTCGCGCGGAACAGCGCCGTGTCCCCCGTCTCGGAGTAGCCCGCGCCACCGTCATCGACGATGACCATCCGCGAGTTGAGGTCCGACTCGCGCACGGGCACCACCGTCGCGCCCGCGCCCGTCAACATGGGCAGCAGGTCCTGGTTCAGCACCTCCGCGGAGATGAAGTCCTCCACCACCGCCCAGGTGTTGGGGCGCTGCGTGGCCCAGCGCTTCAGCGTCGGGGCCCGGTAGAAGCCATGGCCCGGGCTCAGGTAGATGACCTTCCCCGACAGCGCACCCGCCCGCGTCCGCGTCTGCGGGACACCCGACACCTTGGCCCGCGTCCCTCCGCCCTTCTCCTCGCGCCGCACCACGGGAGCATCCGTGGCGCCCAGCTTGCGCGCCTCGTGGGCCCTGGGCCCCGGAGCCGGCACGTACACCGCGTCGGGCGGCTCCAGGCCACACGCCCCCACTTCGTCGTCATGGACGTGCGGCGCGGGAGCCTGGGCGGCCGCGAGGGACGAGGTCAACAAAAGGGCCGCCAGCACGCCCACTGGACGCGCCCGGAAGGAGTCGGTGCTCATGGCGGCCGACCTTACCCATTCACATCCCCACGGCAATCGAACCCGTGGGTGCTAGCCTGACTGTCCCTTCAGGTTCCGATGACCGTACCTGCCCGGCCACCTCCCCACTTTCCCGCCCGTCGCGGCTCGGGGCTCCTCGCCTCGTTCGGCCACGCCTGGGCGGGCCTCATCCACACCGTCGTCCACCAGCGCAACATGCGCGTGCACCTCATCTCCGCCGTGCTGGTGGGGCTGGTGGGCAGCGGCATCCCCTTGGGACTCGCCGAGAAGGTGACGCTCATCTTCTGCGTCCTGCTCATCTTCTTCGCGGAGATCCTCAACAGCGCGCTGGAGCACCTGGTCGACCTGGCCGTGCAGCAGTTCGACGAGAAGGCCCGCCTCACCAAGGACGCCGCCGCCGCGGGAGTCCTCGTGCTCGCCCTGGGCACGGTGGTCATCTTCGCCGCCATCCTCGTCCACAACTGGGACACGGTGCGCACCAGCACCGAGGCCATCGTCCGTCAGGTCGCCCTGGGACTGCCCCTCGCCGGCTGCGTGCTCGTGCTCGTGCGGCCCCAGCCGCGCCCTCTCTGGGTCGACCTGCTCGCCTTCCTGGGAGGCGGCGTGCTGATGGGAGCACTCGCCATGCACTCGGCCAGCCTGGTCTTCAGCGCGCTCACCGCGGGGCTGCTCTTCGTCGCGGCCTCCGCGGCCTACTCGCGACGGCGCGAAGCGCGCTCCTCAGGCCAGCCAGCGGGTGACCCGGGCATCACCCCACAGCCTGGAAACGAAAAAACCGGCTGAGGCCGGTTCCACCGCCGCCTCGTGGGCGGGGACCCCGGAGCCTGTCCGGAGCCCACTCACCCGCCGAGGGTCTTGCCACGAAGCGAGAGCCTCGCACCTCAGGCGCGCTGACGCCACTCGGAGCCTTGCTGCTCCGGGGTGGCCTGCGCCGCGGCGACGTCCTTGTCGCCTTCCTTCAGGTCCGAGGTCACCAGATCGAGCAGCTCCGTGGCGATGCCGATGACCTGGTGCGGGGTGTAGCCGCTCGCGCGCAGCTGGTTGAAGAAGGTGCGCGCCAGGATTCGGGTGCCCTTTTGATCGGTGCTCACAGTGAATGCCTCCAAAGTGGGCGGCGAAATGAGGGGGGCCGCCAGGTCTTCACGGGGGCCCGGTACTTCAACCCCCGTGCCAGACGTTCTCTTCCAAACGGATTCCCCAACAGTTACGCGGGGTTGACGTGTTTCAGGGGCCGGCACGGGGGGCCCTGGGGTGCGAAAGAACCTACGCACCCGACAACCCCTTCGAGGGAAGTGGAAGTCCGGGTGCCTCACGCGATACGCACCCGGAGGAGCAAGCAGAGCCCTCGTGGTTTCAAGTGCTTGCAATCTTTCAGCGGGGTGAAGCAGATACGCGCCCCCACCAGGAGCAAACGGCAATGGCGTATCGGGTGAACAACATCGGGCTGTGGCTGGACGAGCCGGAGGAGCTGCTCGGTCAGCGGGCCGCGGAGAAGCTGGGTGTCACCCGGTCCGACCTGGCCTCGGTGCGAGTGGTGCGTTCGGTTCTGGACGCTCGGAAGAAGGGCAGCCCGCGGTACATCTACACGCTGGAGGTGGAGCTGGCTCCGGGCCGCAAGCCCAAGCAGCTCCCGCCCGACGTGGGCGAGGCGCCGCCCCCGCCCGAGCCCCTGTCCCCGGTGAAGCCTCCGGAGAAGTGGCCGATCATCATCGGCACCGGGCCCGCGGGTCTGTTCTGCGCGCTGGGGCTCCTGGAGCGCGGCGTGCGCAGCATCCTGCTGGAGCGGGGCCGCGAGGTGGTGACGCGGCGCAAGGACGTCGCGAAGCTGATGCGCGACGGCACGCTGGACCCGGAGAGCAACATGAACTTCGGGGAGGGCGGCGCCGGCGCCTATACGGACGGCAAGCTGTCCACGCGCATCAACCACCCCATGGTGCGCAAGGTCATCGAGGCCTTCGCCCGCTACGGCGCGCCGGACCACATCCTCATCGAGGGCAAGCCGCACATCGGCTCGGACCTGCTGCCGGGCGCGGTGGCGCGGCTGCGCGAGGAGCTCATCGCGGGCGGCTGCGAGGTGCACTTCGAGCAGCGCGTGGATGACCTGCTCTACCGCGACGGACACATCGCGGGCGTGAAGCTGGCGGATGGGCGCACGCTGGAGAGCGACCGCGTCATCCTCGCGCCCG
Organism: Myxococcus stipitatus DSM 14675; assembly: GCF_000331735.1. GTDB lineage: Bacteria > Myxococcota > Myxococcia > Myxococcales > Myxococcaceae > Myxococcus > Myxococcus stipitatus. The sequence goes on along the minus strand of NC_020126.1, from coordinate 4,081,927 downwards.
GCAACTCCGCGCGGGAGCTGTATGAGCGCTTCGCCGCCGACGGCCGCGTCCTCGTGGAGGCCAAGCCCTTCGCGCTCGGCTTCCGCGCCGAGCACCCGCAGACGCTCATCAACAGCATCCAGTACGGCAACGCGGCGAAGAACCCCAAGCTGCCTCCCGCCGACTACAAGCTCGCGGAGAACCTGGACGTCGACGGCGAGGTGCGCGGCGTCTACTCGTTCTGCATGTGCCCCGGCGGCATCGTGGTGCCCACGCCCACCGAGGACGGCCTGCAGTGCACCAACGGCATGTCCAACTCGCGCCGCAACGCGCGCTACGCGAACGCGGGCATCGTCGTCTCCGTCTCCGTCGCGGACTTCGAGCGCGAGGGCTTCCACGGGCCGCTGGCGGGACTGCTCTTCCAGCGCCACTGGGAGCAGAAGGCGTATGAGCTGGGCGGAGGCCGCTTCTTCGCCCCCGCGCAGACCATCCCCGACTATCTGGCGGGCCGCCTGACGAAGGACCCGGGTGGCACCAGCTACCGGCCGGGCCTGGCGCACGTGGACCTCAACCGGCTCTTCCCCGCGCGGCTCACCACGTCCATCAAGCAGGCGCTGCGCACGTTCGACCGGAAGATGCGCGGCTTCATCAGCGACGAGGGCAAGCTCATCGGCATCGAGAGCCGGACCTCGTCCCCGGTGCGCGTCACGCGAGGCGAGGACCTGCAGTCGGTGTCCATGCGGGGCCTGTACCCGGCGGGTGAGGGATGTGGCTACGCGGGCGGCATCGTCTCGTCGGCCATTGATGGATTGCGCGTCGCGGAGCAGATTGCCACCGAGCTGGCGTGAGGTGGTCCAAGGCCTCACGGAGGAGCCCGCCATGCGTTACGTCGTGCGCACTCCGGATGGAGAGCTGACCTACCCCAGCCTGGGTGACGTGGAGCGCGCGTACACCCAGGGCCTGGTGGACCCCGACGACGAGGTGCGCGAGGAGTCCTCCGCGCTCTGGCGCAAGGCGGGCAGCCTGCCGGTGCTCGCCCGGGCACGCCGTCCCGCCTCGGGGCTGGCGGCCCGGGGCCAGGTCCTGGCGGTGGCGGGCTCCGTGGCGCTGGGCGTGCTCGCCCTCACGCTGGTGCTCAAGGACTCCTGGAGCTTGCGCATCGTGGGCATCGTGCTCGCCCTGGTGGTCAGCTCGATTCTCACCCGGGTGACCTTCAAGGCCTTCAAGCGGCCGCCTCCTCCGGAATAGGGCTCGTCCCCTCCCCCGCCCTTCAGCGCGAGGAGCATGCCCCCGCCGGCAGCGGCGCGATGCACGGCGCATGTTCTCCGCTGGAATGACACCCGCGCTCGGGCCGCTGTCCCGAGCCGGCCACGCGAGAGGAGGACGCGCCTTGCTCAGCACCTATCTGTCCCGGGATGCCGCCCGCCGTCTGCGCCATGGAGCTCCGTGGCTGCGTCGCGAGGACATCGTGTCGATGGAAGGCACGCCCCAGCCCGGTGAGCTCGTGCAGCTCCGGGACGAGGACGGCGCGGTGCTGGGCCTGGGCGACGTGGACCTGGAGGCGTCGCTCGCGGTGCGTCGGCTGGGGCTTCCGGACGAAGCGGTGGAGGGCCTCATCCCCCGTCACCTCCGGCACGCCTTCGAGCGGCGGGGCCGGCTGGTGGATGACCCGCGCTTCTGCCGCATCGTGAACGATGACGGCGACGGCCTGCCCGGTCTCATCGTCGACCGGTACGATGCCCACTTCGTGGTGCAGACGCTCACGCGATCCATGGACGCGCGCCACCAGGACATCACCCGCGCGCTGGTGGAGGTGACGGGCGCGGGCTCGGTGCTGCTGCGCAATGACACCCCGCGACGGCGCGCGCTGGGCCTGCCGACGCAGCGGCCCCACGTGCTCTATGGCACCCCACCCCGCTGGTGCCGGGTCCTGGAGCTGGGGGCCCGCTTCACCGTGGACCTCACCTATGGCCTGGGCACCGGCTACGCGTATGACCAGCGCGAGCTGCGGCGCATCGTCGGGCGCATGGCCTGGGATGCCCGGGTGCTGGACGTCAACTGCAACGTGGGCGGACTCTTCGTCCACGCGGGGCTGCATGGCGCCCGCCACATCCTGGCCTTCGACGCGGACGCCGACACGGGGGACCTGGCCCGGGAGAACGCCGAGGCCAATGGCCTGCTCGGCCGGGTGTTCGTGGAGAAGGGCACCGCCCTCCAGGCCCTCCGCGCCGTGAGGGAGACCTTCGACCTGGTGCTGCTGGACACCTGCCGCGTGGACTCGCCGGAGGCGTTCGTCGAACACGTCCAGTACGCGCTGCGTCGCACCCGGCATGGGGGCAGGCTGCTCGTGGTCGGCCACCACCCACCACTCCCGCCCGGCGGCTTCGACGACCTGGTCGCCACGGCCTGTGAGAGCGAGGCGCGCATCGCCACCCGGCTGGCCCGCCCGGGACTCCCACCGGACCATCCGACGCTCGTGGGTTCCCCTGGCGCGGAGTACCTCGACGCGGTGGCGCTCGAAGTCACCTGACGCGAGTCCCCCGCGCCGCCCGCCGGAGTGGTAGTGTCCGCGGCCGCGATGACCAACGAAAACGTCCAAGAGACCGCGACCCCCACCCCGGCAGGTTCCGTCGAGACCGTCCGCAAGGTGTACGCGGCCGACCTTCGTGAGAAGGACCGCGTCAACACCGTCTTCCGTGTCACCAAGAAGGAGAAGGTGACGGCCCGGAGCGGCAAGGTGTTCCTGGCCCTGTCGCTCGCCGACAAGAGCGGCGAGGTGGATGCGCGTGTCTTCGACAAGGTGGACGCGCTCGAGCCCGCCTTCCAGTCCGGCGACTACGTCCTCATCACGGGCGGCGTCATCCAGTTCCATGGCCGCACCCAGATTGTGGTGGAGGCCGTGGAGCGGCTGGACCCGGAGCCCCTGGACCCCAAGGAGTTCGAGCCGCCCCCGGCCCCGCCTCCGGAGGCCAAGGCCGCCCCCGAGGCGAAGCCCGAGCCCAAGCCCGCCGCGGAGAAGAGCGAGAAGGCAGAGAAGGCCGACTCCCGTCACGAGGGCGGTGGTGGTGCCCGCGCCGTGGGGCTCATCCGCGAAATCGTCAACGAGCGGGTGAATGACCCGTACGTGAAGCAGCTGCTCCTGGCGTTCCTGGATGACTCGCAGGTGGCCGCGGGGCTGCCGGTGGCGCCGGCGGCCAAGGGCATGCACCACGCGTGGCGCGGGGGCCTGGCCGAGCACCTCCTGTCGGTGATGCGGCTGACGCTGCGGGTGGCGGACCACTACCCCATGGCGGACCGCGACCTGCTGCTGGCCGGCGCGCTGCTGCACGACGTGATGAAGGTCGCCGAAATCTCGTCGGACAAGGGCTTCGACTACACCGACGAGGGCAAGCTCGTGGGCCACCTGGTGATGACGGCCCAGAAGATTCGCGAGAAGACGCTGGCCATCCCCGGCTTCCCGCCGCTGCTGGAGCAGCACATCACGCACCTGGTCATCGCCCACCACGGACAGCTCGAGTACGGCAGCCCCAAGGTGCCGGTGACGCTGGAGGCGCACATCGTCCACGCGCTGGACTCGCTGGACTCGCGCATCGCCTCGTGGCTGGAGGCCATGCAGCGCGACCCCAACGACAAGTGGACGGACGTGCAGCGCCACTACGAGCGGCAGCTCTGGAAGGGCCCCATGCCCACCGCTCGGGGCCGCGCGCCCGTCGAGGGGGGCGGGCGCCGCAAGTCGCGCGAGGAGAAGCGCAAGGCCCGGGGTGACAAGGCTCCGCAGCAGACGGGAGCCCCCGCCGCCGAGGGCACCCCGCCGGCGCCGCGCGAGGAGCCGCAGCAGCGTCCTCCCCGGAAGGAGCGTCCGCCCCGTGAGGAGCGCCCGCCTCGCGAGGAGCGTCCGCCCCGTGAGGAGCGCCAGGCTCGGGAGGACCGTCCTCCCCGCGAGGAGCGTCCTCCGCGCCCGCCTCGCGAGGAGCGTCCGCCGCGTGAGGAGCGTCCTCCTCGGGACTCGAGCACGCTGCCCAAGGAGCTGACCTTCAAGCCGTTCAGCGCGCTGACGTCGATACCGCCCGCCTCCAAGAACGGCGAGGACTCTTCGGAAAGCTGAGTCGCAATGGCGAAGAAGCTGGGTGAGCGCCTCATCGAGGCGGGGCTCGTCAACGCCGGGGCCGTGGAGCAGGCCCTGGAGCACCAGAAGATCACCGGCCACAAGCTGGGGGATTGTCTGGTGGAGCTGGGGCTCCTCCAGGAAGCGGCGTTGCTGCGCTTCCTGGCCGCGGAGTTCCAGACGCGCTTCGTGAGCGCGGACAAGCTGGCCAAGGCGAAGATCGCCACCGAGGTGCTCGACCGGCTTCCGGTGCGTCTGGCCGAGGCGCAGAACGTGCTGCCCCTGGCGGTGGACCCGGACCGCAAGCTGCTGTCCGTCGTCGCCGCCGAGCCGCAGAACAAGGCGCTGATGGACGAGATTGCCCTCGTCACGGGCATGTCGGAGGTCTACGCGTACGTGGGCCTGCGCGGCGCCATCGCCGCGGCCATCCGCAAGCACTACTACGGCGACCCCACCGCCTTCACCGCGCTGCTGGAGGCGGCGAGCGCCCAGTCGAGCCCCGCCGAGTCCACCTCGCGCGCGGGCGCGGCCGAGCACAACCGCACCTCCACGGGCCACCGCGCCAGCCTGTCCTTCCGGATGGAGACGGACGCCCGCATGCGCATGCAGCGAGCGGGCGGCGGGACGCAGGTGGGCGGCAAGCCGTCGTCGACGCAGCGGCGCGAGCCCGGTGGGCCTCGCGGGCTGGTCAGCGACATCGACTACGTGGAGACCCTGGGCATCCTCGTGGGCCTGCTGGAGCAGGACCGCCAGCGCCACCGGGGACACTCCGCGCAGCTCGCGCGACAGGCGGGCATCGTGGGCCAGCGCATGGGCATGCCCCACAAGGAGCTGGCCGCGCTGTCCATCGCCGCGTACCTGCACGACCTGGGCAAGCCCACCGAGCGGCACTTCTCGCTCGCGAGCAACGCCGTCAATCCCGAGTGGAAGGCCCAGGCCCGCGCGGCCTGTCGCGCGCCCACCAAGCTGTTCGAGACGGTGCACCTGCCCGCGCAGGTCAACACCATCCTCGCGCAGCTCTACGAAGCCTGGGATGGCTCGGGCACCCCGCAGGGCGCCAAGGGCGAGGACATCACGCTGGGGGCTCGCATCCTCGCGGCGGTGGACAGCTTCCTCGAGCTGACCAAGAACCCCGGCAACGCGCTGGGCAAGGCGCTGACGAAGGACCAGGCCCTGGAGCACCTGCGGACGAACTCCGGCGTGCTCTATGACCCGGTCGTCGCCGACATCGTCATCCAGTTGCAGAGCGGCGAGCTGCTCCGTCACCGGCTGGAGTGCGAGGGCCGGCAAGTGCTCGTCGTCGAGCCGGACGAGACGGCGCGCGGCGAGCTGCTGGAGGCGGTGCTGAAGCAGGGCCTCGTGGCCCATGCGCTCTCCACGCCGGAGGGCGCGCAGGACGGACTGGCCCGGCAGGACTGCGACGTGCTGGTGGTGAGCCTGCGGCTGGGGCAGCAGGAGGTGCTGGACCTGCTGCAGCAGGCGCGCTCCACGCCGGAGACGGCGGGCCTGCCCATCGCCGTGGTGGGTGAGCCGGATGCGCCCACGCGCGAGCGACTGCTGATGGGCGGCGCGACGGAGCTGCTGCCTCCCGGGGACAAGGCCGTGGTGGCCAAGGCGGTGCGTGCGCTCCTGGAGGACCGGGTGCTGCACAACGGCCCGGGCCGCGTGGTGCGTGGCAGCTTCGACGAGCTTCCCCCGCGGGAGCTGCTGCGCACGCTGGGCGGCGGCAAGAAGAGCGGCAAGCTCCAGCTTCGTCAGCACACGCTGGAGGGCTCGCTCCACCTGGAGGGTGGCCGCGTCGTCTTCGCGTCCTTCGGGGGCCACACGGGAGAGCCGGCGCTTCAAGCGCTGCTGAAGCTGAAGCAGGCCGACTTCCAGTACGACCCGGATGCGCTGCTGCTGGACGTGCCGCAGATGGACCAGGACCTCCAGGCCCTGGCCGGCGGCCTCACCGCAGCGTGAGGTTGAAGAGGGCCGAGGCGTTGGCGGTGGTGACTTCAGTCACCGTCTCCAGCGCCACGCCCTTGAGCTCCGCGAGCTTCTTCGCCGTCTCCACGACATGGGAGGGCTCGTTCTTCCGCCCTCGGTGCGGCACGGGCGCGAGGTAGGGACTGTCCGTCTCCACCATCAACCGGTCCAGCGGCGCGAAGCGCACCGCGTCCTGGAGCGCCTCCGTCTTCTTGTAGGTGATGACGCCGGAGAGCGAGAGGAAGAAGCCCCGGTCCAGGTAGCGCCGCGCGGCGTCCGTGTCACCGGTGAAGCAGTGGATGACGCCTCGGGAGACCTTCGCCTCGCCGAGAATCGCGTCGCAGTCCTCGTGCGCGTCCCGCACGTGGACGACGAGCGGCTTGCCCAGCTTCACCGCGAGCTCGCACTGGTGCCGGAAGATGCGGGCCTGCGCCTCTCTCGGCGAGTGGTCGTAGTAGTAGTCAAGGCCCGCCTCGCCCACCGCGCGAACCTCGGGGCGCGCACAGGTGCTGTCGAGCATGGCGAGGTCCTCGTCGGTGGCTCGCGCGGCCTCGTGTGGGTGGATGCCGAGCGTGGGCGACAGGAACTCGGGATGGCGCGCGGCCAGCTCCAGCGCGTTGCCCCACTGCCCCGGGCCGTGGAACTGCCCCACGACGATGGCGTGGACAATCCCCGCGGCCCGAGCCCGCTCCAGCACCGGGCCCACGTCCGCGAAGTCCTTCACTTCCAGGTGGCAGTGCGCATCCACCAGTCTCATGTGTCCTCCTGGAACAGCTCTTCCAATTCCTGCCGCGCCTCTGGCGAGGTGAAGGTGCTCACCGCCGCGCGCACGTGCTCGCGGCTCTCGGGTCCACCCAGGCGCCACAGCCCATCGGCCGCGTCCAGCCGGTCCTCCTCCTGGGCACTCGTGTCCTGGAGGAGCGCGACCAGCCAGGGCAGCGCCTTCGCGTCCCCCAGACGTCCCAAGCCCCGCGCGGCGGCGCCTCGGGAGGAGTCCTTCACGTCGTCGAGGATGACCTTCAAGCGCTCCAGCGCCCCTGGGGCCTTCACCTCACCGAGCAGCTCCACGGCGAGGGCCCGGTCCTGGCTCCACTTCTTGCGCGAGCGCTGAAGCAGGTGCGCGACGCCCTCCGCGTCCCCCAGCTTCGCGAGGACCCCGGCGGCCTGGGTCCTGTCGAACGCGGGCAACAGCCAGCGGCCGAACAGGCGCTTCACGGCGGGGAGCGCGCGCGGGTCCTCGAGCTCCGCCAAGGCACCGAGGGCGCGGAAGCGCAGCAGGTCCGCGTCGAGCGCCTCGATGAGCACCTCGAGCCCCGCGGGATGCTTGAGGGCGGCGATGCCTCGAGCGGCCTCGAAGCGCACCTCCGGGACGGAGTCCTCCAGCATGCCCGCCAGGGCTCCGCGCAGCTCCGGCCGAGCCAGGTCCGCCAGCCGCCCCGTCGCCTCCAGGCGCACCAGGGACTCCTCGTCTCGCAGCCGGGCGATGAGGAGCGCCGTCATCTCCTCGAGGGGCAGCACCACCGTGGCCAGCGCGACCCCGGAGCGCTTCACCTCCGGCTGCGCGTCTCCGAGGAGGCGCGGCAACACGTCCATGAAGTCCGCGGCTCGTGCGGGGGCCTCCGCCGCGAGGTGATGAAGCTGCTCGGCCGCCTCCGCTCGGAACGCGGGACGCTTCTCGCGCTCCAGCGTCAGCAAGGCCCGATCCCTCTCCGCACGCCAATCCGTCACGTCCAGCCCCTCACGGCCCGGTGGCCAGAAGCCCCGTGCCCGACTTCGAACCTGTGGCCCTTGGCTCCGGAGGCCAACACCGGCCATACCCCGAGGAATCCTCGCGACACCGCCCTCTTCATGGGCCGCGGACATCGCCTTCCCCGCGAGGAAGAGGTTCAGCCACTGCCCTTTCGAGGCCACGCCCCTTCCAGTCACCCCACGCGACGCGAGCCCCAGCCCTCCACCCGAAGGGCCCTTGCGAGCCCCTTCCAGTGTGGGGCGCGCTCGGAGCCCCTCCACCTGCCGCCAGGGAAGGGGCTCCCTCCCGACACCCTCCCCCGTCGATCCGAGGACACCAGGGCGGAGCAGCCAACACGCTCCGCCCCGGCTTCGTCACTTCACATCGCTGCCCGGCGGCACGTTGCCAGGGTCCAGCAAGGACAGGTCCTTGCCACCCGGCCCCGCCGTCAGGAGCATGCCCCGCGACTCGATGCCCTTGAGGCTGCGAGGCTTCAGGTTCGCGACGACGACGACGTTGCGACCCACGAGCGACTCGGGCGCGAACGCCTCCGCGATGCCGGAGACGATGGTCCGCGGCCCCGTCGCCTCGCCCACGTCGACCGAGAGCTTGAGCAACTTGTCCGCCTTCGGAACCTTCTCCGCCGCGAGCACCTTGCCCGACTTGAGCACCACCTTGGCGAAGTCCGCGTACTCGATCTCGCCCGATGCGGCTGGGGCGGCCGGAGCAGCCGACGGGGCCGGAGCGGCCTCCGCGGGCTTCTTCTCGGCCTTCTTCTCCTTGGCCCCACCCTCCGCCTTCTTCACCTCGGCGGCGGGCGCGGCCGCGCCGATGGCCGCCTCGAGGATGGCGTTGACGCGGTCCTCTTCCAGTCGCGGCAACAGCGGCTCCGGCGTGCCGATGGGGCGGCTGCGGTCCAGCAGCGGGTACTTCGCCCCCTCCAGCGCCTGGAACGTCAGCGGCTGCGCGCCCAGCTGCGCGAACAGCTTCTCGGACAGACGCGGCGTCACCGGCGCGAGCAGCGCGCCCAGCAGGTACACCACGTCGGCCGCGTCGGACAGGTCGGCCCGAGCCGCCTCCGCGTCCTTCTTCACCAGCGCCCACGGCGCCTGCGCCTGCACGAAGGCATTCGCCGCGGACGCGATGTCCGTGATGACGCGGATGGCGTTGCGATACTCCAGCTTCTCGAACGCCTCGCGAACCTCGGGGACTCGCGCGAGCACGGACTCCACCAGCGCGCGGCCAGCCCCCTCCGCACGGCCCGGAGCCAGCGTCCCGCCCAGCGGTCCAGCCAGCAGCGACAGGGCGCGGTTGGCCAGGTTGCCCACGTTGTTGACCAGCTCCCCGTTCACCCGCAGACGGAAGTCCTTGAGGTTGAGGTCCAGGTCCTCCACGCCCGAGCCCAGGTTGGCCGCGTAGAAGTAGCGCAGGTAGCTGGGGTCCAGCTGCTTGAGGTAGTCGCGCGCCGACACGAAGTTGCCGCGCGTCTTCGACATCTTCTCGCCGTTGAGCGTGAGGTGCCCGTGGACCTTGATCTCGTTGGGGACGTGGAGCCCGGCGACCTCGAGCACCGCGGGCCAGAACAGGGCGTGGAAGTAGACGATGTCCTTGCCGATGAAGTGGACGATGCGCGCGCCGCTGTCCTTGGCCCAGTAGTCGAGCGCGCTCTTCGCCTTGCCGGTCTCCTTCGCCCACTTCTCCGTCGTGGCGATGTAGCCGATGGGCGCGTCCAGCCAGACGTAGAAGTACTTGTCCGTCTCGCCCGGGATGGCGAAGCCGAAGTAGGGGCCATCGCGGCTGATGTCCCAGTCCGCCAGGCCCTTCTCGAAGAAGCCCTGGAGCTGGGCGGCCAGGCCCGGGTGGAGGAAGCCGGGCTTCTTCAGCTGCGCCTGCAGGAAGTCCGCATGGCGCGAGAGCTTGAAGAACAGGTGCTCGGACGACTTGCGCACCGGCGGCGTCCCACAGAGCGCGCAGCGCGGCTCGATGAGGTCCGTGGGGCTGTAGGCCTTGCCGCACTTCTCACAGGCGTCGCCGTACTGGTCCGTCGCCTTGCAGTTGGGACAGGTGCCCTTGATGAACCGGTCGGGCAGGAACCGGCGGTCCTTCTCGCAGTAGGTCTGCTCGATGTCCCGACGCTCGATGTCGCCCTGCTCCTTCAACTTCCCGTAGATGAGCTCCGCGTAGTGGCGGTTCTCCGGCGAGTTGGTGGAGTGGAAGTAGTCGAAGCGGACATCCAGGTCGTGGAAGTCCTTCTGGTGCTCGTCCTGGAAGCGGGCGATGAACTCTTCGGGCTTGAGTCCCTGCTTCGCCGCGTTGAGCTCGATGGGCGTGCCGTGGGTGTCGTCCGCGCAGAAGTAGACGACGTCCTTGCCGCACGAGCGGAGGAAGCGGACGTAGATATCGGTCTGGATGTACTCGACGGCGTGGCCAAGGTGAATGGGGCCGTTCGCGTACGGAAGCGCACTGGTGACGAGGGTTCTCTCCGCCATGGACTCTCCTGGGGGCGGCGGACATTAGCCGCTCAGTGGGCCAAGGTCATCGCCGGCGTGGGGGCCTCGAGCACGAATGCAAGACGACGCCGGGGATGTTATCGACCCGATACGCATGTGCACCCTCGTCATTCTTCGCCAGGTCCACCCGGAGTGGCCGCTGGTGCTCGCGGCCAACCGGGATGAGTTCTTCGCTCGCCCGGCGACAGGCCCCCAGGTCCTGCTGGAGTCCCCCCGCGCCGTGGGAGGACGCGACGTGGAGCGCGGAGGGACCTGGATGGGAGTGACTCACGCGGGACTCTTCGTGGGGCTGACCAATCAGCGCGGGGGGCGAATCCAGGGCTCGGCGCCCCGCTCGCGGGGAGAGGTGGTGCTCGAGGCCCTCCAGGCGGGCAGCGTCGAGGCCATCGAGCGCTACCTGGACACCCTCTCCGGCGAGGACTTCCTCCCCTTCAACCTCCTCTACGGGGATGCCCGCACCCTCCGGGTGGCCTACGCCCGGACCGGCCAGTCGCGCCTGCGACGCGAAGAGGTCCCGCCTGGCGTCCACGTCCTGCCCAACGACGACCTGGACTCCCCCACCCTGCCCAAGGTCGAGCGGGCAAGGCAGCTGGCCGCGCCGCTGGTGCATCAGCCCTGGCCCCGCGTCGAGGCGGGCTTGAAGGCCCTGCTGGCGGACGACCAGCTCCCTCCGCTGGAGCAGGTGCCCGTCTCGCCCGCGGGAGAAGCCTTCCCGCGCGACTTCCTCCAGCAGCTTCAGGCCCTGTGCATCCGCACGCCCACCTACGGCACGCGCTCCTCCGCCATCGTCGCGCTCGCGCCTGGACGCGTGGGGCACTACCTGGCGAGCGACACGCCTCCAGACCAGGGCCCCTGGCGCGACGTCACGGCGTTGCTTGATGCGCCGCGTCCTCCGGCCTGAGCACGACCCGCCCCACGCCCAAGCGGGACAGCAGCGAGGACAACAAGGCCCAGAACCGGGGCTCCACCACGGGCCCGGGGACTCGCAGGGCCCGGTGCAGCGCCACGAAGTCCCGAGCGACCTCCGGATCATCGAGCACCGCGCCTCCTCCCAGCAGCGGCTCCTCGCGCGCGGCCGCCTCTTCCCCATCCGCCAGGGGCCGAGCGCCCAAGGTCAGGAAGACGGTGGGGACCAGCATCCCGTAGAGGACTCCCGGGCGCCCTCCCTCCGCGCGCAGCGCGTGGACCTCCCCAGGAGGGATGACCACCAGGCTGCCCGGTGGAGCCGTCAGCCGCGAGCCGCCACACGACACTTCCTGGAGGTGTCCCGCATCCAGCGTGAGCTGGAGCTCGTCATGGACATGAAGTGCCTGGGAAGACGCCCGACCACTCACGCGGTACAGCACCAACCCTGGGTACGACTCCGGGCGCCAGACCTGCGCCGTCGCATACCCGTCCCACTCCATCGCCATGGTCAGCTCCCGCTACCCACGTCTGGATGCCGGCGAAGCTAGATCCGACGCCTCCGAGGGGACACCCGCCCCTGGAGCCCGAGGCCGGTGTGCGGTCCCCGCCAGTCCGTCAGCGGGACTCGACGGGCGAGTGTTCGCCCACCAGCACCCGCGCGCGGCCGTCCATGGAGAGCGTCACCTCTTCCACCGTGGTGAAGCCAGCCGAGCGAGCAAGCTCCGCCAGGTGTCGCATCCACGGGTTGTAGGGCATGCCGTTGTCGGAGCAACACGGCACCACCGCGAAGGGCAGCCGGTGTCGGGCCGCATACTCGATGATGACCCGCGTGGCGCCATCGGGGTGCATGCCCACCACGAGCTCCGCGTCACAGGGCTCGTCCAGCGTGAAGATGCGCTGCGCATACGTCACGGGCAGGTGCTTGTGTCTCAGGTCGAACGTGGTGACGGCGCGACCGCGCCGGGTGAGCGCCTCGTTGAGCTTCCCCTGCCCTCCCGCCACGTCGAAGACGCGAGGAGCCAGGAAGCGCGACACGATGAGGTCCGCGAAGAGGTCGAAGCGACGCTTGTCCGCCATACGCGGCCTCCTCTACCCGAGCCGGACGCCAAGTGCACGTCCGGGCAGCACCCGCCGGGCCCTCAGGCGCCCGTGCAGACGGTGGCCAGGAGCCGCTCGATGACGAGCCGTCCGTTGCCAGACGACTTCAGCGCCAGGTCCGCCTCCGCGCACGCCACCAGCGACCCCAGCAGCTCCCGGCGCTCATACCCCGCCGCGGCCTTCATGCTGAACGTGAGCGCCCAGGCGTTGGGCATCTTCCGCTTGGTGCCCTTCAGCTCGGCCTCCAGCCGGGGAAACACGCGCGCCTCCACGTCCTTCGCGGTGCGCGGAGGAGTGCCTCCCGCGTAGCGCATCAGCCACTCGTGGCTCTCCAGCAGCGTGCGGACGATGGAGGCCACCGCGCCCAGCAACTGCAGCGCGTGGGTCCCCTGCCCCATCGCATCCTCGGCGTAGGACAGGGCGCCTCGGAAGTCGCGCTTCTGGAGCGCCTCCGAGAGCTCGAAGAACTCCTCCTCGCGCGCGTGGTGCACCAGCATGACCACGTCGGAGCGCTCGATGGCGGGGCCTTCCGAGTACGTGGCCAGCTTCTCCAGCTCCGACTGCAGCAGGCGGATGTTGCCGCCCACGCGCTCCTTGAGCTCCTCCAGCGCGCCGGGCCCCAGCTTCTTCTTGAAGGGCGCCAGGAACTCCTTGGCGATGTCGGTGAGGTCCAGGTCCTTGTGGCGCGCGGCCACCTTGCGCTCGACGACGTGGCCCTTGTCCTGCGCCAGCTTCACCAGGGGATTCTTCGCATCCACCTCGGAGGCCGCCATCACCAGCGCGTGGCCCGCGGGGACGCCCTTCTGGAGGAGGTCCAGCAGCACCGTGGCGTCGCCTTCCGGCGCGTGGATGCGCTCCTCCTTGCAGAAGGCCGCGACCTCCTTGAGGAACGCCACGTCAGCCTCCGCGAGGTCGACGTTCAGCTCCTCCTTCCACTGCTCCACCGACGGGGCCCCCGAAGCGGACGGGTCCAACTGGTCCACGCCCCAGCCCGCGCGGGCCGCGAGCGCCAGCAACCGCCGCGCGCCTTCCTTGCGCTTGTTCGCCTTCCACGCCTCGCGCGCCTTGGCCAGCGGATCTCCCCGGCCCTTCTTCGGCGCGAGGAACTCCGGGTCCCTCACGAGGACGACCTTGCGCCCCGGGAACAGGGGCATCGTGGCCAGCTCCTGCGCCACCTCTCGCGGGCTGCCCGCGTCCAGCGGGACCAGGTTGAGCCCCACCGCCGCGTCGGGCACCAGCGCCTTGACCAGCTCGTCGGCGCCCTTGCGGACCAGGAACTCCTCGCCCCACAAGAGATACAGCGGCGAGACCTTCCCGGCCTTCACCCCCGCCAGGACGTCATCCAGCTCCGAGCTCATCGCGAGGCCTCCGTGAACAGGTCGATGAGCATGCGCTCCAGCTGCAGCCGGGGCGCGCCGTTGCGAGCCACCGCCGCGCGAGCACCCTCGAACAACGCGTGCCGCCGGTGCAGCGACATCTCGGAGTGCCGCGAGGCCACCTCCACCGCGAGCGTGCGCAAGTCCCGGTTGGCCAGCAGCGCCTCCTGCCCCACCTTCGCCAGCGCCACGTCGCGCGTCCACAGCACCAGCAGCTCCAGCGTCGCCTCCGCGTCCTCGCGCGAGCCGCCGTGCTCATCCGCGAAGCGCAGCAGCCCCACGGCGTCCTCGCCGCGCAGCGACTCGAAGGCGGAGACCACGTCCTTGCGCCGCGCCAGCGCCGCCACGTCCAGCGCCAGGGCCCGCCCCAGGCTCCCACCCGACATGATGGCCGCCAGCTGCGCGGTGTCCGCGTCCAGCTTGCGCTCGGTGCGCACGCGCTCGGCGACCAACTCCACCGGAAGCGGACCGAAGTGGAGCTTGCTGCACCGGCTGCGGATGGTGGGCAGGAGCTTGTCCATGGCGCTGGCCACCAGCACCAGCGTGGTCTCCGACGGCGGCTCCTCCAGCGTCTTGAGGAACGCGTTCTGCGCCTGCACGTTCATCGCCTGCGCGGAAACGAGGATGGCCACCTTGCGGCGCGACTCCAGGCCGCGCAGCGCCAGGCGCTCCTGGAGGCCTCGAATCTGCTCCACGCGCAGGTCGCGGCTCGGCGTGCCGGTGAAGTCCGAGCGCCCCGCGAGCCCTCGCGACACGCGCTCGTCATCCGGCATCACCCAGGTGACATCGGGGTGCAGTCCGCGAGCGACTCGCACGCAGCTGGCGCAAGTGCCGCAGCCCACGTCCGGCTGCTCGGGGCAGGTCAGGGCCTGGGCCAGGCCAACGGCCGCCCGCTCCTTGCCCCCCCCCTCGGGCCCCGCGAAGAGGTACGCATGGTGAACCGCGCCCGCGCGAAGGGCCGCCTGAAGTGAATCAATCGCGCGGGGCTGTCCCAGCACCGAGGCGAGCGTCATGGCGCGTGTATCCCCGCTCCCGGCCCACGCGTCAACCGCTGCCTTGACCCACCCCCTCGCACGGGTCAGAGTCCAGGGGCCTTGCTGTCCTTTCTCCAGAGCAATTTGTCGCTCGCGGTCGGAGCGGTGCTGATCCTCATCCTGCTGGGCGCGCGAGCGACCACCCAGGACCAGGACCTGAAGCGGGACCTGAACGGCGCGCTCCGGCTCCTGGTGATGTGCCTGGCCGTGCGCATGGCGGCCTGGGCCCTGCCCCAGACGACGCCTCCCGGGCTGGTGAAAGCGATTCAAGTCGCCTGGATGCTGACGTTCGCGTTCGGCGTCATCCGCGCGAGCGTGGGCTTCGGCCTGAAGCTGGCGAGGCTGCGCGCGCCGTCGGTCGCCACGCCCAAGATCCTCCGCAACGTCATCGACTTCCTGCTCTACACGCTGGCCGCGGTCCCCATCCTCCAGACGCAGCTCAACCTGGACCTGACGGGCCTGGTGGCCACGTCCGCGGTGCTGTCGGTGGTCATCGGTCTGGCGCTGCAGGAGACGCTGGGCAACCTCTTCGCGGGCCTGTCGCTGCAGCTGGACAAGCCCTTCGAGGTGGGCGACTTCATCCGCATCGGCGAGCACACCGGACGCGTGGCGCAGGTCAACTGGCGCTCCATCCGCATCATGACGTTCCGCCGGGAGCTGGTGACGCTGCCCAACTCGGTGGTGGCCAAGGAGCAGCTCAAGAACTTCTCCCAGGACCGCGACCCGGTGGGCGTGGACGCGCAGGTGCGCGCCTCGTACGACACCCCGCCCAACGTGATGAAGGCGGCGCTGCTGGACGTCGTGCGGGAGATTCCGCAGGTGCTGGTGGACCCGCCGCCCATCGCCCGCACGCTCGCGTTCGACGAGTCGTGCGTGCGCTACATGGTGCGCTTCTTCGTGAACGACTTCTCGCTCGCGGACGCGGTGACGGCGGAGGTCTACACGCGGCTGTGGTACCGGCTGCGGCGCGACGGCGTGGAGTCGCCCGTGCCCCAGCGCGTGGTGCGCATGCGCGAGGACAAGCCCACGCCGGAGCTGCCCGAGCACACCGTGCTGCGGCTCCTCCGGGCCGTGGACCTCTTCCAGCCCCTGGCGGACGCGGACCTGGAGCGGCTGGGCCAGGAGGTCCACGTGCGCCGCTTCGGCCGGGATGAGCACATCATCCAGGAAGGCGATGACGGACGGACGTTCTACGTGCTCGCGTCCGGCGAGGTCAGCGTGCGCGCGGGCAAGCTCCAGGCCGAAGTGACGCGGCTGGGCCAGGGCAGCTACTTCGGCGAGATGTCGCTGCTCACCGGCGAGAAGCGCGCGGCCACCATCGTCGCCCTCGAGGACTCCATCCTCATCGAGGTCGACCGCCCCACCTTCGCGCGGCTGTTCGGCGAACACCCGGGCCTCGCGCGGCAGCTCTCCGCCATCCTCGCGCAGCGGCGCACCCAGCTGCGCGCCGTGGCCGAGGCCAGTGGCGCCGGCGCGGACCCCATCCCCGCCGAAGTGGGTCGAATCCTCGGGCGGCTGCGCCAGATCTTCGGGCTGCACGCCTCGCACGAATAGCGCGCTCCGCCGTGCCCGAACCCGTCGTCCCCGGCGCCCGCCCAGGGGTCGTTTCGGGGACGGTTGGGCCCTGGAATCCTACTCATCAGGGGGTCCACCCCGGGCGCCCCTTGGGCCACCGCCCCTCCGAGGGAATGTCAGACCCTTCCGGTAGTCTCTCTTCATTCACGCAACCGGAAAGGAAGCCGACATGACCACCCCTCGTGAGAACCCGTGCGTTTCGGTCAACCAGTTGGGCCAGTACCTCACCGGAACTCCGTCGCTCCGCAAGCGCATCATCCAGGCCCAGAAGAACCCCGTGGACCCGCAGTACCTGCGCTACCCCGCCGCCGCCCAGGCCATCACCGAGTACCTGTGCGAGGGCCGTGACGAGGTCATCCTCCGCTACCACCAGCGGCGCCTGCTCAACGCCCAGCCGGAGTCGGACTTCGACGCCCACCGCCTCGCCCTGTGCGCGGAGGCCCTGCACCGCTGCCTCGCCACCATGGAGGAGCTCGCCGTCCACGCCATCGCCAGCCCCGCGGACCAGGACCCCGCGCCTCTGGAGGTCGCGGGTGTCGCCATCAAGGTGAAGCCGGAGGTCCTCCTGCGAGGAGTCGACGCGCGCGGCCACATGCGCTCGGGCGTCCTCAAGCTCTACTTCTCCAAGCACACGCCGCTGGACGAGCGTGCGGGCGAGTACATCGCCACCGTGCTCCAGCGCTTCGCCGAGGAGCGGCTGGAGCAGCGCGGGCCCGTGGACCCGCGCCTCGTCGGCGTGTTCGACGTGTTCGCCGGCCGCCTCTTCGTCGCGCCTCGCGCCCAGCAGCGCCGGCTCAATGACGTGGCGCTCGCCTGCGAGGAGATCGCCGGCCGCTGGGACCGGAACTAGCCACCCCCGAGCCCGCCCCTCCCTCTCGAGGTGGGGCGGGTGTTCGTTTCCGGGACGCCACTTCCCGCATCCGTGAAACCCCCAAGCGCCTGCCAGGGGGGCGGGCCCCACTCCCCACTGGGAGCCCCCCTCTCTGGAACGCTGGCACGACCTTCGCTTTGGGGCTCGCCATGGATTCGCTTCGTCAGGACCTCCGCTACGCGCTGCGCACACTGAAACACACGCCGGGCTTCACGATTGCGGCGGTGGTGACGCTGGCGCTGGCCATTGGCGCGAACACCGTCCTCTTCAGTGCCATCCACGCCATGCTGCTCAAGCCCCTCCCCTTCCGGAGTCCGGCGGAGCTGGTGCGCATCTGGTGCGACCAGGAAGGCATCGCGTTCGCCTCGGTGACGCCCACGGAGCTGCTCGGGTGGCGTGAGCACTCCAAGGGCTTCAGCGAGCTGGCCGGCTTCTCTCGCCACGACCTGAGCCTCACGGGGGGAGACACCCCCGAGCGGGTCCGCGCGGCGCGGGTCACCCCCAACTTCTTCAAGCTGCTGGGCACTCCGCCCACGCAGGGACGCGACTTCGTGGACGAGGACGCCCAGCCCGACAACGCCTCCCGCACGGCGCTGGTGAGCCACGGCTTCTGGCGCGATTCGATGGGTGGCGCCGCGGACGCGGTGGGCCGCGACATCATGCTGGATGGCCACTCCCACACGGTGGTGGGAATCCTCCCGGAGGGGTTCAACTTCCCGGACTTCGGCGACGACGTCGAGGTGTGGCTGCCCGACTGGATGAACCCGGAGGCCCACGGCAATCACTACATGCGCGTGCTGGGTCGACTGGCGCCGGGCATCTCGATGGAGGCGGCGACGGCGGACCTGCCGCGCGCGGCCCGGGCCGTCCATGAGGCGCGCGTGGGCGACAAGCCCGACAAGGCCCATGCCGTCACCACGCTGCGGTGGCAGGAGCACCTGACCGCCAGCAGCCGACCGGTGCTGTGGGCGCTCTGGGGCGCGGTGGGCTTCGTGCTGCTCATCGCCTGCGCCAACGTGGCCAACCTGCTCCTGGTGCGTGCCCTGGCGCGGCAGCGGGACGGGGCCATCCGCGCGGCGCTCGGCGCGAGCCGACGTCGCCGGGTGCAGCAGGCGCTGGCGGAGAGCGTGCTGTTGGGGTTGCTCGGCGGCGTCATCGGACTGCTGCTCGTGATGTGGGGCATGGAGCTGGTGCGCACGCTGCTGCCGGAGTCGATGCTGCGCATGACGCCCGTGGAGCTGAGCGTGCCCGCGCTGCTGTTCAGCCTGGGCCTCTCGGTGGGAGCGGGCCTGCTCTTCGGACTGGCGCCCGCGCTGCACACCACGGGCATGGATGTGCTGCCGTTGCTCAAGCAGTCCAGCACCGCCGTGGGCGCGCGCGCCAATCATCCCCTGCGCAACATGCTGGTGGCGGTGCAGCTCGCGCTGGCCCTGGTGCTCCTCGTGGGCACGGTGTTGATGGTGCAGACCCTGCGCAACGTGCAGGGCGTGTCCCCTGGCTTCGACGCGGAAGGCGTGCTGGCCGGACGTCTGTCATTGCCCGACGTCAAGTACCCCCAGCCGGAGAACCTGCGCGGCTTCTACGCCGAGCTGCTGGGGCGCCTGCGCGCGCTGCCAGGCGTGGAGTCGGCGGGCGTGGTCAATGACGCGCCCCTGGGAGGCTCCAACACCAACGGCGACTTCACGCTGGAGGGGGGCTCCGTGAATCCGACGGCGCGCCACGTCGCCGAGTTCCGCGTGGCCTCCTCGGACTACTTCCGGACCCTGCGCATCGCGGTGAGACAGGGCCGGGACTTCGGCCCCCAGGACTCCGAGAAGGGGGCGCCCGTCATCATCGTCAACGAGAGCTTCGTGCGCACCTTCCTGGGCGGAAACGAGCCCCTGGGCCGCAGGGTGCGGCTGGACTGGAGCGACAACGCGCCCTTCCGGGAGATCATCGGCGTGGTGGCGGACGTGCGCCACTCGCGGCTGACGGAGCCCGCGACCCCAGAGGCATACATCCCCTTCGAGCAGTACCCGCTTCGGGTCATGTCCGTCGTGCTGAAGACCCGGCGCGAGCCCTCCACCCTTGCGGGCTCGGTGCGCCTGGAGCTCAAGGCCATGGACGCCGACCAGCCCATCTTCGACCTCCTCCCCTTCGACAGCCGGATGGAGCGACAGCTGTCCCGCCCGCTGGCGACGACGCGGCTGCTGGCCGCCTTCGCGCTGCTCGCGTTGGTGCTGGCCGGCGTGGGTGTCTATGGCGTCATGGCTTACTCGGTGGGTCAACGCACACGGGAGCTGGGCATCCGCCTGGCGCTCGGCGCACACCCCCGGCAGGTGCTGGGGCTGGTGATGCGCCAGGGACTCAGACTCACGGTGATGGGCGTGGGAATGGGCTTGCTCACCGCGGGGGTCTGCATGCGGCTGCTTGCTTCGTTGCTGTACGGCGTGAACGCCAACGAGCCGACTGTCTTCGTCGGCGTCGCGCTCGTGCTCGCGGGAGTGTCCCTCCTGGCCACGTGGGTCCCCGCGCTGCGCGCGAGCCGCGTGTCGCCCTCCGTCTCGCTGCGCGCCGAGTAGCGGACCGCCACCAGGCCGGAGCCCCTGGGGTTGTTCACACCACCCCAAACGCATGCATGGGGTGACTTCGCCCCATCCCCTCTCGCGAGACAATGAGCGAACCAGCGGACGTCCCGCACGGTTGGCCCTTTGACGCTTGCCGAGGGAAGGGTTTAAGAGTCCGCATGCACTTCGACTGGAGCTTTCTGGTGCGCGTGAGCGTGCTGGTGTTGCCCGCCATGTTGCTGATGGCCTTGCATGGCGCGGTCGCGCACGCGGCGACGCCGGGGAGCAGTGCTCCCCTGGAGAAGCTGTCGAGCCGCCGCATCTTCTTCGGGCACCAGTCCGTGGGTGGCAACCTCCTGGAAGGCGTGCAACGACTGCCCGCGTCATCGCAGGGCCCCGCACCGCGCATCATCGAGGTGAAGAGTCCGACGGAGTCGGTGGCGCCCGGAACCCTGGCGCACGCGATGGTGGGCCAGAACGAGAAGCCCGAGTCGAAGATCGCCGACTTCGAGCGGATGATGGACTCGGGGCTGGCCAAGACGACGGACGTGGCCTTCTTCAAGTTCTGCTACATCGACTTCAACGGCGCCACGGACAGCCGCGCGCTGTTCGAGAAGTACCGCGCGTCGATGGAGGGCCTGAAGGCTCGCCACCCGAACACCACCTTCGTGCACGTCACCGCGCCGCTCACCACGGTGCAGCGCGGCGCCAAGGCGTGGCTGAAGGAGCTGCTCGGCCGGCCCGTGTGGGGCATCGCGGAGAACGTGCAGCGAGAGACCTTCAACGAGCTGATGCGCAAGACGTACGGCGGCAAGGAGCCGCTGTTCGACCTGGCGCGGCTGGAGTCCACCGCGCCCGACGGCTCGCGAGAGACCTACGAGCTGAACGGCCAGGCCTGGCCCGCGATGGTGCCGGGATACTCGGATGACGGTGGCCACCTGAACGCGACGGGCCAGGAGCGACTGGCCCAGGAGCTCATGAACTTCCTGGCGAACCTGCCCGCGCCCGCGGTGCAGCCTCCCATTCCCGCTGTCCAGGCCACGCCGTGACATGACGCCGTTCCATCAATCCCTGTCGCGTGAGCTGAAGACGCTCCTGTCCCGCCTGAAGCTCCGGCGCTGTCAGGAGGTGGGGGACTCGCCCACGGTGCTGGGCCGTGTGTGGATTCACGGCGCGGGTCGAGTGCATGTGGGCAACCGCGTCATCCTGGACGGCCGGCTGGCCCCCATCGAGCTGAACGTCGTGGCGAGCGACAGCCTCATCATCCTGGGTGATGACGTGGTGCTCGAGGGCGGCGCCTCGCTGGAGGCGATGAGCTCCATCACCGTGGGCGCGGGCTCGCGCCTGGGTGCCTTCTGCAAGGTCATGGACAATCAGCACCATCCGCTCCGGGGCAACCGCCATGCGCGGCCCGCGTCGGTGCCGCTGGTCATCGAGGAGGCGGTGTCGGTGGGAAGCCGCGCCATCCTCCTGCCGGGGACCCACCTCTCCAAGGGCTGCACGGTGGCGCCCGGGACGGTGGTCTCCCGGAAGATTCCGGCTGGAGTCAGCGTGGGCGGAGTGCCTGCCCGAGTCTTGCGCAGGGAGGTGATGGGATGACGTCGCGTCTGCCATTTGTCCGGCTGCCCGCGGTGGCCGCCCAGCTCGAGGAGCTGCGCAAGTCCATGCAGCCTCGCGCCGAGCGCGCGGTGGCGTTGGTGCGCGCGCGCTGGGTGTTCCGCGCCGTCCAGTCGATGGGCCGCAACGTGGCCGCCTACGGGCCGCTCTCCGTGCACAACGAAGGCGAGATGGTGCTGGGAGACCGGCTCACCTTCGTGGCGGGCATGATTCCCAGCTCGCTGTCGTGTCACCCCGGAGCGCAGCTCTTCATCGGTCCGGAGAGCCAGTTCAACTACGGCGTCGCGCTGGAGGCCTGGCAGTCGGTGCGCGTGGGGGCCCGGTGCATGTTCGCCTCGTTCGTCCGGGTGGGAGACCGGGACGGGCGGCACACCGCGCCCATCGTCATCGAGGACGACGTCTGGGTGGCCCACGGCGCCATCATCATGCCCGGGGTGCGCGTGGGCGCGCGCTCCGTGGTCGCCGCCGGCAGCATCGTGACGCAGGACGTGCCACCCGACACCCTGGCCATGGGCAACCCCGCTCGGAACATGAGCCTGGAGCTTGTCGCCCGCGACACAGGCAGCTGACCCCCTCGAGCGTCAATCCCCGGACGCACGCCGAAGCTTTTGACGTCCGGGCCGTTTCCCGTTCATCCACCGCATTCCCAGACAGGACCTCCCGTGAGCATTCGAGACCGTATCCGTGCCTTCATCGTCGACACGTTCTTCGTGGACGACTTCGGCGACAACGACTCCTTCCTGCGCAAGGGGCTCATCGACTCCACGGGGATGATGGAGCTGGTGTCCTTCATCGAGACGGAGCTCGGCATCAAGCTCGAGGACAAGGAGCTGGTGCCCGAGAACCTGGACTCGCTGGCGAGGGTGGTGGCCTTCGTCGAGCGCAAGCAGCCGCAGCGGCTTCCTCAAGCAGGCTGAGCGCGCGCCATGTGTGGCATCGCGGGTTTCACATTCCCGGCGGGAGGGACCGCGCGGTCCGAGCCCGCCGAGCGGCTCCGCCGGATGACGGCCAGCCTCCGTCACCGGGGCCCCGACGCACAGCGGGCCTTGTTGTTGGACGGTGTGGCGCTGGGCCACACGCGCCTGTCCATCGTCGACCTCACGGGTGGGCATCAGCCCATGCGCGACGCGGCGACGGGGCTCACCCTCGTCTTCAACGGTGAAATCTTCAACCACGTGGAGCTGCGCGAGCAGCTCTCCGGCCAGTACACGTTCCGCACGCGCTCGGACACGGAGGTCATCCTCGCGGCGTTCCTCGCGTGGGGCATCGACTGTGTGCGGAAGCTCGAGGGCCAGTGGGCCTTCGCGCTGTGGGACCCGCGAGACGCCACGCTGTGGCTGTCGAGAGACCGGGTGGGCATCTGCCCGCTGTTCTACGCGGAGCTGCCCGGTGGACAGCTCGCGTTCGGCTCGGAGGCCAAGGCGCTGTTCGCGAGCGGGCTGGTGACACCCGCGCTGGATGCTCGGGGGCTCAAGCAGACCTTCCAGCTATGGGCGCCGGTCGCCCCGCGCACGTCGTTCGAGGGTGTCCGGCTGTTGCCTCCGGCGCACTCGGCCCGCTTCCGTGCGGGGAAGCTGGAGACGTTCCGGTACTGGGACCTGGACTTCGGCGTGGAGCCGAGCACGGCGAGCGACGCGCGCATCCAGGAGGAGCTGGGCCAGACGCTGGAGCGGGCCGTGCGGCTGCGGCTGCGCGCGGACGTGCCGGTGGCGGCGTACCTGTCGGGAGGACTGGACTCCAGTCTGTTGTGCGCGCTGGCGCAGGAGCAGCTGGGAGGGACGCTGCAGACGTTCTCCGTGGGCTTCGCGCACGCGCGCTTCGACGAGCGCGAGCACCAGGCCACGGTGGCGCGCGAGCTGCGGACGAACCACCGCGTGGTGGAGATGAAGGACGGGGACATCGGCGCGCTGGTGCCCGGGGTCATCTTCCATGCGGAGCAGGCGATGATGCGCTCGGCGCCCGCACCGTTCCTCCGCCTGAGCGAGTGGGTGCGGGACAATCGCATCCGGGTGGTGCTCACGGGCGAGGGCTCGGATGAGATGTTCCTGGGCTACGACCTCTTCAAGGAGACGAAGGTCCGCCAGTTCTGGGCGCGGCATCCGGCGTCGAAGTGGCGGCCCCTGCTGTTGCGACGGCTCTACCCCACCCTATCGGTGAGCCAGCAGAACGTGGAGCTGCTGAGGGAGTTCTTCGGCATGGGGCTCGAGGACCCGGGGAGCCTGGGCTTCTCGCACCTGGTGCGCTGGTCGAACAGTGGCCGCATCCTGCGCTTCCTCGCGCCCGACTTCGCGGCGAGCGTGGCGGATGAGGACCCGGTGGCGTCGGTGCTGTCGACGGTGCCCGCCGCCGTCGCCTCGTGGCGTCCGCTGGCGAGGGCGCAGTACCTGGAGGCGAAGACGCTCCTGTCCGGTTACCTCCTGTCCGCGCAGGGCGACCGCATGCTCCTGGGCAATGCGGTGGAGGGGCGGTTCCCCTTCCTGGACACGTCGGTGATGGAGCTGGCGGCGCGCATCCCCGAGCGTGTGCGGCTCAAGGGGTTGGACGAGAAGAACGTGCTCAAGCGCTTCGCGCGAGGCCGCGTCCCCGCGTCGATTCTCGAGCGCAGCAAGTTCCCCTATCGAGCGCCCATCGCGGGAGCGCTGGTGGGGCCGGACGCGCCCGCGTGGGCTCGGGAGCTGCTGGCGCCCGAGGCGGTGGCGAAGGTGGGTGTGTTCGATGCGCGCAAGGCGGAGCGACTGGTCGCCAAGCTGCGCGCGCCCAACTCGGCCGAGAGCGAGGCCGATACCATGGCCCTGTTCGCCATCGCGTCCACGCAGTTGCTGGCACATCACTTCCTCGCGCCTCGTTCGCCGCCGCAGGCGGACCTGGACGCGGTGGAGCTGGAGGCCGCATGAGCGCGACGGACTCCTCGCGGTGGTGGTTTGCACATCCATTCCTCGCGCCGCGTCCGCTTCCGCAGGCGGCCCGGGGCGCGGCGAAGCAGGAGGCGGTATGAGCGCGTTGGATTCCTCCCCCGCCTGGGTTCTCGCCCATGCCGAGCGCACCCCCAACGCTCCCGCCGTGGACTCGCCCTGGACGCGGCTCAACTACAGACAGCTCGCCGAGGCCCTGCGTGCGCTCGCGGGGCACCTGCGGGCATCAGGTGTCTCCCCCGGTGACAAGGTCCTCATCGCCCTGCCCTTGGGCTCGGCCGGTGCGGTGGCGGGGCTCGCGGTCCAGGCGTTGGGCGCGTGCGCGGTGGAGCTGGACCGTGAGACAGGCGCGAGCTCCGTCGACGACATCCTCGCGCAGACCCAGGCCCGCCATGCCTTCATCTTCGGGCAGGACGCCCGCAAGTGGGCGGGCAAGCCCGGCCTGGGACACCTGTATGTGATTCACTCCACGCGCCCGCCGGAGCGCATGCTGCAAGCCCTGTCACCCGCGACGTGCACATGGGTGCAGGAGGACGGAGTGCTCGACCCCGAGGCCCCGGCGTCGCCCCTGAGCACACTCCCGGAGGTGAAGTCCGACGCACACGCGGCCATCGTCTACACCTCTGGCAGCACGGGCACTCCTCGAGGCGTCATCCAGACGTTTGGAAACATCGCCGCGAACACACGCTCCATCGTCGAGTACCTGGGCCTGTCCTCACGGGACCGGGCGCACCTGGTCCTCCCGCTGCACTATTGCTACGGGAAGAGCGTCCTGCAGACGCACCTGCTCGTGGGCGGCTCGGTGTTCCTGGATCCGCGATTCATGTATCCGCAGGTGGTGCTGGAGGCCATGGCGGAGGAGCGCAGCACGGGCTTCGCGGGTGTGCCGCTGACGTTCGAGCTGCTCCGTCGCCAGGCTGGGGCGGAGGCCCTGTCCAAGCTGCGCCTCCGCTACGCCACCCAGGCCGGCGGCGGCATGTCGCCCGACACGATTCAGTGGACACGGGAGGCGCTGTATCCCGCGGAGCTGTACGTCATGTACGGACAGACCGAGGCCACGGCCCGGCTGAGCTACCTGCCGCCCACCCGGGCCGCGGAGAAGGCGGGCTCCATCGGCGTCTCCATTCCGGGCGTGGAGCTGCGCGTGGTGGGTGACGACGGCACGCCTCTCCCCTCGGGTGAGACAGGGAACCTGGTGGCCAGAGGCGCCAACGTGACGCCCGGCTACCTGGGCGCGCCCGAGGAGACCGCCACCATCCTCCGGAACGGCTGGCTGTGGACGGGCGACCTCGCCTGGCGAGACGCGGACGGCTTCATCTTCCTGGTGGGGCGAGCCAAGGAGATTCTCAAGGTGGGCGGCCACCGGGTGAGTCCCGCGGAGCTGGAGCATCAGCTCGCGCGTCACGCGGCGGTGCGCGAGGTGGCGGTGGTGGGTGTTCCGGACGCGCTGGGCGGTGAGGCCGCGTGCGCGGTGGTGGTGCTCCAAGAGGGAGCCGCGGTGAAGGAGGACGAGCTGCGACGCTTCTGCAGGGAGGCCCTGCCGGTGCACAAGGTCCCCAAGCACGTGGTGTTCACGGACGCATTGCCTCGCGGGCCCAGCGGGAAGGTGCTCAAGGCGGAGCTGCGCACCCGGTATTCGTCGGTCGGTTCTTCGTGAAGGGTTCGAGAGGGGTCTACACAATGACGTTCTCCAAGCAGGTGCTGGAACTGGATTGGGAGGCGAAGGCGGCCGAGCTGTCCGAGAAGCTGCGCGAGACGGTGCTGAAGAAGCTGCGCAAGCGAGGCATCGTCGTGGCCATCTCCGGCGGCATCGACTCCGCGTGTGTCGCGGCGCTCTCGGTGCGCGCGCTGGGGCCGGAGCGAGTCTTTGGCATCCTCCTGCCGGAGAAGGACTCCAGCGGATGGAGCTCCCAGCTGGGGCGCAAGCTCTGCGAGAAGCTGGGCATCAAGTACCAGCTCCACGACATCGCCCCCGTCCTCGAGGCCGCCGGCTGTTATCGCCAGCGTGACGAGGCGGTGCGCTCGGTCTTCCCGGAGTTCACTCCGGACATGAAGTGGAAGATCGTCATGCACGGCGACCGGCTGAACACGGACGCGGTGAACTTCTTCTACGTCGTGGTGCAAGTGAATGGCGAGGAGCGCCGCTTCCGTCTCCCGCCGCAGGCCTATACGCAGATTGTCGCCGCGACGAACTTCAAGCAGCGCACGCGGAAGATGATGGATTACTTCCACGCGGACCGCCTGAACTTCGCGGTGGCGGGCACGCCGAACCGGCTGGAGTATGACCAGGGCTTCTTCGTGAAGCTGGGCGACGGCGCCGCGGATGTAAAGCCTATCGCCGGCCTCTACAAGACCCAGACCTACGCGCTGGCGAAGCACCTGGGAGTGATTGAGGAGATCACCAGCGGCGAGCCCACCACGGACACGTTCAGCCTCCCCCAGTCGCAGGAGGACTTCTATTTCTCCGTGCACTACTCACAGCTCGACCTCCTGATGTGGGCGAAGAACCACGACGTGTCCACGGCCGAGGCCGCGCAGGTGATGGGCCTGACGCCCACGCAGGTGCAGCGCGTCTATGACGACATCGACCAGAAACGCCGCAGCACGGCGTATCTGCACTCGCCGCCGCTGCTGCTCGAGGACGTCGCGGAGCTGACGCCGTTCAAGCTCGGCTGAGCCTGGGGCTCACTCGGCTTCGTCGCAAGCCTCGGCACGCACGGGAATCCCCTTCCGTGCGTTGTCGCGGACGTAGAGCTCGCCCTGGCGGAAGTAGTCCGTCCCTCCCTTCAGGCGCACCACGTTCCTCTTCGAGTCCACCACCGTCCATTGGAGCGTCTCTCGCGTGCCGCCCTCGTACGCGACCTCCAGCGTGGACGCGCCCGCCTCTCCGGGCTTCACCGCCGTCACCGTGCCCTCGACGGACTCCTGCCCGAAGTCGACCACCAGCGCGCCATCCGACTTCAGCAGCAGCGACGGCGTCGCCGAGTCGCAGTACTTCTCGATGACGTACCCCTTCCCCTCGGTCCGCACCTGGACCCAGCGCCCCGCGAGCCACTTCACGTCCGCGCCCGCCTCGCGTCCTGGCTCCGGACACTCCAGGTCCGAGTAGCGCACCAGCCCCACCAACGCCGCGCCCCCTTGGACGACGCGCGCGGGCACCAGGTCCGGCGGCGGCACGGACGCGAACACCTGCACCGCGTCCCCCGCGGCCACCGACGGGCCACTCCCCGCCGCGCCCTCCAACGGCTGCAACCGCACCCGCGTCCCCTTCGCCTTGCACGCCGTCAGCACCTGCGTGGACGGGCGCGCGAAGCTGTCCTGCCCCTTCCACCCCGCACCGCAACAGCCCGTCCCCGGCCCCTTCAGCTTCAAGCGCCCGGATTCCACAGTCAGCGTCCAAATCCTCTCAGGCTGGACCGAGGCCAGGACCCAGGTCCCCGGGGCTTTCTTCTGGCGCACGGAGAAGGTGCACTCACAGGCTCCCGTGCTCTGGCCCTGCGGAAAAGTCGACTCGTACTGAATGATCGTTTGCTCATCTCCCTCGAGCACCGCCAGGGCGGCTCCCTCTCGCGCGTAGACGCCGGACAGCGCCGGCTGCTGCGCGGTGCTGGTGCTCGACCACACACTTCCGACGACGCATGTCACGAACACATAACGCAGCGCATTCATTTGCGACTCCGAGTCCATGTTTGCTGATGCCCAGAGCCATCCTCCCCTCGAAGGTAGGCAGAAGTCAGGCAATTCAGCGGGGTCAGAGGCAACTCTTTTTCTCAGCCAGCGACAATCTGTGCATAGGAAGTACCCAACCCAATCTCCATCGCTGAGTGCCCATGTCTCCTCGAATTGAAGGCCGTCAGCAGAACTATTCGCCCCAGTCGGTCCAGTCCTCTGGCTTGCCGCAGGACCGCAACGCGCAGCTGAACCTCCAGCAGCTCTGGCCGTACATCGAGAAGTACGCGCAGAAGTACGGCGCGGACCCGAAGGTGCTCGCGGGCATCGTCGCGCAGGAGTCGTCGTTCAAGAACCACGGCGTGCACGCGGACGGCACGGGCCACGGACTCATCGGCCTGGACGACAACGGCCTCTTGCCCTCGTTCGAGAAGTGGTCCGGCATGCAGGTGGGCCGCGGCGCCAACGCGAAGACGATTCCGCCCGAGAAGCAGATGGAGTTCCTGGCGAAGACCATCGGCGACCTGACCAAGAAGCACGGCAGCGGCATGGCCGCCGCGCGCGAGTGGCACCGCGGCGCGGGCGCGATGAACGACGCGCGCGGCTACGACTACCAGAACAAGATCCAGAACCACATCAACAGCCTGTTCCCGGGTGGCAAGACGCCCAGCGGGACGAGCGCGAACGTGCCCGACACCACGGTGGGCGGGCAGAACAACACGACGGGCGGGCAGAACAACACCACCGGCGGAAACCCTGGCATCGCGCCCAGCCGCAATGACTCGCGCACGCCGGTGGGCAGCTCGGACTACCAGATCAAGCAGGGTGACACGCTCTGGGGCATTGCCTCGCAGCTCAAGGGCCAGGGCATGCAGGGCTCGCACTGGGACATCATCAACCAGATTCGCGAGATGAACCCGAAGATCACCAACCCCAACCTCATCATGACGGGGGACTCGCTGAAGCTGCCGGGGGTCGCGGGCAAGGACCAGAGCACCTTCACGCCTGGCACGAACAAGGCGGGGCCGGTCGACATCAACCCCGGCGAGACGCAAGGCACGCAGGGGACGCAGGGCACCGAGGGTGCCGCTCCGGTGACGGGTGATGGCCGCGTGGACCCGAGCAAGGTCCCGCAGATCAGCCAGTACAACCCGGCGGGCAAGAACGGCTCGTACACGAACGGCCCGGCCAACTGCGGCCCCACGTCCATGGCGCAGATTGCGCGAGCGTTCGGCTTCGGCAAGGACATGAACGACGCGCAGCTCATCAACCACCTGGGTCGCATCGGTGGCACGTCGGGCAACGGCACGGACGTCAACGGCATCGCGAAGATGGCGAAGGCGATGGGCAAGAACGCGGAGACCAAGGGCCCTGGCGCGGACGTGGACTGGATTGCCAACCAGCTCAAGCAGGGCAAGCTGGTGGTGGCCAACGGCGACTACCACGCCATGCCTCCGCACCAGAACGAGTCGCGCACGTCCGGCCACTACGTGACGGTGGCGGGCATGGACGCGAAGGGCAACTTCATCGTCCGGGACCCGGCCGACCAGAACGTGAAGACCATCACCCCGGAGCAGATGAAGCACTTCCTGCGCTCCAACCCCAACGGCGGCTACCAGATGGCCATCGGCTGAGGGTAGTCCTGGCCGGATGAAGGGACTGCGGTAGATTTCTCGCGGACCGGCACTCGATGGGTGTCGGTCCGTCGCGTTTCCACTCTCCGAGGTACCGCCATGACCCAGAGCACCCAGACGCACACCTGTATCTCCTGCAAGAAGACCGAGGGCGGCGAGGTGGTTGGCTCGACGTACGTCTCCACGGGCGACAACGGCATGATTGTCCGCTTCTGGATGTGCGACGAGTGCGCGCTGCCGCTCGGCCCGGGGCAAGGGCCCATCGACATGGATGAGCCGATCCAGGTGCCCCACCAGCCTCGGGGCTGAGGCAGTCTCCTCCGGGGGGCAAGGCGCCATGCGAGGGCATGGCGCGACGGGGTGGAGCCAGGGGCTCGAGCAGGGTATGGAATAGGAAGCCCCTGCCCCCGTCGGAGAGGACATGAACAAGCTCCTTGGCCCCGCATCCTTCGTTCTCGCTTCGGCCGCGCTCGTGGTGGCCCTCTGGGGTCCCGGGCGCGGTGAGGCCCCTGCTGCCGTGGAGAAGGCGCAGCCCTCCCCGGTGGTGCAGTCGAGCCCGGAGGGACTGGAGCGGCGCCTCCAGGCGCTGGAGGACACGACGCTCGGCCTGTCCCGGCGGCTGATGGAGCTGGAGCGGCAGCCGGTGGCACGAGTCATCACGGACGGTGGCACGGCGGCGCCCGCGCTCGATGCCGAGCTGGACCAACTGCGCGCGGAAGTGCGCGGGCTGATGGCGGGCGAGACGCTGAACTCCGAGGGCGGGCGCGAGGCGTTGAAGGATGCCATGCGCTCCGTGCAGGAGGAGATGCGCACCGAGCGCACCCAGGCGCGGCAAGAGGAGTGGATGCAGGCGCAGGTTCGCGGGCAGACGCAGCGCGCGGAGCGGGTGAAGCGGCTCGTCGCGGAGGCGAAGCTGAACTACTCGCAGGAGGCGGAGCTGACGCGCCGGCTGGAGCTCGAGGACTCGACGCGCACCTCGATGTTCAATGAGCTGCGCAATGGCACGAAGTCAGCGCGTGACGTCCGACAGTCATTGCGCACGCTCCGCCAGGAGACGGACCAGACGATGAAGTCCGTGCTCAGCGAGAGCCAACTGGCCAGCTACGAGATGATGCGGCGCGAGGAGCAGATGAACTCCCGTCCCCGTGGACCTCGTGAAGGCAGGCCGGGAGAGCCGTAGACAGACCTGCCTGAGCCTCCGCGATTGGAACGAAAGACTCCTGCCATGCCCCGGAATCCAGACGCGGGTCCCGAGGACCCGTCGTTACACGATGAAGACTGGCGAGCCTTCACTTTCGACAAGGAAGCCAACAGCCTCCTGGCCAAGAGCAATTGGACTCACTACCGCCGAGGGCTTCGACGACTGGAGAAGGAGCATTCGGCGCACGTGCCGGGTGTTCCGATGCGCCGGGCACTCGCGGAGGATGCTTTCTTCTGTGCAACTCATTGGAAGCAGAACCGCCGCATCGTCCGCGGGGCCCTTCGTGGCCTCCTCGACCACCCGTTGGGGGTGAGTCGATACACGTTCGCGGCGGCTGAGTACTGGAAGTGGGCTTCGGCTTGCTCTCCAGCGGATGTGCAGGACGCGGAGCAGATGCTCGCGCGGGCGCGAATCGCGATGGAGACCGCCGATCCGCTCACCCAGGGGAACCTGGCCCAGATGCTCCGGCAGTTGAAGCCGAGGCGATCCAAGCTGCGGATCACCGGGAGCGCGAATGGATAGCTCGTGGAGTCGGGCACATGCTCACGTCGAAGTTCCAGCACACCGCGCCCCATGAGCTGGCCTCTGTTGTCCGAGTGACGAGCTACTCCCGGAACTCCGGATACGTCGGACGCGGGTCACACTTACGGCAGACATTGTGAGTGCGTAGACACCGACGGGTACTACGGCAACGGCGAGGCGTGCGAAAAGCACAGGCGCTGAGCTTGGTCCACGCAAGACTCAACAATAGCCGCCAAGGAACGAAGGTGTCGGAATGAGTGAGAGCAAACCAGTATCTCAGGAACAACGTGAATCCTCGCTAAGAGACATCCTGGGCTCGGACCGCACAGCAATGGTTCAAGCGGCTACGCTTCTATCATCGGACGCATCGACCACATCCCAACTGGTTGAGTTGCTCCAGTCAGAGAGGCGCATTGAGACGCGACATGCCATTCTCTATGCGCTCTCATGGCATAGCGACCTCAAGCTGTGGGACCTCATGGTCCAGATGCTCTCGGACAGCAATGAGGCTCCCTTGGTACGGGGCCAGGCAGCAGAAGGCCTTGCCTATATGTTCTCCAAGGTCAGAACTGTCTCCAGGGAGTTCGAGGTCGCGGTCAATGCACTTGCCGCTGCATTGAAGGACCCATCTCCCGAAGTTCGCTACTGTGCCGTCCACGCGCTTGGAACAACAGGGCACCCACCAGTCAAGACCATGCTCGAAGAGATGCTCGTGGATCAAAATCGAGCCGAAGGCTGGGTTGGTACAGTGGGAGAGGCCGCATCTCGGGCGATTGAAACGCTCGAGTTGGCTCACGGGATGCGCATCAAAGGCGAGCTCTGATTTCTAGCGCAGCATTGGGTTCATAGCGCTCTCGCACATTGAGTAACTCGTGCGAGAGAGCGGGCGAAGATGGCGGGTTTGACTCGGGAACAGCCGTTTGCGGCCTGCGCTCAGGCCGCAATTCGTCGAAGTGGATCCCCTACGAACTGCATAGGCGATCAGCCTCGACTGCGATGCTGTAGGCGGGGGCTACTCCCGGAACTCCGGATACGTCGGACGCGGGTCACACGCGATGCCTGGACAGCCCTTGCTCTCGGAGCAGCTCCCATCGCAACACGTGAACTGACCCGGCGGGCACACCGGAGGCCCCGCGTCCTGCCTCCGCAGCAGCTCCCACCTTCCGGCATCCACCGAGGCGTCTGGAGCTGACGGCGGCGGGGCCTCGCGCTTCACCTCTTCCGTGCTCCCCCTGCACCCCAGTCCCCACACCAGCGCGCCCAGCGCCATCCATCGTCCCCAGCCTGCGCGCTGCCTCGAATCAACGAACATCCCTGGCCTCCTCACACCCTCGGCGCGAACCCTCTTCAAACAAAGAGGCGGCCCCGGACTTCCATCCCGGGGCCGCCCCTCACACGTCACGCTTCGACCTCACTCCAGAGGTCGAACGCTGAACTAGCTCCGACGACGGCGGCTCAACGCCAGGCCCAACAGGGCCAGCGCGGGCATCAACAGACCGGACGCGCTTCCGCCAGCCGCGCTGCAGCTGTGCTTGGGCATGTCCACCACCGTCACGGACACTTCAACCGCATCGCTCGACGCGAGGTCGTCGCTCGCGCG
Source organism: Myxococcus stipitatus DSM 14675 (assembly GCF_000331735.1). GTDB lineage: Bacteria > Myxococcota > Myxococcia > Myxococcales > Myxococcaceae > Myxococcus > Myxococcus stipitatus. The sequence goes on along the minus strand of NC_020126.1, from coordinate 4,049,075 downwards.
AACGCGGAACAGCAGCACGGTCTTCTCCGACACGTTCGGCGCAACGATGTACGCCTCCTCGGTGTCCGCGCCCTGAATCGTGACAGACGGGCCAGCCACCTGGGTCCAGCGGTACTTGACCTCATCACCATCGGCATCCTCCGCCGTGGCGACCATCTTCACACCACCGCCCTCGTGGACCGTGTACGTGCCATGCGCTTCCACCACCGGCACGCGGTTGGCCCGCGTCACGGTGATGGTCACCACGCTGGCCGCGCTGGCCTTGCCACCAGCCGTGGCCACCAGGCTGAAGCGGAGGACCGCGGACGCACCCGTCACATCCGGCGCCTTGAAGCTCGCGGTGGCCGTGGTGGCCCCCGTGAGCGTCACAGGCGTCCCCTCGAGCTGCGTCCAGGCGTAGGTGATGGCCTCGCCGTCCGCATCCTCGGCGGTGCCCGTCAGCGTCACCGTCGTGCGAGAACCCACCGTCTGGTCCTCACCCGCCTCCGCCACCGGAGCACGGTCCACCTGACGAACCGTGATGGTGATGTTCGACCGCGCGCTCGCCACGAGGCCGTCGTTCGCCACCAGCCCGAACGTGAACTTCGTGTCCGCCGTCACCTCCGGCACCGCGAACGTCGGCGTCGCGCTGGTCGGGTCATCCAGCTCCACCGTCGGACCCGCCGTCTGCGTCCACGAGAACGCGAGCTCCTCGCCGTCCGCGTCCGTCGAACCCGTCGCGTCGAGCGTGACACTGCCCGAGCGCTCATCCACCGTCGTCGAACCACCCGCCTTCACGCGAGCCAACGCGACCGGCGCGCGGTTCACGTTGGTCACCAGGACCTGGACCACCTTCGGGTGGCTGGAGTCCGTGCCATCGTTCACCACGAGCTGGAACGTGAAGATGGTGTTGGCGGGAACCGACGCACTGAACGACGGACGAACCGTGTTCGCCCCCGTCAGCGACACCGTCGGTCCACCAATCTGCGTCCACGCATACGTCAGCGTCCCACCATCCGGGTCGGAGCTCGCGGAGCCATCGAGCGTGATGACACGCAGCGACTGCGAGGTCCCCACCGTGACGTACTCCGTCACGGACACGGACAGGCCCGCGTCCGCCAGCGGCGGCATGTTGCAGGCGGGAGCGGAACCGCCACCCGTGTACGCCTCGGCGACGCGCGAGCTGAACGGCGCGTTGGTGACGCCCTTGACCTGGATGTTGTTGATGTCCCAGCCGTACGAGCCGACGCCACCGTCAGAGCCCTGACGGAACCGCACCCGCACCTGCTGCCCGGCGAACTGCTCGCCGAAGTTGACGTCGAACGACATGAACGCCGGGAAGCCCGTGCTCAGACGAATCCAGCCCGGGTTGCCACCCACGCCCGGGGTGCCGTCCTCGACGAGGTTGACGACGCCCGAGTTCACGAACGCCTGAGCCTGCTCGGCCTCCAGGAAGTAGAACCAGTTCTCCCACGGCCCCTCGTTGATGGAGAACTCGAGGGCGCCACCGTCGAAGTACTGATAGCGCGACAGCGTGCTCGAGTACGCGGCCTCGAAGCTGAAGCGGTGCGAGAAGGACAGCTCGAAGTCCTGCCCGTCCGCCACATGGAGCAGGGGCGAGGTCAGCCGCTTGTCCTGCTCGATGCTCTCATTGGTCGCGTGCCAGTAGCCCGTGCTCGCCGCGCCATTCTCCCACAGCGCGCGGGAGAGGCTGGTCGAGCTCACCCAGGGGGTGTTCACCGTGTTGACCTGGTCAAGCCCCGACGAGTTCATCTTCTCGTCGTAGTTGACCTTGGCGCGGAACGCCCGGACGAGGTCCGCGTTGTCGGGGTTCGACCGCGGGAAGCCCGGGAACGTGATGTCCACACCCAGCTCCGCCAGCGCACCGGCGGGCGTCGGAGCCGCGTTCAACTGCACTGACACCGTGGCGGTGGCCGTCGCCCCGCGCGCGATGTTGCCGAACGAGAGGCTGTCGCCAATCACCGCCTCGACGCCCGTGCTCGAACCGTTGGAGGCCACGTTCGCCGTCACGCCGCTCAGGTCCGTGGAGCCCAGGTTGCGCACCGTCACGCGGAGCAGACCCGTCTCGCCCGCGTCCAGCACGCCGTCCTTGTCGCAGCCGGCAACCGTGTCATCCAGCGAGATGCTCACCACCTCGAGGAACTTGCCCGTCGAGTAGCTCTCCACCACGCCGATGTGGTCCGAGCTGTCGCGATCAGCCACCCGAGCCCCCAGACCGGCGCCGCGCTTGGCGAAGGCCGCCAGGAAGCGCTGGTAGTCCGCCGGGTCCGCGGCGGCGGCGACGGCCAGGACCGCGTCACGAGCCTCCAGGAAGGTGGGCTGGGACGGCGTGGCCTTGTAGGAGGCGACCAGGTACCGCTTCATCCGGTCCTGGGCTTCAGCGAAGGGGTGAGCGTTCAGCAAGCTGGCGTAGCACTCCCACAGCATCGTGGCCCAGATCTCGCCGGAGCTGTGCACTTGCGCGTTGGTCGTCCCGGTCTCGCCACTCGACACCGGGTGGCTCGGCAGCGGCGTGCCGTCCTGGATGTGCTTGAGCGTCAGGCCGTTCTTGGTCATGTCCGTGGTGTACGGAACACGGCGGATGCCCCAGTAGTAGCCCTGGTTCCGAGCCCCGCTCTGGGTGAAGCCGGCCATGCCGTAGACCCCCTGCCAGTTCGCGTTGCCCGGGCGGCTCACGTCCTCGGCGCGGACCGACATCAGCAGGCCGTGGAAGTCACCCCATCCCTCGCCCATCGCGCGACCCTGGTTGTTCGTCAGGCCCGAGGCGTTTCCGATGAGGCGGTTGGAGATGTAGTGACCCCACTCGTGCGCGATGATCTGGTTGTCGAGCGTGCCGTCACGCTCCAGGTCCCGCAGCATCCGCCCCTCGACGGGGCCCGTGGCCAACCGGGTGCGCCAGGCATCACCCACCGCCTTGCGCACGATCAGCGCCGGGATGGTGATGGCGTTGTCGATCGCCGGGACATTCGAGGCCGCCATGCCTCCGAACTCACCCGTGGCGCTGTTGGTGACGATGACCGCCTTCGCGCCAGCTCGCATCGCGTTATAGGTCTTGTACGCGAAGCCGCACGTCCCACGCTCGATGAGGGCGATCTTCCCGGTGAACACCTGCGCGCCGCCATACGGGTCGGCTCCAGCCTGGTTGGTGCAGCCCTCACGCAGCCACCTGGCCTTGTCCACGTTCGAATCCGTGGGCGGCACGGCGAACTCGCCGGACAAGTCAAACGCCAGCGGGCCGAAGCTCGCGGTCCGGATCTCCGGTGAACCCTGGAGGTCCGCCGGCGCCGTCACGACGAGCTCCCCCGCGCCGTCGAAGATGTACTGCTGCATGCGAGGACGCGCGCCATCCGCCGGCGTCGACATGTTGGCGTTGTTCCGGCCGCCGGAGTCCTGCGCCTCCGCGCGCATGCCGTCGCCCTCCAAGCCACCCCGCCCGAAGTTGCTCATCTGGGCGTTGCCGGAGGCCTCGTCGAAGCCCGCGTCGTAGAACCAGTCGTGGAGGAAGTTGGTGACGTAGAACAGGTTGACCACCGCCGACTGCCGCTGCGTCACGCTGAACGAGGCGAGCTTGGTCAAATCGAAGCGGTAGTCGAACTCCCGGTCCGCCGCGTTGCTCAGCGGCGCACGCAGGTCGAACCCTTCCTGGTAGCCATCGCCGCCCGCCAGGTCCGCGTACGCGTCGACGTTGTTGCCCCGCGTCTCCGTCGCGTTCGCCGGAAGCCACGGATCATTGCGGCTGAACGGGAAGTTCTGCAGCGTCACCAGGTTGGGCTCCACGTTCAGCGGAGCCTGATAGCCGTCCGGGTTGCCCGTCGGGTGCGGCGTGGGGCCGTCGCCCTGGGGACCGTCGTACGGAATCTTCGTCGCGGGGTCCGCCCACACCTTGTACGTGAACTGCTCGTGCGCGGTCAGGTCGTGCTTGAGAAGCGTCGAGCCGTCCCGGGCGCTGATGACGTAGGCCTTGTACGAAGCCTCCGGGTTGTGCGCCGGCCCGGCGTTGACTTCCACGTAGTACGCCGGGACCAACCCGTCCGGCATCGGGAAGAGGATCTTCTTCGAGCGCGGCGCCTCACCGAAGCCGTGCGTCGCCAGGAGCGACTGCTCCACCCGGTACTTGCTGTAGTCGCCGTTCGTGCCCGCGGGCGCCAGCGCCCGGGTGTCCAGGGCGGAGCCGGTCATGTCCTGGAACGCCGTGGAGATGGCCTGCGGCGCCGAGACGCGGAACGCCGACGCCATGGCGTTCTTCTCGTCGTCCTGCAGCCGCGGAGGCAGGTAGCCCGCGATGGCCACCAGCTGCTGGCTGGCGTCCATCACCACCTTCACCTCACTGCGGAAGACCTCGATGCCGTTGACCCGACGGCCGTAGGTCGCGATCACCGCGCCACGCGAGTCATTGGGCAGGTGGACCTGACGCAGCTCCGCGCCATCCACGTCCGCGTTACCCATGCGGTAGAGGTCCGCCACGCCACGCAGGTGCTCACGCGCCGCCTGGTTCGCGCTGGACTTCGTCACCGGACGCGAGGCCTTCGCCGCCACGGAACCCACGTTCAGTGCGGGCTCGCGGAACACGAAGGTGGGGACGCCCAGGCGCCCTTCCACGCTGTTGATTCGCAGTCCGCGCTGGGAAGCATTCGCCGCGGAGCTCGGCAGGGAACGATCCGCCGGAGCGCGCAGGAAGGCATCAACAGCGACTTCTCTCGCTTGTGCCTGGGGAGACCACATCAGCACGGCGAGCACAGCGCTTACCGTGCCCATCCAGAGACGCTTCATGAACGACGACCTCTTTTCGGGGGGATTAGGGAAGCCCACACCGGGACGCCTGCTCGGTTGGGGGCGTCCAGAGGTTATTTACTATTTTGTTATCAGCACAATAGGTCCCCCTAAACTTCGCCCCGGACCCCACCCGCAAAGCAGGCTTTCACTTCTTTCTCGACCCTACTTTCAAAGAATGCGGGGCTGCGGGACGTGATTGCGGATGGGGGTCGGATGTGCCTCAGCCAAACGGTGGGCGCGCGTTGTGGGCGATGATGAGCACCTCCTCCGGTCGCGCCTCCTTGCGCGCGTAGGAGAGGAGCGCGGCGAGCCCATCCGAGTGCTTCGGGTCGACCGCCTCCAGCACCACCTCCTCGCGGTGCGGGTGGAAGAGGTCGGCCTCGCCCAGGTTCTGCTCCAGCCACCGCCGCCAGCCCGGGAGCGAACAGCCCTTCGCGGGCTGGAGGCCCACCACCTCGTAGCCCAGGGGCGTGAAGGCGCGGTGCAGCCCCACCACCGTCGCGCCCGTGCCGAAGCCGCTCACCACCAGGCGCACCGACGGGAAGGCATCCCGCACGAAGTCACGCAGCTCGGTGGCCCAGCCCTCCACGCACCCGATCAGCGCGCCGTTGGAGAGCTGACGGGGCCAGCACCACCCCTGACGTTCGTAGCCCAGGGCGACCTCCCAGGCCTCGGACAGGAGGTGGACGGTGCGCACCTCGCCGCCAAACCCCTGCCCTCGCAGGTAGGCGGCGCCGGCCGTGTCGGTCAGCGCGAGCACGGGCAGTCCCCGCTCCCGGCCCAGGGCATCGAGCGCGAGCGACGAAGACGAACCCGACAGCTCCACCAGCCCCCGCATCCCCTCGGGGACGGTCTCGAGGTAGCGGGAGAAGGTCAGATATTTGAGCCCGCCGGAGGGAAGTTCACCGCCCCAAAGCACCACCGGTCCAGCGGGAGACAGCCGCGACAGCGGAAAGCGCATGGGCGGACCTCCCTCCGCAAAGGCCCGTGTGGACGCCTCGGGCCCACGACGCAAGCTCGGCACCCTCGTGCCCTCCTGGCCAGCCCCCCACCGCTCGGGCTGTCCGGTCGTGGACCGCGAGGCCGCCCGTCCGCCCGCTGGGGACACTCCTCTTGCCCCCCAGGGCAGGTGAAAGGTCTCCCGAACCCACGGGCTGTGCCATAGTCACCGCAGCGACTCCGCATGCTGCGCCGGCTCCTTCCCACGCTCGTGGCCTTGGGTTTCGGGCTCCTCGCCCTCGGTTGGGGGCTGGTGAGCCTGCAGCGCATCTTCGCGCGGGAGCGCGAGGACGCCCACGCCCAGGTCCGCTCCCGCCGCGATGCCCTGGGGCATGCCGCCAGCGAGAGCCTGCGCCAGGTCCTCGCCCGCCAGCTCAAGGAGCAGATTCCCGCCATCCACGCCGCGATGGACAACCCGCTCGCCCCCGGTGAGCGCTTCTACCTCCAGTTCCGAGGCAAGCCCTTCCTCCCTCGCCACACCTTGTCCATGGCCGGCGAGGACATGCCCGCGCGCGCTCTCTACGAGACCCTCTCCGACCACCTGCGCGTCGGGCCCCCGCCGCCCCACTGGGAGTCCCGCGTGACGCGGCTGCGCGCGGCGGAGGCGGCGCTCGTCGCGGACAACCTGCCCCGGGCCACCGCGCTGGTGGAGGAGCTGCTGCGCCACCACTCCAAGCACCCGCTCCCTCCGGACCAGGAGCTGCCCTTCCTGCTCCTGTCCGTGGAGCACCTGCAGCGAGGCCCCTCGACGATGCCCCTGGTCCGCGCCCTGCTGCGCGAGGGGCTCCCGGAGGAGTTCGGCGGCATCAGCCGGGGCGCGGGACTCCAGAGGGACCTGCTCCGCGAGCGCGGGAGCTTCACGCAGGCCGACTTCGACTTCCTCCAGGCGCGCATCCTCCGGTTGAGCCGCCTGCTGGGAGAGCCCACGCGAGACTTCGTGGAGCGGGCGCGGGAGACGGGCGAAGGCCGACTCTTGATGCCCGATGAGCTGACGGAGCCCACGCTGGTGGGAGAGCAGTGGTACGTGGAGCCTCGCGGAGAGGGCATCTACGGCATCTCCGTGGACAGCGCGGAGCTGCTGGCGCCCATCACCCAGGACATGATTGCGCGTGGGCTGTTCGGCGCGAATGGCCACATGCGACTGGTGGGCGGGCGCGCGGTGATTCCGGTGCGCGAGCTGAAGGTGCACGTGGACCTTCCGGAGTGGGCGCGCGCCGAGGCGGACATCGAGGCGCGCTACGGCCTGAAGACGCTGCTGGTCGCCGCGTGTGGAGGGCTGGCCGCGGCCATCTTCGCGCTGGCCGTCGTGGCCCAGCAGCGCAAGTACCGCTTCCTGGAGCTCAAGAGCGACTTCGTGGCCACCGTCTCCCATGAGCTGCGCACGCCGCTGGCGTCCATCCGGCTGATGGGCGAGACGCTCGAGCGCAAGCTGGCCCACGCCCCCGAGGTCCGCGACTACCCGACCCGCATCGTCCAGGCCGCCGACGGGCTGCACTTCCTGGTGGAGAACATCCTGTCGTTCAACCGCATCGACAAGGGGCGGTGGACGCTGCGCGCTTCACACGTGCGCCTGGAAGAGCTGGTCAACCCGCTGCGGGATGACCTGGCCTCGGCGACCTTCGCGCCCGTGGAGCTCGTCACGGACATGGACGACGCGGAGCTGGAGGCGGACCCGTCCCTGCTGCGGCTGCTCTTCTCCAACCTGGGTCGCAACGCGTGTGCGTACAACACGCGCAGCCCGGTGCGCATCTCCGTCCAGGCCCGGATGATTGCGGGCCATGGCTGCACCGTGCTCTTCCGCGACAACGGCGTGGGCATCCCCGAGCACGAGTGGGAGAACGTCTTCCTGGACTTCTACCGCCTGAGTCCCCAGGGCCAGGATGTCCACGGCAGCGGCTTGGGTCTGGCGCTTTGCCGCAAAATCATGAAGCTTCACCATGGTGACATCCAGATTGCCTCCTCCACGCCGGAGGGGACTACGTTCGCGCTGACCTTTCACGAGCCGCGTCGATGAACAGCCCCACCCCACCCTCCTCCACCCGTCCCACCATCCTCATCGTCGAGGACGATGCGCACCTGCGCGTCGGCCTCCGGGACAACCTGCTGGATGAGGGCTACGAAGTCGCAGAGGCCCCCACGGCGCGCGACGCGGAGCCGCTCCTGCGTCAGCGTGAGTTCGACCTGCTCATCCTCGACGTGATGCTCCCGGGCGAGGATGGCTACAGCTTCTGCCGCCGGCTGCGCTCGCAGGGCGTGAAGAGCCTGGTGATGATGCTCACCGCGCGCTCGCTCGAGGACGACATCGTCCGGGGCTTCGAGGCCGGAGCCCAGGACTACCTCACCAAGCCCTACCGGCTGCGCGAGCTGCTCGCGCGCGTGGGCGCGCTGGTGCGCAGGGCGGGCATCGCTCCGGCGCAGGTGACGACGTTCGGCGGCTACTCCCTCGACATGGGCCGCCGCACGGTGACCCGGCCCGACGGCGGCACCGTGGAGCTGACGCGCACGGAGTTCGACCTGCTGGCCTATCTGCTTCGCCACCGCGAGCGCGCGCTTCCTCGAGGAGAAATCCTGGACGCGGTGTGGGGACGCGACGTCGTGGTGGACCCGCGCACGGTGGACAACTTCGTCTCCAGCTTGAAGAAGAAGCTGGGCTGGACGAGCGACTCAGGCTTCTCCATCCACACGCTTCGCGGCGTCGGCTACCGGATGGAAGTCTCTTCGGCATGACGGAATCATGACCGACAGATGGCCGGCCTCCGGCCATCGCCTCCCGCCACCTGCGTAGTTTGAATGGTGCGTGGACGGGCGCTCCAAAGCCAAAGGCCCACGCCGGAGAGGCACCGTGTGGTGCGGTGAAGCTCCGGGAGCGCCCTTCGGCAGGAGGAGGCCTTCCGTGTTCAAGTCAGTCATCGAGCGGCAGAGAGCTGGGCGTCTGGGCCTGGGGCTGTGGTGGTCCGTGGCCATCCACGCGGGACTGTTCGGTGCGGTGCTCGTCATCTCAGCCCGGCCCGCCGACGTGCCGCCGGAAGCGGAGTTCAACGGCCCCCTCGTCCTCAAGCTCGCACCGGGTCCGCAGGTGGCCAAGGGCTACACCGCGCCGGCCCCCGCGCAGGCGAAGCAGGCCGTGCAGCCCAAGCCGCGCAAGCCTCGGCGCGATGTCATCCCCACGCAGATCCAGCCGCTCCCCGCGGACCCGCAGCCCGCACAGCCCGACCCCGTCGACACCACGTCCAACACCAACAACGCGCCCGTCGGAGAGCCCGGTGAGGGTGTCGCGGGCGGCCACCCGGATGGCGACCCCAACAGCAACGTCATCAGCGGGACGCTCATCACGGGCTTGCCGAGCGACTTCGGCGCGGGCACCGGTGAGGACGTCGTCCCGTTCGGCGGAGGCATGACGCCGCCCGTGCTCATGGAAGGCCCGCCGCTCGAGTACACGGATCAGGCCCGCGTGGCGCGCGTGGAGGGGACGTTCATCGCCAAGTGCGTCATCACCCGCGAGGGACTCGTGCGCGACTGCCGCGTCATCAAGGGCCTGGCGCACATGAACGACGAGACGCTCAACTCCCTGCACCACCGGCGCTACACGCCGGTGACCTTCCAGGGACGGGCCACGAGCGTCTCGTACGTCTTCACGCTCCGCTTCAAGCTGCCTCGGTAGTCCGCGGGCGGTGAGGCCAGGCCCTCACAGGTCATGGCCTCCCGCCGTCGGGACGGGCACCAGGACGTGCTTGAGCACGTAGGTCTTGAGCCGCTGGCGCACGTCGTCGTCGAGGGTGAGGACGAGTTGGGGGTGGATGCGAGTGCCCACCTCGAAGAGCACCGCCTCCGTCAGCATGCCATCCTGGGTGATGGCGGTCAGCCGCTCCAGGCTGCGGTCCGAGGCGTGCTCGGTCCCGGCCTTCTCCTTCCGGCCACCATGGACGACCAGGGCCGAGCCCAGACACTCCACCTCCTCCAGCGTCGAGAAGCGCTCATCGGAAGAGCCCGTCATCTCCTGGCGGTGAGAGGGCTCGCCCAGCCACAGCGCCTTGCAGTTGGCGAACGCGAGCCAGGACGGGTCGTGGTCCGGGTCGAACTGGACGGAGACGCCCTCGCCCACCCGCTCGGCGTAGCCGCGCGGAACGATGGCCTCACCGAGGACGGCGATTCCCAGGCCCGCGTTGTTGCGGAACATGTCGCGAATGACGCCGTAGCGGGGGTTGAGCACCAGGCACCAGGCCCACGAGTCGAGGGCCTCCTTGAAGCGGCCCAGTCGCGCGAGCGCGTTGCCCTGGAAGAACCACGAGCGATGGTCGTTCGGGTTGACGTGGATCGCGCGGCGGTAGTGCTCCAGCGCCGTGGCCGCGTCGCCCGAGAAGAGCGCGGCGTCGCCTCGGAAGTTCCAGGCGAGGTAGCAGTCCGGACAGGTGTTCGTGGCTTGCTCGTACAGCTTCGCGGCCTCCGCGTAGCGCCGGGCCTCGAAGTGCGGCTCGGCCTCATCCAGCAGCGCATCCACCGCGGGAGGATTCCCCGGCCAGTCGATGACGACGCGCTCGCCGTTCTCCTCCTTCACGCGCGGCGCATCACGAGGCGCCACGCGCTGCGGCCACAGCTGGTCCGCCCACCCGCCCGGAGGTGAGTCCCGGCCCTCGACCTGGTACGCCACCGCCGAGGCCTCCATCCGCTTCATGACCTCCGCTGGACTGAGGAAGGGCGGCGGCTCGGCCGGGCGCGACAACGTCCGGGACTGCGAAGCACATCCGACCGCGAGCAGGACACACAGGACGACGAGGGGGCGATGCACGGAAGCCCTTTCAGTGAGCAAGCCCCTCGGAGTCTACGCGGCTCCCCGCGCGAACCGACATCACTCGTCCAACAGGTTCGCCCAGAAGCCCACCATCCGGACCATGTCGAGGGCCCCCGCCTTCCCATCCACCTCCGCATGGCTGATGAGCGGCGTGGAGAGCTGGTGCACCTGCGTGTGGGGCCGGAGCACGTCCGCCAGCAGCACGGACTCCATGGCGGGAATCACCGTGTCGCCCGCGCCGTGCAGCAGATAGACGGGCGAAGAGGGCGGAGGCGAGCGCGCCGGAGACATCGACGGGTCCGCGGCGAACGACTGGACGAAGGGCAGCAGCAGCGGCCCCAGCACGGCCACGTTCCGCGTGTTCACGTACCCCATCAGCGTGGAGGCGGGCTCGGGCATCCGGCCCTGAAGCGCTCGTGCCTCGGCGAAGGTCCGCTCGGCCAGGGCTCCGTCATGCTGCGTCTGATGCGAGGCGCGCAGGAAGGTGAGGATGCCCTGACGCAGCGACTCCACCTGCTCGGCGGGAACCAGCCGGTCCGCGACGTTGAGCAGGATGATGACCACCCCGTAGTCATGCGGGGCGAGGCGCGAGCCATCCGGCAACACGCCGCTGCACAGGAATGACAGCACACGGGGCAGGTCCCCATGCCCCCCGAAGGAGAGCGTGGAGGACACCTTGTCTCGAAGCGCGGGACGCCCCGCCGCCACCACCGAGAGCCCTCCCGAGAAGCTGATGCCGAACAGGTCCACCTTGCCCTGGGGCGACAGCTCCTCACGGCCAAGAACCCACAGCGCCGCGTCCTCGATGACATCCGGGATGCGCGGGGTGATTTCATAGCGCAGGAGGTCGGGCGGCTCCGGCGTCAGCACCCACTGCCCACCCGTCGCCAGGTCCTGGGCCAGCTTCACCAGTCGAGGCTCATCGATGCCGCCCGCATGCACCCCGGACGTCAGCACCACCGTGTGGCCTCTGACATCGCGCGGCCGGTAGAGCCTCGCGCGGACGTCGCCGTGCCGCGTGGGCACGCGAAGCTCGCTCGTCTCGAAAGGGCTGTGCTGAAACTCCGCCACCGCCCGAGGCACGAAGCCTTCCAGCCCCGCGGCACGCACGACGAAGGACAGGCCTCGCAACCACTCGGCCCCCAGGGAAAGGCCCACCCCGAGCACGACCAGCAGGCCGGCCCACAGCGTCCACCGTGTCGCGCGCTTCATGGAAGCAGGTGCTCCACGAAGTCACACAGGCGCTCGCGCTCGAAGGGCTTCTCCAACAGCCCCCGCGAGTGCCGGCCCACGAACTCGCGCGCCTGCGCGGTGAAGGCGCCGCCCGTCATCAGCCCCGTGCGCCGCACGAGCTCCGGCGCCAGTCGCTCCAGCTCTTCCACGAAGTCCATCCCGCTCATGCCCGGCATCATCAGGTCACACAGGATGGCATCAAAGCGCTCGCCCGTGGACAACCTCCGCAGGGCTTCGCGCGCGTCCTGGACGGAGTGGACCTCGTACACGTCGCGCACCAGCCGCGTCACCGAGTTGCCCACGGAGGGCTCGTCATCGATGAGCAGCAGCCTGCGACGCTCCACCAGCGCCACGGTGCTGCCGAGCACCGGCGACTCCGGCGAGGCCACCGTCCCCACCGAGAGCGCCGGGAGCACGACGCGGAAGGTGGTTCCCCAATCCAGCGCGCTGCTCACCTCGATGCGGCCGCCCATCGCCAGCACCAGCGTGTGGCAGATGGACAGCCCCAGCCCCGTCCCCTCCCCCACCGGCCTCGTGGTGAAGAACGGGTCGAAGATGCGCCGTTGAACCTCGGGAGTCATCCCTGTCCCGTTGTCGGTGACCTCCAGCTCCACCTGCCCGGCGCGCCCCGTGCGGAGGCTGACGCGCACGCGGTTCTCCTCGGCGGGCCTCGGCGGGAGCGCCTGGAGGGCATTCACCAACAGGTTGAGCACCACCTGGCCCAGCCGCACCTCGTTGCCATGGACAGGCGGCACCGGCTCCATGGTGCACACCACGCGCGCACGATGCGTCAGCTCGTTGCGGACCAGACGCAGGGCGCCTTCCACCGCGCGCGTCACGTCGACCGGGCCGTGGCGCTCCTCGTCCCCGCGCGCGAACGTGCGCAAATCCCGGACGATGGCGCAGACCCGCGCCGCGCCATCGAGCGCCTCCGCCACCACCTCTCGAAGCTCCGGGAGCTGCTCCTCGGACAGCGCCGGCAACGCGAGCAGGTCCCTCACATACGCGAGGTTGGAGCTGACGTAGGCCAGCGGGTTGTTGATTTCGTGCGCCACCCCCGCCGCCAGCGTCCCCACGGAGGCCATGCGCTCCGCGAGCAGCAGCTGCGACTCCAGCCGCTTGCGGTCGGTGACGTCGCGGATGATGCCCACGAGGAAGGTCTCCCCGGAGCCGCTGAACGTGGCCTTCTTCGTCACCAGCACGCGCGAGATGCCCGTCGCCCTGTCCGTGAGCGTCTCCTCGCTCTCGTCGGGGACTCCGGAGCGGAAGACCTGCTCGTCGTTGCGCCAGAAGCTGTCGGCCTCGTGCGCGGGGACGAACTCATGGTCCGACCTCCCCAGCAACGCCTCCGCGGGATGCCCCATCACCCGGCAGAACGCGCTGTTCATCGCCACCCAGCGGTGCTGACGGTCCTTGACGAAGAGGGGCTCGGGCACCGCGTCCAGCGCGCTGCGGAGGAACGCACTCGTGCGCCTCAGCGCGCGCAGGTCGTGCTCTCCCGTCTCCGCCTCCAGCCGCCTGCGCAGCGCCGCCAGCCGAGTGCCCCACCCCTGCCCGGGTGACGCCACGCACTCGTCCGCGCCCGCCTCCGCCAGCGCTTGCGCCTGCGCGTCATCGCGCGAGGTCAACACCACCAACTGCGTTCGCGAGGCCACCCGGAGCGCATGCAGCCGACGCACGCCCTCCAGCACGTCCTCCAGCGCGCCCCCCGCATCCCAGGTGATGAGCAGCCCTTCCTCGACCGGAGCGGCAATCACATCCGCGCCCGTCACACACAGCACATGACAGGACTGGCCCGCCCCGGACGCGCGCACGCCACGCTCCACCTCAACCGCCACCGCCGCAGGCACCGCCACCAGTGTCGCGAGCACCGCATCACACTCCTCGGCCCGGGGAGGCCCCGATGTCTCACGAAAACAACCCGGAGACACCCGGCACGATTGCATCGTCACCCGACTCGACGGTCAACGGCGTTCCCCAGCCGACACTCAGGCACCCCGGGGTCGCGAGGCTTTGGAGACCCGTCGGGTCGCCGCCGCCACCACGCCAGGTCCCACTCGACAGGCGGGCAGCAGCGCGCACCGCTCGCAGTTCTCCGCGACAGGCGTCGAGGGACACGCACCGCTCATTCCATAGTGACACAGAGCGAAGTCGTAGCGGACAGGGTCTCCCGCATCGAGCGCGCGCAGCGAGGCCGTCACCTCTTCCGCCGTGCGCCACGTCAAGTCCGTGCGTCGCGTGAAGCCCAGGTGCCCGGAGATGCGCCCGATGTGCGTGTCCAACGGAATCACCAGCGCGGACGGGGACACCTGCTTCCAGATGCCGAAGTCCACCGCGTCCGGGCCACGCACCATCCACCGCAGGAAGAGGTTCAAGCGCTTGGCCGCGCCCGGCCCCAGGGGCGAAGGCAACAGGTGGTGCAGCCCCCGCTCCGGCCCCATCGCGGCGCGCAGCGGCGCCATGGGGACGCGCCGCAGCGCGGTGGTGAACGCACTCAGCGCGGCATGCATCCCCCCTTCCGCGGTGAGACCTTGGAGGAAGAGGGTCTCCAGCGCACCATGCTCCCGCAGCGCGCGCCCCATGCCCAACAGGAGCACCGCGACATCGGTGCCCACGTTGAAGCGATAGACGAAGCCCTCCAACAAGGCCTTGGCCCCTTGGACATCCAGCTCACGGACGAACGCGGCGGGCGAGGCGCCCATCCGGCTCAACAGCGAATCCACCTTGGGGCGGAACAGGTCCGCGCGCCCATAGGCCAGCGCGGCGGCGAGCAGCGCGCTCACCTCGATGTCGCGAGGGTCCTGGTAGCGGTGGGGGAACTCCACGGGGTCGAAGCCGATGCGGGCTCGAGCATCCGTGGCCGCCAGGAACGCATCGAGCCGGGCGCGCAGGGAGGCGACTGCCTGGGGGCTCGGTCCTGGGGACGGCTTCGAACGGCGTGTCACGTCGGGGCTCCCAAATGTTCCTGGAACGGCGGCCCGCCGCCCACGCTTCCCAAGACGCCTTCGTCCCGGGAATAACGCCCCCTCCCGGCTGGGAAGGGGCGCGTGGCATCCTACGAGACTACGGGTTGACCGCGAACACCAGGTCGTCGTGGTCGTCGTACGACGTGGTGCCGCACGGCGCGGCGCTGCCGTTGTAGCGGAAGCGGGCGCGCACGGCCTGCAGCTGGCCGGCGGGCAGCGTGTACGTGGCCGACAGCGTCTGCTGGCCCGTCGCCGTCGCGGACAGCGTGGCGATCTTCGTCCACACCGGGCTGTTGGCGTTGGCCGTGTAGTAGAGGTCCAGCTTGTCCGGGCGGATGGCGAAGACCCAGACAGTGGCCTCGACTCGCACCACCTCGCCCGGAGCGAAGGCCGCGCCGCTCACCGTGGAGACCTTGATGCGGTCGTTGGACTCGTCGGCGTGGTACGCGCCGGAGACGCCGTCCGCGCACGAGTTGTTGATGGTGTTGGGGGCGTTCTGCTCGGGCCCCAGGCCCGCGCGGCCGTTGAGCAGCGTGGTGGAGTCACACTGGTTGGACACGTTGGAGCAGCGCGGGGCGCGCAGCACCGTGTCGAAGATGGCGTTGCTGCTGGCGTTGCTGCTCGTCACCGTCGCGGCGGTGCTGGTGGCGTTGTTGCCGATGAGGTCATACGCCTTCGCGACCACGGTGTGGCTGCCATTGGCGACCGCCGCCGAGTTCCACGACGCCGCATACGGAGACGTGCTGTCCGTGCCCACGACGTTGCCGTCCACCAGGAAGTCCACGCGGCCGACGCCGGTGTTGTCGGACGCGTTGGCGGTCAGCGTGACGGTGCCCGTCACGGAGGCGCCATCCGCAGGCGCCGTCAGCGCCACGGTGGGCGGCACGCTGTCGGAGAGCGTCGCGGTGCCCTTGGCCAGCTCCGCCACGTACGCGCCCGCCATCTTCGCGAACTTGAGCGCGTGCGTCGCGGTGTTGTTGCTGCGCGCCAGGGTGTCATCAGCCGAGTGGATGGCGGAGTTGTGCTGGCCCATCAGCGCCTCGAAGGGCATGGACGCGGCGAAGCCCGCGCTGTTCCACGACGCGTGGTCCGAGCAGCCGTAACCACACGAGGAGTTCGTCCAGGTCACACCCGAGACGTACGTGTTGATGAGGTTACCGACGAAGGCGTTCTGCGCCGCGTTGGTGAAGTCCGTCATCAGCGCGATGTCGACGGTGGAGCCCTTGTAGTTCGTCATGTCCAGCTGGAGCACGCCGATGACGTTGGCCCCCGAGTTCTTGTGCGAGTCGGCGATCTCCTTGGAGCCGCGCAGACCCACTTCCTCGGCGGCGTAGGCCATGAACTTCACCGTCTTGGCCGGCTTGTAGCCGGTGGCCATGGCGACGCGGATGACCTCGGACAGGGTGGCGATACCGGACGCGTCGTCATCCGCGCCCGGGGCTCCGCCGCCCGAGAGGTTGGTGGAGTCCAGGTGGCCGCCCAGGACGACAATCTCCGAGGGGGTGGTGGTGCCCTGGATGGTGAGGATGACGGACGGCTGCGCGAACGCGGCGTGAGTGAACAGCTCCACGGTGACGTCGCCGCCGGTCTGCGCGCGCGGGCCCGCGTAGCCTTCCCACTGGCTCTTGATCCAGTTGGCCGCCTGCACACCCGTGGTGGAGGTGTAGTAGCGCGTCGCGTAGCTGGAGAGGTGGGTGATGCTGGCCAGGATGTTGGACTCGGCCATGCCGGAGATCAGCGTGTTGACCACCGGGGCGTTGTCGAGCGTGTAGTTCACCGCCAGCGAGCTGGGGACCAGCGCCGCGCCCCCCGCGGACAGCTCCGCCAGGGCCTGGGCCTCCGTGTCGTGGTAGAGGAAGCCACCACAGCGGTTGAGCTTGTCGTGCATGACCCGCGAGACCCGGTCGATTTGAGACTCGGGAATCTTGAGCGCGACCACTCCGCCCTTCTGCCCCGCGAGCGACGGCGTCTTCGCCCCCGCGACGATGAACGCGGCGTTCACCTCCGACAGGGCATCGGAGCCGAGGGTGATCCACACCTCTCGCTCCGGCGCCTTCGCGTACGCCGAGACACAACCGACCATCATCACCAACGAAGCCAGTCGCTTCATGTGCATGGGGCTCCTCCTCTTTCGGGAGGTCTGCGTTGCTGGGGGGACTACCGACGGGAACTATTCGCGACAGAGCAGCGAATAAAGAATACTCTGCGTAAACATTTCCCGTGGGTCAATCCTCAAAGCTCCACCAACACAGAAAAACCGTATCAATACCCCAGACAAAGAACTCCCGGATGTCGACTAGCGCGTGAGCTCGCGGACCGCGTGACCCAGTTCTGGGAGGATGAGAGCGTCGAGCGCGAGGCGCGCGGCCTGGGGTGAGCCTGGCAGCGCGAAGATGATCATCCCTTGATACGTGCCCGCGGTCGCTCGCGACATCATCGCCGCGCTCCCGATCTGGCGGTACGACAACATCCGGAACAGCTCGCCGAAGCCAGGCAGTTCCTTCTCGAACAGGGCTCGGAGCGTCTCCACGGTGGTGTCTCGCCGGCCGATGCCCGTGCCCCCCGTGAAGAGCAGTGCCCGAGCCCCCGCGGCCTGGGCCGCGGCGACCGCGCCGCGAATCGCCTCCGGGTCGTCCTTCACGACGACATAGCCCGCGATGTTGTGCCCGGCGGACTCCAGCCCGTCCCGAAGGACCTTGCCACTCCCATCACGCGCGGCGTCACGGCTGTCCGAGCACGTCACCACGAACGCACTGACGTGCACCGGAGCCCGGGACTTGTGCTCCTGCGGCACCGCCCCGTGCGACCCACCGTGCCCGTGGTCATGTGAGTGGCCGTGGCCGTGGTCATGTGAGTGACCGTGGTCATGTGAATGGCCATGCCGGTCGTCGTGCGAGTGCCCGTGGTCGCGTGAGTGATCGTGGTCGTGCCCATGACCGTGGTCATGTGAGTGCCCATGCCGCTGGTCGTGCGAGTGACCGTGGTCGTGCCCATGCCCGTGGTCATGTGAGTGCCCATGCCGCTGGTCGTGCGAGTGACCGTGGTCGTGCCCATGCCCGTGGTCATGTGAGTGCCCATGCCGCTGGTCGTGCGAGTGACCGTGGTCGTGCCCATGCCCGTGGTCATGTGAGTGGCCGTGGTCATGCGCGGGACCATGGTCATGCGCATGCACGTGGTCGCGCCCATGGGCGTGGTCGTGCCCCTGGTCATGTGAATGCCCATGCCGGTGGTCGCGCTCATGCCCATGGTCGTGAGAGTGCCCGTGCCCCTCCCCGGCGCCATGTTCGTGGGCATGTTCGTGCGCGTGGACATGGCCATGCTCGTGAGCGTGCGTGTGCTCATGCGCGTGCGTCACCCCGTCATGCTCGTGCGCATGCGCATGGGTGTGCTCGTGAGGATGGGTGTGCTCGTGCTCGTGCCGATGTGTATGGATGTGAGCAGGCCCGGTGCCGCTCTCGTGGGCGGGGGCGGCGCTGGAGCCGTGGTCATGCCCGTGCCCGTCGCCATGACGGTGGTCATGGTCGTGTCCGTCGTGTGCCATGAAGGTAACTCCAGTGTGGCGAGCGCTCAGGGGCTCTAGGGAAGGTCGACGATAAGGGCCCCGTCCTGGACCTCAACCGTCACTGTCGGCTGGTCATCACAGACCCCTGGGGAGGTCTCGTTCCGGCCAGTATCCATGTCGAACCCGACCTCATGACACGGGCAGACAACCATGTTGTCCTCGATGCGACCGCCGGAGAGCAGACACCCCGCGTGGTTGCACCAATCATCAAGGCCCTTGTATCGGCCGTGAATCTTCGCGATGCAGACGTTGCGCTTGCCCACTTCGTAGCCGCGCATTTCCTTCTCGGCGAAGTCCGCCGGTCCGAGCTTGATCTTCGTCATTCGCGCCTTTTTCCCACAACCCGGCGCGGCCTGCACCCCCGTTCCCCGGGCATTAACTTCCTCTCCGTGACTCCTGACGTGACCGCGCCCATCGTCGACAAAGCCACCGTTGCCCAGGTCCTTCGGGACATCTCCCTGCTCCTCCAGCTCCAAGGAGAAAACGGCTTCCGCTCCCGCGCCTACGACATGGGCGCGGACCGCATCCTCGGCCTCACCCAGGAGCTGGGGCCGCTCGTCTCCGAGGGGCGCCTGGAGAGCCTTCCAGGCATCGGCCCCGCGCTCGCCGAGAAGATCACCGAGCTGGTGACCACCGGACGGATGACCTACTTCGAGGAGCTGCGGGCGAAGTTCCCCCCGGGGCTGCTCGAGCTGATGAAGCTGCCGGACCTCGGCCCGCGCAAGGTCGCCACGCTCTGGAAGGAGCTGGGCATCGGGAGCATCGACGAGCTGGAGCGCGCCGCCCGCGAGGGCCGCGTGCGCCAGCTGAAGGGCTTCGGCGAGAAGTCCCAGGCGAAGATCCTCGAGGGCATCACCCTCTTCCGGCGCGCGAAGGGCGAGCGCAAGCTGCTGGGCGACGTGCTCCCCATCGCAGAGGCCCTGCTCGAGCGCGTGCGCGCCTCGCCCGGCGTCGTGCGCGCGAGCCTGGGTGGCAGCGTGCGCCGCCGAGGTGAGACCGTGGCGGACGTGGACATCATCGCCTCCGCCGCGGACCCCATCCCCGTGCTGGATGCGCTGGCCACCTCGCCCGGCGTCGCCGCCGTGCTGGGCAAGGGCGACAGCAAGTGCTCCGTGCGCATGGAAGCCGGCGACCTCCAGGTGGACCTGCGCGTCCTCCCGGACGAGGACTTCGCCACTGCCCTGCACCACTTCACCGGCTCCAAGGCCCACCACATCCGACTGCGAAGCCTGGCCCACGAGCGAGGCCTGAAGATCTCCGAGTGGGGCGTCCACCGCGACGACGGCACCAAGCTCCTCGTGACGGATGAGGCCGCGCTCTACGCGCTGCTCGACATGCAGTTCGTCCCGCCGGAGCTGCGCGAGGACAACGGCGAAGTGGAGGCGGCACTCGCGCACAAGCTGCCCACGGACCTGGTCACCCTGGAGGACGTGCTCGGCGCCGTCCACGCGCACACCACGTGGTCCGATGGCAGGAACACGCTGGAGGAGATGGCGCTCGCCGCGAAGGCGCTCGGCCTGAAGTACCTCACCATCACCGAGCACAGCGAGGCGGCCATCTACGCGGGGGGCCTCAAGGTGGAGGCCCTCCAGCGGCAGTGGGAGGAGATCGACCGCGTCAACGAGAAGGTGCCCGAGGTCCGGCTCCTCAAGGGCATCGAGGTCGACATCCTCGAGTCCGGAGCGCTCGACTACGAGGACAAGGTGCTGGAGCAGTTGGAGGTCGTCATCGCCTCCATCCACGTGCGGCACAGCATGGACGAGGACCAGATGACCCGGCGCGTGCTCGCCGCGCTGGACAATCCGCACCTGCACATCCTGGGGCATCCCACCGGACGGCTCATGCCGAGCCGTGAACCCTACCCCCTGCGCATGGAGGAGGTGCTCGCACGCGCCGCCGAGCGCGGTGTCGCGGTGGAGATCAACGGCAAGCCCGCACGGCTCGACATCAAGGCCGAGTACGTCCGGAAGGCGACCCAGCTCGGCGTGAAGCTGGTGGTCAGCTGTGACGCACACCGCAAGGAGGACCTGGCCAACCTGGCCTTCGCGGTGGCCACCGCGCGACGAGGCTGGGCACGCAAGCACGAGATTCTGAACACCCTGCCCGCGGAGCGCTTCCTCGCGGCACTGCGCGCTCGGCGGTGATAGGCTGCCGCGCCCGCCGATGTCCCGCCTGTTCCCGCTCGCCCTCGTCCTCTGCCTTGGTGCCTTGCCCGCCGCCGCGTCGGACTCGGGGCGGCCCTCTCGCGCCGACCTTCAGCGGGTGATGGAGCACCACCGTCGCTCGGTGGTGAAGATCCTCGGGCCCCGGCGCGCCGCGACAGGCGTCTTCGTGGGCACCGCCGGGCAGGTCCTCACCTCCGTGGAGTCCGTGGGCGAGGAGTATGTCGGCCTGAGCGTGGCCACCGTCGAACACGCGGGCCAGGCCCTGCCCGCGCGGGTGTTGCTCGCCAACGCGACGCTCAAGGTCGCCGTCGTCGCCGCTCCGGACGGCACCTACCCCGCGGTGCCGGTGCGGCTGCTCAAGGAAGGCGACAGCCTGGAGGGACACTGGTTGGTGGGGGTCGTCCCCGGCGCTCGCAACCGCCCCGAGAAGCCGGAGACGGCCCAGGCCACTCGCGCCCCGGCGCCCTTCTATGACGTGCCCCTCGCACTGCCTCCTGGCAGCCCCGTGTTCGACTCGGACGGGCGACTGGTGGCGGTGGTGGTGCAGCGCACCCGGCGCGGTTGCAGGGTGCTGCCCATGGGCGAGGTGAAGCTGACCCTCGCCGCCTCGGACAAACCATGACCCAGACGGTGGCGACCCCTTGGCGCCCCAGCGCCGTGCAGGAAGCCCTTGGCCTCTGGGCCGTGGGTTTCGCCGGCATCATCGCCGCGTTCCTCGCCTTTGGTGGCACCAGCATCCCCAAGCTGGTGGCGACGGTGGGATTCCTCTACCTGCCGCTCATCCCCATGCGCTGGCGCGACGAGGACTACCGCGACTACGGCCTGTCCGCGCGCGCGTGGCGAGAGGACGTGCGGCTGTTCCTCATCGTCTCCGCCATCGTCGGCCCCCTCTTCTTCCTGGGCTTCGCCGGGTTCGCGGAACTCCTCCCCCACCTGCCGGAGGCCGTCGCGCGGCACCTCACGCCCCTGGGGGGGGAGGTCCACTTCCAATGGCGCCTCCCCTCGCGCTTCGGGGAGTGGGTGGTGGATCAGCTCTTCGTCGTCGCGCTGCCCGAGGAGTTCTTCTACCGGGGCTATCTCCAGGCGCGCCTGCGGGATGCCTGGCCCCAGGGCCGCAAGTTCCTGGGCGTGCGGCTGGGCCCGGCCTTCTGGCTGACGGCCGTGCTGTTCGCCCTGGGCCACCTGGCCATCTTCCAGGCCTGGCGCCTGTCGGTCTTCTTCCCCGCCCTGCTCTTCGGCTGGATGCGCGAGCGCACCGGCACCGTGATTGGCGCCGCGCTCTTTCACGCCGCGTGCAACCTCTTTATCCGGGTCCTGGAGGTGTCTTTCTTCGGAGGAGCCTGAGTCCCTCCCGCCTCACTCCGACATCCAACGGCCGTCCTGAAGGAGCAGCCATGTCCGCGCCGCGTCCCGACGTGCGAGAGCTGTCCACCGAAGCCCGTTGTCCGCTCCACCCCTCGGCCTCCGCGGTCGCCACCTGTGAGCGCTGTGGCAACTTCGCCTGCGACCAGTGCGTCCGCCGGGGCCCCGACCTGCTGTCCTACTGCCAGTCCTGTCTGGGCAGGGGCCCCGAATTCGTGACGCTCGCGAGCCGGGGAGACCGGCTCCTCGCCACCCTGTTCGACGCCTTCATCATCAGCGCGCCCTTGTTCTTCGCGGGCGTCGGCCAAGGCCTCGCCTCCGCGAGGAAGACGGGGTTCTCTCCCATCTGGGTCTCCTTCGCCCTCCTCATCACCCTCGGGGTGCTCGTCGCCCAGCTGTTCGGCGTCGCGCGCACGGGGCAGAGCCTGGGCAAGCGCTGGCGCGGCATCAAGGTGGTCCGCATGGATGGGAGCCCCGTCTCCCTCGGGGTCCTGCTTCTCGTCCGCAACCTGATTCCCCACGGCGTGAGCCAACTGACGCTCGGTGTGACGGGCATCCTCGACACGCTCTTCATCTTTCGCGAGGACCGGCGCTGTCTCCACGACCTCATCGCGGGCACCCAGGTCGTCTACGCCTCGTCGGACGAGAGCTCGAGACACGCTTGACCCCTCGGGCGTGGCGGCCCTACTGATGGGAGCGTCCGGCCCAGGGCCGCCCCGAACGCAGCCATGCCTCTTCCGCCTTCCTCTGAAACCGAGTCCGTCCCCCAGGCGCACTGCCCGCTCCACCCCGAGGTCCTGGCCACGGGCATCTGCCAACGCTGTGGCACGTTCATCTGCGTCGATTGCCGCCGCCGTGGCAGGGATGGACGTTCCTACTGTGGGCCCTGCCTGAACAAGGCGCTCCCGGCACTCGCCAGCCGACGCGACCGCTTCTGGGCCAACCTGGTCGACTCCTTGTTCGTCACCCTCCCGCTGCTCGGCGGCATCATCATGCCCATCATCGCCTTCAGCGACTCCGCGAAGGAGGGCCCGGATGACTTTGGCGTCTTCCTGCTCCTCTCGCCCCTCCTCGTCCTCGTGGTGACGCTGGGCATCCAGATCGCCATGGTGGTGAAGACGGGGCAGAGCCTGGGCAAGCGGTGGCGAGGCATCCGAGTGATCCGGATGAACGGGCAGCCCATCACCATCGTGAGACTGGCACTGCTCCGCAACCTGCTGCCTGTCTGGTTGAGCCAGGTGACGGGTGTGTTTGGCCTTGTCGACGCATTGTTCATCTTCCGGGAAGACCACCGCTGTCTTCACGACCACCTGGCGGACACCCAGGTCGTCAACGTCGAGTCAGACAGGCCCCTGCGTCCGTATTGACCCGCGTCCCGCCCCCATTTCTCCCGTCGGGGCGGGTGGAAAACTGCCGGGAAAATACACGGAAATGTGGCCGGACACGCCTCTCCACGCCCTGGCGCGAGTCCACGGAAAGCGGATTGCGACAGCACGCTCTGTGTCGATCCGCCCGTCGAAACACTGAAACACCCGAAAAAACGCGTCAAAAAGGCCCAAGCTGGTGCGATGCGGCACGTCTCCGGCAACTCCGCGTCACACCGTGTCGACAATCCTCTTGTCCCCCCTCGTAGCCAGAGAGTGATCTTCGAATGAGCATTCGTCGCCTCGACACCAAGCCCGTCGCCGTTCGTTCCACCAACGAGACCCCGAAGAACACGGCGAAGTCCGCCTCCGCCCCGCTGACGATCAAGGATGGCTTCAGCTCCGGGACGCGCACGTCGGAGCTGGCGCGTGCCGAGAAGACGCTCACGCAGGCCCCGGTGGGTGCGGGTCGGCTGGCGCTCGGCAGCAAGGAAGCGCAGAACGCCGTCCAGACGTCGCTGTCGCACCTCAACCCGCTGAAGGGCGCGCAGACGCTGCTGCCCCAGCCCACGACCTTCGTCCCGGCCAACGTGGAGCGCGACGCGCTCGGCATGACGCACGTCCGCCTGGACCGCGTCCACGAGGGCGTGAAGGTCTTCGGTGAGCAGGTCGTCACGCACCTCGACAAGGACGGCAAGGTGTCGAGCGTCACGGGCGAGCAGTCCACGGTCCCCGCGGGCCTGGGCCGTGAGCTGCCCAAGCTGAACACCCAGTCCGCCATCGACATCGCGCGCAAGGAGTTCGGCGCGAAGCCGGACAAGCAGCCGAACGCCGAGCGGGTCATCTACCAGGACAAGGCCGGCAAGTATCACTCCGCCTACCGCGTGCAGATGTCGCAGATCGAGGGCCAGGACCGCCCCCGCAAGATGAACTACCTGGTGGATGCGAACACCGGGAAGATCTTCGAGTCCTACAACGAGATTGGCGGCTTCTACGGCTCCAACCGCGCCCTGCCCAAGCGCTCCACGGACATCACCGCGGCGAACACCACGCCCGCGGAGATCAAGGACAACAGCACCGTCACGTCCAAGGTCACCGTCGCGCAGGAAGGCAACGTCGAGAAGCTGAAGCTGGACCTGGACATCGCCCACACGTTCAAGGGCGACCTGAAGGTCACGCTGACCAGCCCCTCCGGCAAGAGCGCCGTGGTGCACAACCGCACGGGCGGCGGCACCGACGACGTGAAGGGCTCCTTCGACCTGAGCGAGTTCGCCGGTGAGTCCACCAAGGGCGAGTGGACGCTGACCGTCGAGGACAAGGCCAAGCGCGACACGGGCACCCTGAAGGGCTGGAGCCTCAACATCACCCCGAAGGAGTCCAAGCCGCCGGTCGAGACGCCGAACAACGGCACGGTGGACGACACCTCGCTGTACAGCGGCAAGGTGGCCCTGGAGACGACGAAGAAGCCGGATGGCAAGTACACGCTCGAGGACTCCACGCGCGGCAAGGGCGTGAACACCTACGACGCGATGAACAAGCAGACGGCGTCGGGCCAGACGCAGCTCACCGACGACAACAACGTCTGGGGCGAGGCCACCGACGGCGCGCGCACCAAGGCGGCCGTGGACGCGCACTACGGCGCGGCGATGACGTACGACTTCATGAAGGACGTGCTGGGCCGCAACTCCATCGACGGCGCGGGCGAGGCGCTCAACTCCTTCGTCCACGTTCGGACCAACTACGTCAACGCGTTCTGGGACGGCACGAAGATGAGCTACGGCGACGGCGACGGGAAGACGTCCGGCCCGCTCACCGCGCTGGACATCGCGGGCCATGAAATCACCCACGGCCTCACCGAGCGCACCGCCGGCCTCATCTACCGCAACGAGTCGGGTGGCCTGAACGAGGCGTTCAGCGACATCATGGGCGCGGGCGTGGAGTGGTACGCGTCCACGAAGAACCCGGACGTGAAGTTCAACTGGACGGTGGGCGAGACGGCCTGGACGCCGGGCAACGGCGGCGAGGACGGCCTGCGCTACATGAACGACCCGACCAAGGACGGGTACTCCATCGACCACTACAGCAACTACCCGAAGCAGACCGAGGTGCACGGCTCCAGCGGCATCGCGAACAACGCGTTCTACCTGCTGGCCAACGGCGGCACGAACCGCACGTCCAAGGTCGAGGTCAAGGACGGCATCGGCATGGACAAGGGCCTGAAGATCTACTACCGCGCCCTGGCCCACTACATGACGCCGAACACCACGTTCGCCCAGGCGCGCGAGGCCACCATCAAGGCGGCCACGGACCTGTACGGCGCGGACTCCACCGAGCTGGCGAAGGTGAAGGAGAGCTGGACCGCCGTCGGCGTGAACTAGCGCGACCGCGGACGCCCGAGGCGGGGACCCCACTCCTCGCCTTCGGGCTCCAGCCACCTGTTTGACGTTCGCAGTTCCGAGGCCCCGAACTCCAAGTCAGCCCACTGACGAAGGAGGGCGCGGGCCTCGTTGCGTTGGGCCTCCGGGAGCAGCGCCAGCCGCGCGCCGTGGTTGCCGCCCGGCACGGTGTAGAGGACGGAGTCGCGCGCGCCCCCCAGTGTGTACGGCGCGGCGGACCACGGGTCGTTCCCGCCATAGACGAACATCAGGCGCTCCCCTTCCCGGGAGACCCAGTCCTGGATGTCTGGCATCGAGCCCGGCTGGAAGGTCGTGGGGACACCGCGCGGCGCGTAGGCCTGGGGGACGTCAGTGCCAGGAAACTGGAGGCGGCCGGCCAGGTGCGTCTCGAAGGGCCGTGGGTAGCCCAGCTCCACGGCGGCCTGGTAGTTGTAGGGGCCATAGGCTTCCACCTGGCTGTCGGAGAAGCTGCCCATGTCGACGAGCCCGTCCAGCTCGTCCATGAGCACGGTGGCGGAAGCGGACGGCGTCGGCACGGTGCCGCAGCGCGACTGGGACTCGTACTGCCAGAAGTAGAAGTAGTGCTCGATGATGGCGTGCTCCAGCGCGACGTCCTTCCCCAGGTGGTTGAACGTGAGGCCGCGCCGCGTGGCCCGCGTGTCCAGCTCCGCGAGGAGGGCCGCGCGATTGTCCAGCGCCGCGTGCTGGAAGGACTTCAGCCGCTCGCGGCACGACGCCGCGCCCACGGACTCCTGGAAGGCGATGAAGCGGTCATCATCGAAGCGCGCGAGCGGCGCGACATACGCCACCGTCCCCGCCACGTCGCCCGGGTAGAAGCGACGGAAGAACACCATCGTCTCGCCGCCCTTGCTCGCGCCCGTGGAGATCCATCGAGCCGGATACAGCGGCTTGAAGGCTTCCACGATGCGGTGGAAGTCATCCGCGGACTGGCGGATGGTGAGCTGGCTCCAGTCCGCGGGAGCGGGCCTGCTCGTTCCGAAGAAGCGGTGCTCGATGGAGAGCTGATTGGCCTCCAGCCACTGCGTGGGCTCGCGCCGCGAGGGCTGCGTGGAGACGAAGTAGCCACTGGTGTAGAGCACCATGGGCCGCGCGCTCGAGGCGTGCAGCAGCGTCAGCTTCTGGCGGAAGCGCTGCCCCTCTGGCTGCGCATGGTCCGCGGGCTGGTCGAACTCCATGACGAAGAACCGGTGGTCCGGGGGAATCCCCGGTCCCACGGGCTCCTCGCGGACGGTGAGCCCCGGGATGGCCAACAGTCGGCTCAGGATGTCCTCGTCCCGCGGCGGCCTGTCCTCCTCTCCGCAAGCGACGGCCAGCACACACAGCAGGAGGAGACAGCGGCGCGAGAGATGCTCGAGGGACGACATGGCGCTCCAGCCCTGGCCGAGCCCTTCCTCGCGGAATGCGAGCGCGATGCCCCAGCCCACGACAAGGCTACTCGGGTTCCATCGCGGGCTCCGGTCGAGCGCACTCGCTCAGGGCGACGCGGAGGCCCCATTGGCGCCAGTCGACACCCCGGCGTGCCGGTCCTCCCCGGGGAGTCCATCCATCAACAACATCATCGTGTGCGCGCTGGCATGGCGCAGGGCCTTGGCGGCGGCGTACTCGGGAGAGCTCCACCAGTCGCGAGCGTGTGCGACGGTGGGGAACTCGAGCAGCACGAAGCGCGGAGGCTGCCACGTCCCCTCGAGCGCCTCGGTGGCCCCGCCGCGCACGAGATAGCGCCCGCCGTAGAGCGCGATGGAGGGCGGCGCGAGCTGCTTGTAGCGCTCATACGTCTGGACGTCATGCACCGAGACCTCGACGACGACGTAGGCAGGCATGAGCGCTCCGGAGGGTGGACCTAGAAGACGAACGGGAAGCGCACGGCGCCCCCTTGCTCCTGGTGCTTGGGGAAGACCCACGCGCGGACACGCCCCTCGACGCAACGCGCGAACGCGGTGCCCTTCAGCGAGGCCGTCTCCGTCACGACTTCATCCACTTCGCCGCTGGGCAGGATGGTCCAACGGACCACCACGCGAGTGCCCTCGTCCACGGGACGCGGCTTGGCGTTGGCGCACGCGGTGACCTCCGCCTTCTTGGCGAGCACCACCTCGAAGACATCCGACTGCGTGAGCGTCACGCGAGGATTCTGGATGGGCGCCACGGGAGGCACGTACACATTCCGGGGGCCCTCTCGCTTGCCCGAGCCCGCGACAGGCCCCGACAGCTCCCGGTCGAAGTCCTCGTCGAGCCCCAGGTCATCGTCGGAGGCCGGCTTCGCGGGCTCCGCACTCGCCGGAGCCATCGTGGGCGCAGGCGGCGACGCGGGCTTCTTGCTGGACCCCAGCTTGAGCTCGGGCACCCGCGCGGCGACGGCCGCGGCGGGCGCGGACTCCACATCGCGCGCGACACGAGACGTGGACGACGTGCCCACCAGGGACGTCCCAAGCCCTCCACCGGAGGCCGACAACACGGGCAGCGCACCGCCCCGCTCCACCGTCGCCACCCCCGTGAGGGACGGACGCGCGGGACTCGTCACCGCGGGCGACGCACCGCCCCCCGCCCCCGCCACGCCGGAGCCTTCAGTCGCGCGCTTCTCCACGGCGGGGGCCGGAGCTTCGACGGGAACCACCACCGCCGCGGGTGACGTCGCCGCGACGGGCGCGGGAGTCACCGGAGCCGCGGCCACGGGCGGAGGACTCACGACGGGAGCAGCCTCCACCGGGCTGGGGCTCGCGGCGACGGGCGCCACGTCCTTCTTCCGAGCCAGCACCGCGGAGATTCCGCTCCACCCCCCCATCAACCCCATGACCAGGGCGACCGTCACGCCGCCCGCGACCCCACCGGCCAGGGTGAACCACCAGCCGCTCAGCCGCCAACGGGCCTCGACTTGCTCCGAAGCGGCGGTGACCTCCGCGAGCACCGCATGCGCGCCCACGGGGTCCACCGGAACACTCACGGAGGACGCCGCGGCGATCAGCGCCGGCGCGGCCGAGCCCGTCGCCATGGGCACCATCGGCGAGAGGTCAGGCCCGTCCGCCAGCGCGCTCAAGGCCGCATCCACCGCGGCGCTCAGCTCCAGGGGCAACGGCGCGAATGTCTCGATCAGCTCCGGCACCTGCCCCAAGGGCAGCCACGCGGCGAACCCCACGCGCCAGCACAGCGAGTCCGGCCCGAGCTCTCCCCGGTCCCAATGTCCCTTGAGGGCCTGCGCGTCGAGAGGCCCCACCGAGCCCGCGCCCAGGACGACGAACCAGGCGTGCTTCTCCTCGGGAGGCCGCGCCTGCGCGGGGGCCTCCTCCGCCAACACGGACGACACCAGGGAGCGGCGCACCCCCTTGTGCAGCCGATCTCCGTGCACGTCACCGCGAGCCCGCGAGGACGCCGCCGCCGCGGGGGCCCGCGGGTTCTTGTCCGTGCGCAGCTGGCCAACGAAGACATCCAGCTCAGCGTCCGACACACCACCGAACACGGGAGTGCCTCCGCCATCCGGCTCCGGGGAACCCGTCATGGGCTCCCCTCCTGGAGGGAGTTTTCCATCCCGTGAGTCGCCGACCATTCGCCCACTCCTTGCGTCCACCCTGCCCCACCACCAACCGAACCCCATCAATGGAATGCCGACGCGCGATTTCGTCAACGGCGAGTCTCTGCGCGAAGGTGGCCAGGGTCCACACCCGTGAGTCATCCCGGGTGGATATCTCCATTCTCAATCGTGTCGGAAAGACACACCACCACACACCCAACCACCTGCGCGGAGAATGACCTCCACGCGCGCCTGGGTCACAGGCGCGTCGTCACAAGCCACAATAACAGCAGTGGGTGACATCCGCTCTGCTGGTGAGGGCTATTCCTTGAGGGCGGAGGTGAACTGCATCAGCGTCTTCTTCGCGTCGCCCAGCACCATCATCGTGTTGGAGCGCACGAAGAGCTCGTTCTCGATGCCGGCGAAGCCCGCGTTGAGTGAGCGCTTGAGCACGACACACGTCTTCGCCATGTCGGCGGAGAGGATGGGCATGCCGTAGATGGGGCTGCTCTGGTTGGAGCGCGCGGCGGGATTCACGACGTCGTTGGCTCCCACTACGAGCGCCACGTCGGTGGCGGTGAAGTCGTCGTTGATGACGTCCAGGTCGAACAGGTGGTCATACGGGACGTTGGCTTCCGCGAGCAGCACGTTCATGTGCCCGGGCATGCGGCCCGCCACCGGGTGGATGGCGTAGCGCACGTCACAGCCGTTGGCCGCGAGGACATTGGCCAGGTCCCTGACCGCGTGCTGCGCCTGCGACACGGCCATGCCGTAGCCCGGCACGACGATGACGGAGCGCGCCGCGCGCAGCACCTCCGCGGCCTCCTCCACGCTGCCCACGTTCGGCGCCGGACCCGACGGGGCCGCGCCTTCCGTGACGGCCTTGCCTTCGGGCGCCGCGCCGAACGCGCCGAACAGCACGTTGGAGAACGAGCGGTTCATCGCCTTGGACATCATCATGCCGAGCAGGAAGCCGGAGAAGCCGTCCAGCGCGCCGCAGATGATGAGCACGTTGTTGTCCAGCGCGAACCCCGTGGCCGAGGCCGCCAGGCCCGCGTAGGAGTTGAGCAAGCAGATGACCACCGGCATGTCCGCGCCGCCGATGGGGAGCACCAGCAACACCCCCAGCAGCACGCCCAGCGTGGCCACCGCGTAGAAGGCCCAGGAGGCCCCCGGCGAATAGACCAGCAGGCCGATGAGCCCCAGCGTGCCGACAATCATCGCCAGGTTCGACAGGTTCTGCAGCGGATAGGTGACGGGCCGTCCGGTGATGAAGCCCTGCAGCTTTCCGAACGCCATCAAGCTGCCGGTGAAGGTCAGCGCGCCCAGCGCGACCTCGAGCCCCGTGGCGGTGATGTGCAGCGTCCCCATCTGCGGGCCGCCGTGGTTCAGGTATTCGACGACGCCGACCAACGCCACGGCGAGTCCACCGAAGGCGTGCGACAGCGCGATGCGCTCCGGCATCTTCGTCATGGGAATCCACAGGCCCATGGCCGTGCCCACGCCCGTGCCGATGAGGAGCGCCACGACAATCCACTCCCACCGCACGATGATGCCCTTGTCCACGCCGAACAGCAGCGTGCCGGCGACGGCGGCCACCATGCCTATCTCCGCCAGCAGCACACCCCGGCGCGCCGTCTGTGCGTCGCCCAGGTCCTTCAGGCCCAGGACGAAGAGGATGGAGGCGGTGAGGTAGAGGAGCTGGACGAAGGTCTCCGTCGTGGAGAGCGCCCCGATGACGGCCTGCGCGACCTGCGGCTGGGCGGCGGTCATCGCGCGCCTCCCTTCTTCTTGAACATCCGCAGCATGCGGTCGGTGATGAGGAACCCGCCGATGACGTTGATGCTCGCGGCGAGCACCGCCACCGCGCCCAGCGCCGTCGACAAGGTCCCGAAGTGTCCGCCCGCCGCGAGCAGCGAGCCCACCAGGGAGATTCCGGAGATGGCGTTGGTGAAAGCCATCAGCGGCGTATGCAACAGGTGAGGCACCTTGGAGATGACCTGGTAGCCGGTGAAGGCCGCCAGGAAGAAGACGTACAGGCCGAAGATGAGCGTCAGAGACATGTCACCCCTCCCTCATGGCCACATCCGCCACGGCCGGGTGGACGACGTCCCCGCCACGGGTGATGAGCATGCCCTTCACGATTTCATCCGAGACATCCAGCTTGAGCACGCCGTCCTTGTCGGTGACGTGCCCGAGCAGCTTCTCCATGTTGCGCGAGTACATCGCG
Organism: Myxococcus stipitatus DSM 14675; assembly: GCF_000331735.1. Taxonomy (GTDB): domain Bacteria; phylum Myxococcota; class Myxococcia; order Myxococcales; family Myxococcaceae; genus Myxococcus; species Myxococcus stipitatus. The sequence goes on along the minus strand of NC_020126.1, from coordinate 4,017,713 downwards.
CTGGCATGCACCGCGAGCTGACTGGGCAGGTTGCGCTCCCCGATGACGGTGACTCCTGTCTCCGTGCGGTAGCGCTCCCCGGGCCTCGTCAGCTCACAGTTGCCCCCTTGCTCGGCGGCGATGTCCACCACCACCGAGCCGCTCTTCATCCGCCGCACCATGTCCGCGGGCAGCAGCACCGGCGCGCGCCGCCCGGGCACCAGCGCCGTGGTGATGACCGCGTCCGACTTCGCCACGTGTGTCGCGAGCACCTCGGCCTGCTTGCGCTTGGCCTCGTCGCTCAACTCCTTCGCGTAGCCTCCGGAGCCCGCGGCGTCCTCGATGTCGATGTTGACGAAGCGCGCGCCCAGGCTCTCCACCTGCTCCTTCACCACCTTGCGCACGTCGTACGCCTCCACCACCGCGCCCAGCCGGCGCGCCGTGGCGATGGCCTGCAGGCCCGCGACGCCCGCGCCCAGCACCAGCACCTTCGCGGGAGGAATGGTGCCGGCCGCCGTCATCAGCATGGGGAACAACCGGGGCAGCCCCTCCGCCGCCAGCAGCACCGCGCGATAGCCCGCGATGGTGGCCTGCGAGCTGAGCACGTCCATCATCTGCGCCAGCGTCGTGCGCGGAATCATGTCCGTGGCCAGGAGCGTCACCTTGCGCCGCGCAATCTCCTTCGCCAGCTTCGGGTTCGACATGGGATAGGCCAGGCTCACCAACACCGAGTCCGCCTTGAGCCGCTCCACCTCCGCCGCGTCCGGCGGCTGGATCTTGAGCAGCACATCGGCCGCGGCATAGACAGCCTCCGCGCTCGACTCGATGCGCGCACCCACGGCACGGAACTCCTCGTCGGAGCACTCCGCGCCCTGGCCCGCACCACTCTCGACCACCACTTCGTGCTTCTTGCCGACGAGGCGTTTCACGCTCTCCGCCACGAGCGCGACCCGCCGTTCGCCCGGCACTGTTTCACGGGGAATGGCGATGATCATGCAAGACAGCATAGGCCAATCCCTCCACACCGACTCAATCCCTCGCGACGACAGGGTTTTCCCCCACAGCCCCTGTCTGGAGAGGCATTGCGAGACGTAGTGGATATCCACCACCCACGCGCCCCCGGAAACCTTGCCGGGACTTCGGCCCGACTCTTGCCTGAGCAGGTGGACGCACATGTCCACCCGTCGCATAGACTCGGCGGGAGAAAGCCCTCATGCCCTTCGACCTCCGGGACATCCTCCTCCGCCAGAACGACACCGCCCCTTCAGACGGAGGGCTGCCCTCCTGGCTCCGGGAGAGCTGGAGCGACCCCGAGGGCTTCATCGCCGCGCTCGCGCAGCACCACGCGGGCCGAGGCGCCGCGACGCCCAAGAGCCGCCCGGGCCAGCATTACGACTTCTTTCATGACCTGACCGTCCGCCACGCCGACTCCACCGCGCCGGCCTTCCGCGCCTGGGACGCCGCGCGGGGATGGCTGCCACTGACCTACCGGGAGCTCGGCGACCGCGCCTCCCGCCGGGCCACCGAGTGGGCGGCGCAGGGTGTCAAGCCGGGTGCGAAGGTCGCGCTCGTCCATGCGCTGGGGCCCGAACTGCTCGTGTCGATGATGGCCTCGCTGAAGCTGGGCGCGTGCATCAGCGTGCTGCCCCCCACCGGCACCCTGTTCCTGTCCCGCCGGCTCGCGCTGCTGGAGCCCCAGCACCTCTCCACCGAGCCCCATCAAGTCCCGCTGCTCAAGGGCTTCGAGCCGCTCCTCCTGCGCTCCCGAGGCGACGCGGCGCCGTCCTTCACCTCGCACACGTACCGGCCCCACGACACGGTGGCCCTGCTGTTCTCGCCGCTCGTCTCTCCTCCGGAGACGCCCGTGCCGCTCTCCGCCGAGCGCGCGTGGACCGGCGCGCTGCGAGACGGGCTGCTCACCTACGGCCTGGGCACCGGCGACCTCTTCGCCGCGCCCGGCATGCACTTCCTCCAGCACCAGCCCGCGCTCCTCTTCGCCACCCTGCTCCGAGGCGCGACGTATCTGCACATGGAGCCCGCCGACGTGGAGCGCGCCCCCACCCGCCTCACCGAGCAGCCCCTGCGCACGCTCGGCGTCAGCGCCGCCCTGCGGACCGCCCTCACTCGCGCGCACCGAGGCCCCCTGCGCGGCGTGGCCCACTGGTTCCGCGGCGCCGAGGATGCGCTGGACTGGGAGTCCTGGCGGGACTGGCTCCGGCAGAGCGAGCTGGGCAAGGTGCCCCACACGCACGTGCTCATCGACGCGGCGGAGGGAGGCGCGGTGCTCGTGTCGCGGCGGCACACGGAGGAGCTGCACACGGGCATCGCCCCCGCGCCAGGGCGGGCCTGGGCCCTCAAGGACCTCAACCTCAGCGGTCAGGAGGCCGCGAGTGATACAGGGGTGTTCACCCCGCTGCCCGACAAGGGGCGGCCCCCGGGCTACGTCATCCTCGCGCGCCAGGGGGAGCAGTACCTCTTCGCGGGGACGCGTGACGCCCGGCGCTCGGGCCGCGTCTATCCCTCCTCCGAGGTCGTCGAGGCGCTCGCGGACCTCCCCTTCGTCTCGGGGGCCTGCGTCACCTCCGTGCCCTCGGGAGGCACGCCGGGCCAGTCCAAGCACGTGCTGCTCGTCTTCACCGGCGCCGAGGAGAAGGAGCACTTCGAGCGCGAAGCCAGCCCCCGCCGCCAGGCGCTCCGCCACCACCTGGAGCTCCGACTGGGCGCCGAGCACCTTCCTGATCGCACCGAGCTCTTTCCGCTCCTGCCGCACCGGGACAAGGAAGGACGCGTCGACGAGGCCTGGTGCCGCGCCCAGTACGCCACGGGCGCGCTGCACCAGAAGTCCACCGATCCGCTGTTCCAGGCCCTCACCGCGGTGAGGGAGCGCGCCCAGGAGAGCGTCCGCGGCGCCGGCGACGACGAGCGCCCCGGCTCCCGCTAGCGAGTGTCCAGACGCGTACAGCCCGGACGCGCCCGCGTTCCCAGGCGACGCACCCCGCCAACGCCCCCACCTCCTCCCCCCTGAAGTCCAGAGGGGAGCCGCCCCCACCCGAGCGCTGGCACGCCCCACGCAATGCCGTGGATCAGCGCGCGGTGCTCCAATGGGGGAGCCCGCGATGCCCACGAGGTGCTCGCATGGGAGCCCAGGTCGTCATGGGGGCGGTGCTGCAGTGCAGCTTCGGCGTCGCGCCCTCGTCGCTGGTGGTGCCACCGACCAGCAAGGTCATGGGGCCGGTGCCCGCGGCGAACATCCTCGACAACAAGCCCATCGCGAACATCCCGCCCTTCGGGATGTGCCAGTCGCTCGCGAACCCCACCGTGGCCGCCGCCACCGCCGCGGCCCTGGGGGTCCTCACGCCCATGCCCTGCGTCCCCGCCACCGCGGCGCCGTGGGTGCCCGGCTGTCCCAAGGTGATGGTGGGCAACATGCCCGCGCTCGACAGCAACTCCAAGCTGATGTGCTCGTACGGCGGCGTCATCCAGGTCGTCTCCCCCGGACAGGTGAAGATCATCAATGGCTGACGCGGCCCTCAGCGTGCCGCCCTACGACGGCACCTACCTGGAAGAGCCCCTGGAGGGCGCGCCCCCCGAGACACCGGCGGATGCCGAGCCGGACCCTCGCGTGGAAGCCGTCACGGAGGCCGTGGCGGGAGGCGACTACGCCACCGCCGCCCGGAGCGCGGAGGCCCTGCTGAGAGAGGGCATGCACGACACGCGGCTCGTCGGCCCCTACCTCTTCGGTTCCTTCCAGGAGCACGGCCTGCGCGCGATGCCGGGCCTGTTCCGCTCCCTCCTCCAGGTCCTCACCGTCAGCCGGGATGCGTTCGGCCCCGTGGCCAAGCGCGACATCTTCCTGGAGAGCGGCCTGCGCTGGCTGCTGCGGTCCATCATCAAGCACATCGCCCACCACGAGAAGAAGCAGGACGCGACGTGGAAGCGCTGGTGCGAAGCCGAGACTCGCGCGCCCATCGAAGAGGCGCTGCCCCTGGCCGAGCCCCTCCTCGCCGCGATTCCCGGCGCCCTGCCCAAGAACGGCTGCGAGGAGCCCTTCCGCAACCTGGCGCATTGGCTGCGCCGCCACCTCGAGACACTCCCCGCGCCCGCCCCGGCCGCGCCCGTCGCCCCCCCCACCGAGGCGCCCGCCGCCGCCAGGTCCGAGCCCAGGCCCGACGAAGCCCCCGCGTCGAAGCCAGACGCCGCGGCTCGCGCCACGCCGACGGCGGCCCCGACGCCCTCGGTTCCGGGCGTGCCCATCTCCGCGCCGCTCGCGCTGCTCATCCGCAAGCTGGAGGCCTTCGACCAGCTGGTCCAGGAAGGCGCCATGCCCAAGGCGGGCGTGGTGGCCGCGGATGTGATGGCCACCGTGGAGCGCTTCGACCCGCGCATCTACCTGCCGTCGCTCTTCACGCGCTTCTTCGCCGGCCTCACCAGCCACGCGCACGCGTTGGAACCATATCTGCATGAGAGCGAGTCGCTGCCCATGCGCGCCCTGGAGCAGCTCTACCGCGTGGACCTGGACGCGTTCCTGACCCTGCCCTCGGGCGACTCATCTGGAGAGGAGGACTGACGCCATGACCGACGCCTCGCCTCGCTCCTCGGGCTCCCGGGGAGAGCCCACCGTCGAGGAGCGCATCCGCGAGCGCGCTGGTGCCTTCGACATGCCCGCCCTGGTCGACCTGCTGGCCAAGGAGGGCTATGGCCCGGACGACGTGGAGCTGAGGAGTCACCGGGGCACCGTGCACGCCCCGCAGCTCATCCACTCGGTGGAGTTCATCCGCCATCCGCGCCGCGCCGTCATCACCGTCAACCTGGGCCTGCTCAGCGTGCAGTCGCCGCTGCCGTCCTTCTTCCTCAAGGCCATGGAGTCGCTGGAGCACGACGCCATGGAGAGCTTCCTGGGCTACTTCGACCACCTGCTCCTGCGCGCGCGCTTCGCGGGCCTCTTCCCGGAGCGGGACGGCTCCCTGCTCCCCGGCTGGGACCACGCCACCGCGCACCGCCTGCGCCTCCTGCGTCCGTCCTGTCCCTCCACGCTGCACTGGCTGTTCTCGCAGGCGTATCCGGAGGCGGAGGTCCGCGTGCGCCGCGCCACCCGGCGCCAGCGCATCGACACCAAGGGCGTGCGGCTGGGCGGCGCGGCATTGGGAGATGGCACCGCCATGGGCGGCTTCGCCACCGTCCCCACCGGTGGAATGGAAGCCTGGCTCTACCTGGATGAGTCCATCTGCGGCACGGGCAGTCCCTGGGCCATCGAAGCGCGCCGCCGGCTGCGCTCGCGCGTGCTGCCGCACCTCATCGACACCCCCGTGTTCCTCACCGTGGCGCTGGTGATTCGAGACCAGCACGGCCACGCGCGCGTCGAGGACACCAGCCACCTCGGCTACGAGCCCATCATCGGCGGGCCCGAGCAACCGCAGCAGGTCGTCTTGTTCAACGGAGACACCGCGGCTCGCCGCCCGTCTCCGCAGTGACACGCAGGACCCCGAGGTCTCGGGGGGCAGAGAGGCTTTTCACCGAAGAGGAGTAACGTCGCCATGTCAATTCAGGAACAGTTGCCAAAGTCTCGCATCACGCTCACGTACCGGACCACCATCAACGGTGAGCAGGAGACGGTGAACCTGCCGCTCCGCCTGCTGATGCTGGGGGACTTCTCGCTGGGTTCTTCGGAGGACCGCAAGTCGGACCTCGACGCGCGCAAGCTGCGCTCCGTCAACGGCAAGAACCTGGACGAGCTGATGCGCGACATGAAGATGTCGCTGCGCTTCCAGGTGCCCAACCGCATCAACCCGGATGTGGAGGCCGACCTGGACGTCGAGCTGCCCGTCGACCGGATGAAGTCCTTCCACCCGGACGAAATCGTCAACCACGTCCCCAAGCTCAAGGCGCTTCGGCTGCTCAAGAAGCTGCTGATGGAGATGCAGTCCAGCATCGACAACCAGAAGGCCCTGCGCAACCTGGTCTACGAGCTGTTCTCCAACAAGGACGCGCTCAAGGCCGTGCTCGCGGAGCTCAAGGAGTACGAGTCGCTGCGCCTGCCCGCCAAGCCCGCCATGGCCGCCAACGCCTCGCCCGCGGCGAATGGCGCTCCGGCGACCGCGCCCGCCACCGTCACCGAGCCCGCCACCGTGAAGGCGTGAGCGGACTTCCACTCCATCCTTTCCCATCAAGGTAAACGTCATGGCTGAAACCTCTTATCTGCCTGGGTTGTTCAAGAGCGTCCGGCTGGAGCGTCCCTCGGACGCCAAGCCGATGATCTCCGAGAAGTTCGTCCCCGCCCTCGACGAGAAGGAAGTCACCATCGAGGCGCGCTTCATGTCGGCGCTGGCCGCGCTCGTGCAGAACGTCCCCCCCGCGGAGACGGATGCCGGCGACGCGGTGCGCTTCGACAAGGGCAAGGTGCTGGACGTCATCAGCCGCATCGACTCGATGATTGACGACCAGATGAACGAAATCCTCCACCACGAGCGCTTCCAGCAGATGGAGTCGGCGTGGCGCGGTCTGGAGGACCTGGTCTCCCACACCAACTTCAAGGCCAACATCGCCATCGACCTGCTGGACGCGGGCCGGGACGAGCTGGGCCAGGACTTCGAGAACAACTCCGCGGACGTCTTCGCGGGCTCCTTGTTCAACAAGGTCTACATCCAGGAGTACGACCAGTACGGCGGCCGTCCCTTCGGCGCCATGATTGGCCTCTACGAGTTCTCCTCCACGCCGGGCGACATCAAGTGGCTGCAGTCCATGGGCAAGGTGGCCAACGCCGCGCACTGCCCGTTCGTCGCCGCCGTCAGCCCCAAGTTCTTCGGCTGCGACAAGGTCGAGGAGATGGAGGCCATCAAGGACCTGGAGGGCGCGCTCGCCCACCCGCGCTACGGCAAGTGGAACGCCCTGCGCGACAGCGAGGAGGCCGCGTATCTGGGCCTGACCTTCCCGCGCTACGTGCTGCGCCTGCCCTGGCATCCGGACAAGAACCCGTGTGACGACCTGCACTTCACCGAGGACGCGTCGGGCGACTCCAACAGGTACCTGTGGGGCAACTCGTCCATCCTCTTCGCCCGCAACATGGTGAAGGCGTTCGAGATCTCCGGCTGGTGCCAGTCCATCCGCGGCCCCAAGGGCGGCGGCCTCATCACCGGCCTGCCCGTGGACACGTTCTTCCTGCGCGGCCAGGAGGAGATCAAGCCGCCGGTGGAGATCGCCATCCCGGACTATCGCGAGTACGAGTTCGCGCGCTGCGGCTTCATGCCGCTCGTGTACCGCAAGGGCTCCAGCGAGGCGACGTTCTTCAGCACCCAGTCCGCCAAGGTCTCCAAGCGCTTCAAGGACCCGAAGGACTCGGAGAACTCGCAGCTCGTCACGAACATGGCGTACACGTTCTCCATCACCCGCCTGGCGCACTACATCAAGTGCATCATGCGCGACAACATCGGCACCACCGCCGACGCGCCGTACATCCAGAACCAGCTGGACGCGTGGCTGTCCGGCTACGTCACCACGGTGGCCAGCCCGGATGACCTGACGGTGCGCCGCTTCCCGTTCAAGGCCACCAACGTGGAGGTCATCCAGCGCACGGGCGAAATCGGCTGGTACGACTGCCGCGTCGCCGTGCTGCCGCACATCCAGTTCGAGGGCCTCAACGTCGAGCTCATGCTCGAGTCGCGGCTCGGCTAGTCCTCGTTCCCCCCCCGCTGTCCCACCCATTCAGGAGTCAGACATGCCTACTTTCTCGCGCGACATGGACGTCGTCCAAGGCTTCAACTTCAAGAAGGACAAGCAGTCGACCATTGGCTACATCACGGCCATCACCATCGGCGGCATCGCGCTGGTGGCGGACCAGGAGACGCTGACGGACCCGGAGCAGCCCGCCAGCGTGCTGGCCTCCAAGGCCGTGTCCGTGCTCAACCACTACCTGTGGGAGACGGGCGCCACCGACGCGATGTACTTCTCCGGGCAGATCTCCACGAGCAACAAGCAGAAGATCGCCGAGATGCTCCTGGGCTCCTTCGCCAACATCGAAGTGCTCATCAAGTACGTCGTCTACGAGTACGACCCGGTGGCCAAGAAGTACTTCAAGTCCAACTACACGGACGCCGACCTGCAGTGCCTGCTGGAGAAGAATGGCGACGCGCTGAACATCGCGGTGGCGGACGATGCCTCCCGTGAGGTCCAATCGCCCAAGAACTTCTCGTTCCAGATTGGCGTGAAGCCGAAGACGCTGGAGCAGTCCATCAACGTCGCGGCGGGCGTGCAGAAGAACATCGTCAAGAAGTGGGGCATCACGGAGACGGCCTAGCCCCGCCGCCAGAAACACACCATGCCCTCATTCAAGCTCGCACGGGTCCGGTGGCACGTCGGTCAGACGCTGCTCCCGGAGCACTTCGAGGCCCAAGAAGCGGCCCTGGAGGCCGAAGTCCGCCTCCATGCCTCGTTGTCCGGTACGCCGGGGTTCGGCGTCGCCGCCATGGCCTGGAGCGAGCCGCTGCTGGTCGGTGGCAGCCTGTCCATCTCCACGTTGACGGCCGTGACACCGGCCGGCTTCGTGGTGGATGTGCCAGGCAACGCGGTGCTCCCGCCCTTCTCTCTGGAAGGGACGGGGCGCGCCGAGGTCACCGTCTATCTGCACGTGATGGGGGATACGACGAGCGCGGAGGGCGTGCGGCTCTACACGGAGGACCCGCCGATGTTGGAGCGAGTCCTCCGTCGGCTGCGCCTCTCCGCGGAGCCGGTCCTGGACGGAGCCATCGACACGCTCCCCCTGGCCCTGTTCCATCGCGACACCGAGGGGCTCTGGAGGCTGGCGGAGGAACTGGTTCCTCCGCTGCTCCTGGTCGGCCCCCACCCTTTCCTCGGCGCGCTCCTGTCGCGGCTGGACTCGCTCCTGGAGCAGGCCCGGCTGCAGCTCATCGCGCGCCTGTCCGACAGCTACCTGCGCACGGACCGGCTCACCAACGCCCGCCGCGCGCTGTGCGAGGTGCAGCGGCTGCAAGCGATGCGCTCGGACATGCTGCGCCACATCTCCCCGCACCCCTACTCCTTCTTCGACGCCCTGCGCGGCCTCTACTTCGAGGCGTGCTGCTACCTGGAGCTGATGCCGGACAAGCACCTGCCCGCGTACCAGCACGACGCTCCGGGCAAGGGTTTCCTGCGCTGGCTGGAGCTGCTCACGCGCGCGCTCCAGCCGGAGGCCACCCGCGTCACGCACCGCTCCTTCGAGCCGCGCGACGGCCAGTTCATCTTCTCCCCGCTGCCGCCCGAGGTGCTGGAGAGCGGAGAGCTCTACCTGCTGGTGCAGCGCCGCCAGGCTGGGGAGGTCTTGCCGGTGGATGGCGTGAAGCTGGCGGGGCCGTCCCGGCTCGCCACCGTGCGCCGCATGGCGCTCAAGGGCATCCCCTTCAACCACGTCCCGCACCCCTCGTTCCCTCACGCGCTGGGGCCTGAAATCGACTGGTACCAGCTGGTGCAGGGCGAGGAGTGGCAGTTCGCGCTGAGGGAGAACGGCCTGGCGTTCTACACCACGCCCGCGCTCCAGGGCGCCCAGGTGTCCCTCTTCTGGCGCAGGGCGTGACATGGGGCGCGCATCCTTCCTCGACAAGTTCGCCAGCCGCGGCAGCAGCGTCCGCTCGGGCTCGCGCCAGGGTGGCAACGAGCTGGAGCACGTGCTGCGCAACCTGGAGGCCGTGCTCAACACCAAGGCGGGCTACGGCTTCTTCCGCCGCGACTTCGGCCTGGGTGAGTACACGGAGAAGTACGGCACGCGCGAGCTGGTGGAGACGCTCACCCGCGAGCTGCGTGAAGAGATTGCGAACCACGAGCCGCGCCTGTCCCACGTGGAGCTGACGATGCGCGGGCGCGACGCGGGCCTGTGGCTCCACTTCGGCCTGGTGGGCACCGTGGCCGGGGAGCGTCACAAGCTGCGCCTGCGATTCGACACGCTCAGCGGACATGTCCGCGTGGAGGTGGAGCCATGACGTCCGGCACGTTCAACGACCGGCTGACGGTGTCCGTCACGCTCACCACGGCGGGCACGCCGCACGCCATTCCGCCCGGTGACGTGAAGTCCTTCGCGCTGGAGCTGCGCTCCTGGGGCTTCGAGGGCCAGGTGGAGTTCGATGTCGCGGACAACACCTCCGCGGGCGGCCTGGAGACGGACCCGCTCAAGACGGCGTTCCTCGCGCAGGACCTCATGGAGGTGCAGCTGGAGGTGAAGGCCGTCCACACCGACGCGGCGACGCAGCCCGCGCTCACCTCGCTGAAGGTGAAGGGGTTGGTGTCGGAGCGCTCGCTGGTGGAGATTCCCGCGGCCCCCGCGCCGGGTGCGCCGCTCTTGCACCGCCGCTACCAGGTGCGCTTCATGGACCCGGCGCGCCTCCTGTGGAGCCAGCACTTCCCCAGCGTGCTCTACACGCACAAGACGATGAAGAACGTGCTGGATGCCCACAAGGGCTCGCACATCGCCTTCACGTACGACTGGAGCGCGGGGCTCGACACGTCCTGTCCGCAGCTCTTCCTGGGCCTGACGCCCGAGCACGGCGCCAGCTTCTACGACTTCCTGCTGTGGTACGTGGACACGCGCAACGGGGTGTTCGCCTACGACTACGCGGCGGCGAAGTACACGCTGACCACCGCGAAGTCCTCCGCGGGCACACCCGTGGACCTGCTGCCGCTGGAGGTGGAGTCGCTGGGGATTCGCTTCCCGGAGGTGCCCCGGCACGACGTGACGGTGCTCAACGCCGTGGCGCAGGGGCCGGCCACCAAGCCCATCACCCAGGAGCGCGCCGTCACCGGCATCCGGCAGGACGTGCTCCTGCGCACCCCCATCACGAATCAGGTGGATGCCCGCGTCTCGCTGGAGACCGCGCGGCTCAAGGTCCGGAGCAAGGAAGTGGACCTGACCTGGCGGCGCTTCCCGGCCAAGGCCCTTGTCCCGGGGATGCAGGTGAAGCTGCCCACCGCCCAGGCCTGGGCCGCGGCGGGCCTGACGGGCGGCCAGACGTTCCGCGTGCGCTCCGTCGCGTTGCGGGGGAACGCGCTCGCGTCCTCTCCGGACGCGGAGCACCTGGCGAAGAACGCGGGGTTCCACTTCTCCATGCACACCGTCCTGGAGACCCAGGCGGAGACCTGGGTGGAGCTCCCCGCCTACCTGGCGCCGGACTGGCCCACCTACGTGGAGGGCATCATCGTCAGCGAGGTGGGGGAGCAGACCCACGAGACGTGGCAGGCCTACACCGACAGCGCCACCTCCCAGGATGGCTACAAGGTGAAGATTCCCCTCTGGGCCAACCAGATTGTCACCCTCCCCTTCAACCCCAACCTCCTGCCGGGGCACTTCTACTTCCCGGCCTACAAGGGGGAGCGGGTCCTGGTGGGGCTGGACTTCCAGCAGGCCTGGCTCAAGCGCTTCCTGGATTGGCGCGCCACGGCACGCATGCCCGCGGATGGCCAGGGCACCCACCTCCTGGTGGGCAAGACGCCGGAAAACGGGACGTCCATGAAGCACTCCTATGCGGAGGGCAAGCCGGTCTTCCTCTTGCAGAGGACCAACGCCAAGGACACGGCCCGCATTGAAATCAAGGAGGGGACGCTCGTCATCCAGGTGAAGGAAGAGCCCGCCTAGGCGCGGATTCGGAGGCGTGAAAGACGCATGGGAACGCTGGTCTGCACCATCGAGCTCGACAAAGTGAAGGGCATCACCGTCACGGTGGACAACGCCGACGGGAAGATTCTGCAAACCGTGACGATGGACGGCACCAGCATCACCCTCAAGGTGGCCGGCCAGACTGACACCAGCACCGTGGTGCAGAAGGCGGACAGCGTCGTCGTCACGGTGAAGGACTTCAAGGTGGACGCGGAGACCATCACCCTCCTGTCGTCGAAGACGTCCGAGTGGACGAGCCAGGACACGCTGAAGGTGACGAGCACGAAGGACATGACGCTCACGACGCAAGCGAAGCTCACGCAGAGCGCCACGCAGGACGCCAGCATCTCCTCGTCGCAGAAGGTCAACGTGGAGGCCACGGCGGCGCTCGCGCTCAAGGGCCTGACGGCCTCCATGTCGGCCAGCGGCGGCGAGGCCAAGGTGGACGGCCTCACGCTGAAGCTCGCGGGCCAGACGTCCAGCGAGCTGAGCGGGCTGAACGTGAAGGTGGCGGGACAGGCGGCGCTGGACCTGGAGGCGCAGGGCATGGCCAACCTCAAGGCCTCCGGCATCACCAGCGTCTCCGGCGCGATGGTGAAGCTGGGTTGATGGAGCACCTGCGATGACCCGCCCCACGGACCGGCTGCACCAGGACTTCCTCGAGGAGATGGCCTCGCTGGAGCGCTTTCGCCAGCGCTTCCATGAGCGCTACCCCGCGGCCCCGCTGGAGCGCGAGGACCCGGACGTGCGGCGCCTCATGGAGGCGATGGCCTTCTTCTCCGTGCAGACGCGGCACGCGACGCTGCACAACCTGCGAGCCACCTGGCGGCGGCTGTTCGCGGGCTTCTTCGACTTCCTCCTGGAGCCGCTGCCGACGCGCGCGGTGGTGGAGGCGCTCCCGGGCGGGAAGATGGGGGAGCCCATCCTCCTGCCTCGCGGCACGGAGCTGCGGTTGACGCCCAGCCAGGGCGAGCCCGGCACCTTCCGCCTGCAGCGCGACCTGCGCGTGCTGCCCGTGGAGCTGGAGTCCACGGAGGTGCGCCCGCTGGTGCGCGGCGGGCACCGGCTCATCCTCACCTTCGAGTCCCGCCACGAGCGCTCGGACGCGGTGGGAACGCTGAGCCTGCACGTGCGGCACCTGGACGAGTACCTGCCGTCGCTCGCCGTGTTCCACTCGCTGCGCCAGCACCTGCGGGGCATCAGCGTGGTGTACGACGCGCTGGCGGACGAGCACTCCACGGGCACGAAGTGCGACGTGTCCTTCGACCGCGAGGCCCCCTCGCCGGAGGACTCGTCGTCGTTCTCGCATCCGCTCCAGCGGCTGCGCTCGTTCTTCCTCTTCCCGGAGACGGAGCTCTTCATCCACGTCGACGTGGCGCCCACCCGCGGGGCGTGGCGGCGCTTCAGCCTGTGCTTCGACCTGGCCCAGGAGTGGACGGTGGGCCGCTCGCACCGGCCCGACTTCCTGGTGCCCTTCGCGGTGCCGGTGGAGAACCTGCGCGCGGAGCCCGCCCAGGTCATCACCACCGACGGCACCCGCTCCGAGCACCCCATCCGCAACATGAGCGCGGGGCGGGAATTGGCGCTGCACTCGGTGACGGGCGTGTTCGAGATGACGAAGACGGGCCTGACGCCGCTGCGGCCCGCGCACCTGCCCGGCTCGGGCCCCGCCTACGAGGTGGAGGAGGTCCCGACGGAGCATGGCCCCTCGCCGCACCTGGTGCTGCGCATGCCGGAGGCGTTCGCCGCGCCGCGCAAGCTGGTGGTGGAGGCGCTGTGGCACCAGCCGCGCTTCGCCTCGGATGCCTCCGGGCGGATGTCGGTGAGCGTGCCGGGGCGGCACCTCGAGGGCCTGGACTGGCGCCTGGTCGGCCAGCTCCAGCCGGACCGCGAGAGCCCCCTGCGCGACGACCTGACCGCGCTCACCCAGCTCCTCGCCTGGAAGGCCCAGGCCACGCTGGGGCTGGAGGAGCTCCGCTCCGTGCTCGAGCACCTGGGCACGCCCGCGGAGGGCCCCTTCCGCCGCGTGCTGCCGCTGCTGCGCGAGCTGACCGTGTCGCGCGTGCCGGACAGCGCCATGCGGGGCTCGGGCTTGCGGCATGTGTACGAGGTGGTGGTGGAGCCCTTCGAGCCCGGCTTCGAGCCGCTCGTGGTGTGCTTCCTCACGCGGGTACGGGACTTGCTGGATTCATGGAACCACGAGGCCGCAGTGGAGCTTCGCGCCACCATCGCGGGGACCGGTCCCCTCGCCCTCCCGGGAGTCTCCTGACATGAAGCTGACGCACTGGAAGGCCATCCTCCTGGCCTACCGCCATGTGGACGACACCCTGGCGCGCGAGCTGGGCCCGGCGAACCTGGACCCGGCCTACCGCGACCACCTGTCTCCGGGCGCGATGGACGCGCTGTCGCGCGACCTGGTCGTCGAAGTCGAGAAGCTCCGCATCGCCCTGGGCACGGACCTGCGCTCCGACGACGTGGAGAAGGTGCTGCAGCCGTTCGCGTTCCTCCTGGACGAGAAGGTGCTCGGGCGGCTGGCGAACGACGACGCCCAGCACTGGCCGCTCTTGCAGCTGCGCGTGTTCGGCTTGGACTCCGGCGGAGACCTCTTCTACGAGCTGGCCGACACGTGCCTGCGCCGGCAGGACACGGCGCCCCTGCTCTTCGAGATGCTGCACTTCTGCCTCACCGCGGGCTTCACGGGCCGGTATGTCGGCCACCCCGCGCGGCTGCGCGAGTACCGCGAGCAGCTGGTGGCGCGCATCCCCCGCCCGGAGGCCGTCGCGCCCCAGGTGGCGACCGAGGAAGCCGCCCCGCCGCCCACGCTGTACGACTTCCCCTGGCGCTACTACGCGGTGACGCTCGCCATCATCGTCGCGCTGCCCGTGGTGCTCTGGCACCTCTCCAACTGAGACACCTGTGATGACCTCCCCCAAGACACCGCCCCGAACGCCCACCCCGGGCATGGCCGAGCTGGTGGAGCGGCTGGAGCGGGCCGTGACAGCCTCGCTGGGCTCGCTCGGTGAAGGGACGAAGCCCTTGCTGGACGTGGTGCGCGAAGGCGCCAAGGCCCTGGAGCCGGGCCCCGGTGGCGCGCGGCTCTCGCTCAAGGAGCGGGAGGCATGGGGCGTGCAGCTCGAGTCGACATTTCAGCGGCTGGAGGACGTGATGGAAGGTCTTCAGCTCGCGGCCCGCGCACAAGCGGGCGGGAAGAGGGACTAGCCATGGCGGGCGAGAAGGTTGCGGCCGCGGCGACCGCGAGTGCGGCCGCGAACGCGGCGACGACGGCGGCGGAAGCAGCGCGCCCCTATCTGACGTGGATTCTCATCGGGCTGGGGGTGCTGCTGGCCCTGGCGCTGGTGGTGGGCCTGGTGTGGTGGTGGCGCAAGCGCCGGCCGGCCGCGCCCGCCGCGGAGCCTCGCAAGAAGCTGGAGTCCAAGGCGCTGCTGCGCATCCAGGAGAAGTTCCTGCGCGCGCTGCCCCTGCGCTACCGCGTGGCGGTGATGGACTTCCCCACCGTGGTGGTGATGGGCCCCGCGGGAGCCGGCAAGACGACGCTCATCGACCTGGAGGTGGACTGGCGCAGGCAGGAGCGCCAGTTCATGCCCAGCTACACGTCGGACCCGCTGCTGCAGATCTTCCTCGGGCCCGACAAGGTGGTGCACGAGGTCTCCGCGTCGCTGCTGGAGGACGACACGCAGGAGGCGCGCAGTGCGCTGCGGCGCCTGTGGCGCTCGAGCTTCCGGCGTCAGCGCGGGCGCGTCGTCGTGGCGCTGGACACGCGCTGGTTGGCGGAGACGCCGCCGGACGAGGTGCGCCGCTTCATCCAGCTGGTGCGCGGGAAGATCAACCTGCTGGGCGAGGTGAGCAAGGGCGCCGTCGAGACGCGGCTGTGCCTGACGCACATGGACTCGCTGGTGGGCTTCGAGGACTTCGCCCAGCTCCTGCGCGGCCATGGCATCCCCCTGCACTGGGACGTGCCGCCTCCGGGGGAGGAAGGCAAGCTGGCCGCGGGACTCCAGCCGCTGGAGCAGTACTTCGCGCTGGGCCTGGTGTCGCTGTCGGTGGAGGCCTTCGGGCGGCTGGAGGAGTTCTACGCGCGGGGCGGTGACTCCTTCGCGGCGCTCGCGCGCTTCGTCAGCGGCCTGTGGGAGGGCGGCGCGCTGTCCTACCGCCCGGAGCTGTCGCGGGTGTACCTGTCGTCCCCCTACGCCGAGGCCCGCTCGATGGGGGTGTTCGCCATCGCGGCGGAGAAGCGGAACATCGAGCTGCGCTCGCTCTATCGCGGCAAGCACCTGCGCCGCTGCGCGGCCCTGCTGGCGCTGGGGTGTCTGCCCGTGCTCGCCGCGTATGCGAACTTCCACGGCCGGCTCGAAGCAGCCCAGCGGCACATGGCGGACTTCGACTCCACGGTGCAGCGGCTCCAGCAGCAGCACCTGACGGCCTCGGGCGAGGTCGTGGTGGACAAGGGCCAGGGCGCGATGCAGGCCATGGACGCGCTCCTCGCCGCCAAGCGCTTCTGGCCTCCGCTGAACCACAGCTTCCTCGACGAGCAGGAGGTGCTCCGCGCGCAGCTGGCCAACACCGTCCGGCTCTCGTACCTCAAGCCCCTCATGGAGCGGTGCCAGGAGCAGTGTGAGCGCTGCGGTCCGCTCATCCCCGGCTGTTCGCCGTCGGAGCTGGGAGGAGGCCGCTCCCTCTTCACGCCCACGCAGGTGGACGAGCGGTGTGAGCGGGAGACGCTCTGCCGCCCCGAGCAGATGCTGCACCTGATGGCGGTGGCTCGCTCGGCGCGCGGCGACGACATGGGCCGCTTCCTCCTGTCGAGCCTGGACAGCCAGTACCGCAAGCGCTGGAACTGGGCGGCGGACTCGCTGGACCTCCTGGGCACGCGTGCGACCGGGAAGGATGGCGACTGGATGCAGGCCACCGGTCTGCGCGAGGAGGTCGTCGGCGACTACATCATCTCCAGCGACCAGGCCTGGCGCGCGGGCATGCAGACGCAAGCGCAGGTTCCTTGGATGAAGTGGCCCTACCAGTGGCTGCGGGAGGAGAGCTACCTGGGCCCGTGGCGGGACCACCTCATGCGCCTGCAGCTGGTGCTGGGGGCTCGCGAGCTGAACCTGGAGCAGTGGCGCACGCTCGCGAGTGAGCGTCAGCGGCTCCAGATAACGCTGGCGCAGAGCATCTCCTATACGTCCGCGCACAAGCTGCTGGCGCTGCTCGACGCGTCCGGCTCGCCGGAGAGCCAGGCGACGCTCAAGGGCGTGGAGAACACGCTCGACTCGCTCGACTGGCACCGGGACCACCAGGCCATGCTGGCGGCGGTGCTGCGCATGGAGGAGGAGATCGACGCGGGCCTGAAGGCCGCCGAGGAGATGTCCACGGCGGAGCTCCTGACGCGCACCGGCGGC
Organism: Myxococcus stipitatus DSM 14675; assembly: GCF_000331735.1. Classification (GTDB taxonomy): domain Bacteria; phylum Myxococcota; class Myxococcia; order Myxococcales; family Myxococcaceae; genus Myxococcus; species Myxococcus stipitatus. The sequence continues at coordinate 4,000,691 of NC_020126.1, read as the reverse complement.
CTCTTCGTGCCCGCGAACGCGGACGCGCGCATCGAGGTGCGCGTGCTCCAGCAGTCCTTCGAGTTCCGCCCCAAGGAGCTGTCGCGCGTGCTGTTGGACAAGCTCTTGCGGCAGATTGAGCAGGGGCAGAATCCGTTCAGCCGGCGCCTGCTGGGCCTGCCGTCCGGCGTGGTGGCGTCCGCCCAGGAGAACGGGCTGGGCATCTCCATCGGCGATACGCTGGACGTGGGGCATGTGGACGCGATGCCCTCGAACCATGGCTCGGAGTGGCTGAACTTCGAGACCGACATCCGGCCCCTGGTGGATGAGTTCACCATCCGCATGACGGACTCGAAGCTCTCCCGCGCGGAGGCCGCGCAGCGCCAGGGCTACGTGCTGAAGAAGGTCTCCAACTTCGGGCAGCGATACCGGCAGGACCTGCTGGTGAAGTACCGCGACTATCGCTTCACGGCGCTGACGACGACGCTGGCCTCGGAGCTCTCCGCGGTGACGCAGCCGACGTCGGAGCTGGTGGCGATGCTCCGCGACGTGTCGACGGGCGCGGGCATCGGCCCGATGGAGGGCCCCTACTACGAGCCCCTGCGCCAGGAGCTGTCGGCCTTCCGTCCCGTCGTCCAGCTCATGACGCCGGACAAGGATGGACAGACGAAGGAGCTGTCGTCGTTCCTGCTGCTGGTGTCGCAGCTGCACACGGAGGTCTCCGGCTTCAACGCGCCGCCGATGTTGAGCGACCGCACGGTGGTGCCCGCGGCGATGCGCACCGGGGGCCCGGATGCGCCCGCGGCGGCCGAGGAGAGTGGCCGGCAGCTGGTGGACCTGCTCTCGCCGCTGGGCCGCGTGGGCCTGTCGATGCTGCTCGACGAGGAGGGCTCGTACCTGCGCAAGGTGGATGCGTGGCTGGACAAGCAGGGCATCCTGGGTGAGCTGCGGCGGCCGTTCCGCGAGCCCTTCCTGGTGACTCGGGAGCTGGGCCGGGCGGAGCTGGAGCGCGTGCTGGAGGAGCAGTGGGAGTGGCGCTTCCGGACGCTGCTCACGCCGCTCATGCGCCGCTATCCGTTCGCGGTGGAGGCGAGCCAGGAGCTGGACCCGACGGAGCTGGACGTCCTCAAGCGCAAGGACGGCGCGTTCTGGCAGTTCGTGAACCAGGTCCTGTCGCCGGTGGTCGAGGAGCGCGGCACGGAGTGGATGCTGCGTCGGCCGCTGCGGCAGCAGCTGGCGGTTCCGCCGCGCATGCTCGCGATGCTGAGCCGGCTGTCGAAGCTGGCGCGGCTGTTGTGGACGGAGGAAGGCAAGCCGAAGCCCTTGATGCTCCAGGTGCGTCCGCTGCCGCTGCCGCCCTCGGGGGACAGCGGGTTCGTGACCATGTCGTTCCTGAAGTGCGGCGAGGCGGCGTCCTTCGGCTTCAACCAGACGCCCGCGTGGCAGGACTTCGCGCTGGCGTGGTGGGAGCCTCGGTCCGCGTCCGTGGGCGTGGAGCTGCGCGTCCCGGGACGCGAGGGCAAGCGCTACCGGTCCACGGAGCTGTCGCGCTCGTCGTGGAACTGCTTCCGCATCCTGGACGCGGCGACGTTCGACGCGGAGCAGAACGCCATCTGGCCGCTGCCGGGCCCGGATGGCTCCGAGCACTCCGAGATTCGACTGCGCTTCGGCATGCGCGGGGGGCCCTGGACCCTCTTCCAGGAGGTGACGCGATGAATGCTGGCAAGGGGCCGTGGTTGTTGCTGCTGGCGCTCGCGCTGGGCACGGTGGCCTGTGCGCCCACGCATCTGACCATCAACGTGAAGTCGCCTCCGGGGACGAACCAGGGGCGCCCGTTGCACATGGTGGTCCGGGCGGTGGACGCACAGCGCTACATGACGGAGTTCTACGCGGACGTGGCCGAGCGCATCGTCCATCCGGACGACTCCGTGGTGCAGACGCTCGTCGTCTATCCGGGTGAGAAGGCGCAGACGCGCGTGAAGATTCCGGAGGAGTCGCCGCTGGCCATCTCCTTCCTCTTCACCACGCCGGACGGGGCCTGGCAGGTGCTGCTCGACACGCCCATTCCCGGACGTGTGGACATCGACCTGGAGGAGAGCCGCATCCGCACGGATGCGCCCAAGCGGAAGAAGCCGGCCAAGTCAGAGGCCGGCAAGGGTGAGCCTCCGAAGCTGGAGGTGCCCAGCTTCGAGGCGCCCAAGGTGGAAGCCCCCAAGGTCGAGGGCCCGAAGGTGGGGGCTCCGTCCGGGGGGAAGTGACGCCGCCGCCTCAGCTCATCGGCCTTGCCGTGGTCCTGGCCCGCGATGGACGTCGCGGCCAGGGCACCGACGCAGCGCGGGCCAGGGGGAAACGTGGTGTCCTGGTGCGGAGCGGCGCACCAGCGTCTCGAGCAAGCGCTCGCCTCGAGACACCGCGGCGGGCCTCACCTCGGCCGGTGAGGCGGACTTCACGCGGGTGCGCCACCCATCGAGCCCGCGGGCGGAACGCTCGGAACCTGCGCCTCCAACGCATCGAGCTGCGTGCCCACACTGCTCGCGGTGGCATCCACCTGGGACTTCAGCGTCGCGCGCGTCGCGTTGACCTGGTCCTCGACGGAGGCCCGCGCGGTCTCCACCTGGTCCTCCGCGGCCTGTGCGCCCGTGTCGACCTGCTGTTCCAGCTCGGGCAGCTTCGCCGTCACCTGGGTCTTCACGGTGTCCACCTGCGCGGCCATCTGGTCCTGGAGGGCCGTCACCTGCGCGACGGCCTGCTCCTTGGCCGTCCCCACCTGGGCCACGGCCGCGGCGACGGCCTGGTCGATTTGAGCGCCCGCGGGCTCGACCTGCTGGAGGACCGACTGCTTCAGCGTGTCCACCTGCTGGACGAGCTGTTGCTGGACGGTGTCCACCTGCGCCAGGGCCTGGGTCTGGACCGTGTCCACCTGGGAGAGCACCTGCTCCTGGAGCGCGCTCATCTGGTTGGACATCTGCGAGGAGAACGTCCCGAGCTGCGTGGTGATTTGTGTCACCACCTGCTGGATGGACTGCACGGCCGGAGTCACCAACGGCTTGGGCAGGTTCGCGGCGGGAATCGCATCCAACAGGGTATTCACCCGCGTGAGCAGCGCCTCCAGTGAGCCGACGAGCGTTTGATACAGCGTCTGGAGTTGCTCGAGCACCGTGGGCAGCGGCGTGAAGAGCGCCAGCACCTGCTCCTTCACCGTGGCGAGCTGGGTCAGGATTGTGTCCAGCGTCGTGAGCGCGGTGTCGACGGCTTGCTGCAAGGGCCCCCGGATGGCGGCGACGGCGGCGACAGCTCCGTTCACGAGCGCATCCAGTGCCTCGCTCGCCTGGGAGATGAGCGACTCCACTCGAGCCTGGGCGGGCGCGATGGCCTTCTCGACGGTATCCACCTGGGCGAGCAGCGCCTCCACCTGCCCCGACAGGGTGGTCTCGAGCGTCTCCAGGGCCGTCGTCGCGCCCCCCACCGCGGTGGTCATCGACGCCCCGACACGCTCTTCCAACCCCGTGAGGCTGCCGGACATCGACTGGGACGTCCCGTCAACCTGGGTGCGCAGAGGAGACAACTGCTCGCGCAGCCGCGCGGCATCCGGGTCGTCCTTCTTCGCCGCCAGCTTCGCGTCGAGCGCATCGATACGACCCAGGAGTCCCGTCAACGCGGGCTCCAGGTCCGGGCGGATGGACGCCACGAGGGCGTTGAGGGTCTCCCCGACGCCCTCGATGGTGGAACGCGACGTGCCGATACGCGCCACGTTGTTTCCCCCCGCCGACTCGAGGTCCCCTCGCAGGCTCGCCAGCGTGCCCAACAGCGCCTTCATCGTGCGACCTCCGTCTCCGCCTGGCCCTGCCAACGCGGCTCCACCACGACCCGAGGAGCCAGGGCGCACGCCCCCCTCATGCGCGCCCCCCACACAGCCACCGCCCTCCAAGGGCCGATGTGCCCTGCCCCATGAAGCAGCCCGCGGCGTCCCTGTGGGAATCTCGCTTCGCGCGGCGGTTCAGTTCGATGGCCGTGCGTCACTTGAGTGCCTCCAGCGCGACACGCGCCTCCGCTGCGGCGCTCGTCAGCGAGGAAGTCTTCCCCTCGAGTCCAGACAGCGCCCCCTTGAGCTCGGAGCGCGTCTCGGAGACCTTCGCGCTCACCTTCGCCTGCGCTGCCTCGAGCGCTGCTTGTGTCTCCGAGGTGGCGCCGTCCAGCTTCGCCTGCGAAGCCCCGGAGGCGACGCGATACGCGGCGGTGGTCTCCCCCATCGCGCCCCCCACGCCCGATGAGAGGTCCGCGCGAGCCGTCTCCACCTGCGGCGAGACATCGAACGTCGGCGCGGCGGAGGAGGCCCCGGGCTCCTCCTTCGTGCGCAACATCATGACCCCTTCGGCCATGCGCACCGTCTCGGTGTCCGCGCCGGAGACGCGGCGCAAGTGCCACACGGGCTTGGCGTCCTGGTAGTCGTGCGTGATGGAGGTCTGACTGGTGTCGTTCTTCCCCAGCAGCAGTCCATCGCCCTGCCCTGCCTGAGGCAGCCGCGCTGCATCCGCCCAATCGAGGTGCCGATGCAATTCCGCCCGGTCGAAGTGCAGCTCCACCATCACCCGCGCGTTCTTGTACGGCGGGAAGTAGAAGTGCCCCGGAAAGAACCCCGGCTCGGCCGGCACGCTCACGACCTTGTTCCAGAGGGGAACCGTGACGCGCCAGGTGAGCACGGACGTCTTCTTGTCCTCGGACAGGAGGTAGATGCGGTCCTTCTCGCCGCCACCGGGACTGAGCACCTTTCCTTCGACATGAATCGGATAGCGAGGCACTCGATGCGCGGGCAGCGTCACCGTCGTATCCGCCGCGCGCTCCAGCAGCAGCGACATGTCGACCTCGAAGCCCGCGTCCTGCATCTGCAAGCCCACATGCGGCCCGTCGTTGAGCGTCCGCGCCGACATCGAGAGCTCCACCGAGCGCAGGTCCTCCCCCGTCCCCACCGCCGCAGTCCCCCACCGCTTCCCTTCCAGTCGAATCCCCACGCCCGGGCTCACCGCCACGGTGGGGTAGTGACGGAAGGAGAGGCGCAGGCGCCGCTGGGGGACTCTCACGCGCGAGCCCTCCAAGGTCTGCCGTTGCTCCACCTGCGACACGATGGGCGTGCGCACCAGGTGGTCCTGCTGGACGCCCGCGACCGCCACGGTGGCGGGGAGCTCCAGCGTGGAGGGCTGGAGCGCGGACGCATTGAGGACCCGCGCCGCATGCCGAGGCAGCGCGGGCACCACCACCTCCACCTGCGCCACCTTCTCCCAGGACAGGGGCGCGGCCTTCCCCAGCGGGGCCTTGCGCCCCAAGAGCGCATAGCGGTCCTTCACGAAGTCATAGGTCCACACGCCGCCGCGCGATTCCACCAGCCACGCGACGAAGTCGTGGAAGCTCACGCCCGGGGCGTCCTCCCCCAGCGCGAGGCAGATGAGCGGCCGCTTCTCATCGAGCACGTCCCAGTCACAGTCGAGCTTGAACGCACCCGCCGAGTGCTCCGTGAGCAGGTCCGCGAGAGTCGCTTCCGTGCGCAGCTCGGTGGGGCGGTGCTGGCGCCAGAGGACCTGGGCGGCGTCCTCGAACTCCACCGTGTAGCGGCGGAAGCGCACGGGGGCGCCATCCAACGTGCCGTGAGTCCTCGCCTCCAGGGCGCGGCTCCGGGCGAGGCCGTGAAGAACCAGCGGCTTCGGCGGTGGCTCGGGAATCGGGTAGCCGCCCGAGAGGCTCAGCTTCACGTCGAGGAGGTCTGGCTGGGCGAACGCGGTGAAGAGCGGCGCGTCATCCTTCTCCAGTCCGGTCCAGAAGCTCACCGACGCGGTGAAGCCATGCGGAAGCAGCCGGAAGGCGAAGGACTCCACCTGCCCGCCCGGAATGGTGAAGGTCCGCCCGCCCGTGGCCAGGGAGAGGGACAGCGCGAGTCGTTCCTGAAACGCCATGCGGCCGCCAGCACTTGCCCGTTCCGTGCCAGCGGGAAATCGCGTCCCGCCCCTGAAAATCGGGCCTCGGAGGGCGGGAGCGCGGTCCGCCAGGACGCAGCCGCGTTCCACCGGCACGCAGGGGGCACGGCCCCGTGAGGCCCGCTCGACTCAGCCCCCTCTGGTACGTGGCTTGCTCCGGGCGTCAGCCGGCGCGTGTCCGCGGGCTGTCTCCCGCATGAGCTCTGTCTGTCGCGCGCCATGGGACGCGGATGAGTGGTGGGTGCGCCTGGTGGCAGCGGATGGGAACGGTGGCGGCCTTGCTGCTGGCTCAGGGGGCCTTGGCCCAGGAGTCGGTGCCTTTGCCGGACTTCGTCCTGGAGCGCCTGGAGGTGAACCCGGGCCCGGGGCCTCTCGCGACGGGAGGTGGCACCCTCCTGCGCGACGGTGAGCTCCGGGTGACGTTGCTCGGCCACTATCAACACGAGCCGCTGACCATCAACGACGGTGGGGAGACGATTCCCCTGTTGCGCAGCCGCTCCACGGGCGTGCTCGCGGTGGGCCTGGGCTTGAGCTCCCGGCTACAGCTCGATGTGCGTGTGCCCGTGATGACGCAGCGCGAAGGCGAAAGCCTGGACGCGCAGGGACTTTCGGCGCCGACACGGACCGGCCTGGGCTCGCCCCGCGTGGGGGCGCGGGTCGCCATCTTGAGGACGGAGGGAGATGACTCGGTGGATCTCGCCGCGGAGGTCGGCGTGGGACTCCCCTTCGGGACGGACGGGGCGCTGGCCCGCTCATCGGATACGAGCATCCTCGCCCGGGTGATGGTGGGTGGCAGCCTGGGCTCCATCCTGGCCCCGTCGTTCGAGATCGGCACCCTGCTGAGGTCCACGGCGACCATCACCGCCGAGAACCTGGAGGCGCGGGAGATCGGCTCGGAGCTCCGACTGGGCGCGGGCTTGATGACCACGGAGGGCCCGCTCAGGGGAGAGGTCTCGCTGAACGCGGGGCTCTCCTTCAAGCAGGCGCAGGGCGCGGTGGAGCTGCTCGGAGGCGCTCGCTATACGCCGAGGGAGGGCGTGGAGCTGTTCGCGCTGGGAGGCTTGGGGCTGGGCTCGGAGCCCGGCATTCCCCTCTTCCGGTTGGTCGCCGGCGTGTCGTTCTCCTACCTGCTGGGCGAGGACACGCGGCCCGACTCGGATTCGAGCATCGTGCATGAGTCCGTGCCCCTTCCCCTGCCCGGCTCGGGACGGCGGCCGGGTGAGGCGCGAGGGAGTCAGGCGTCGCTGATTCCGGGCCCGGGTGAGACCTCGCCCATCGCCAACGTGGCCAGGGACCGCTTCGTGCTCGAGGGGAAGGTGTACTTCCGCACCGCCAGCGCGGAGCTGCCCGCGGAGCTCGCGGACCTGGATCGCGCCGTGGAGATGATGCTGACGAATCCCTCGGTCGCGCTGATGACCGTGGATGGACACACGGATGATTCGCGAGCGGAGACGCTCAACCCACGCCTGGGGCGGGACCGGGCGGAGGCGGTATGGCGATACCTCGTGGAGCACGGGGTGCCGCCCAACAAGCTGCGGCTGCGGAGCTTCGGCCCCCAGCACCCCGCCCAGACCAACAGCACGCCCGAGGGCCGTGAGCGAAACCGCAGGGTCGAGCTCCTCCTCATGCTGCCTACGACCCAGGAACCGACACCATGAGAACACTTGGATGGATAAGAGTCCTGACTTGCGCCGTGGCCCTTGGCGCGCTCCCTGCGTTCGCCGAGGCGGATGTCTTCGGGCTGGGCGCTGGGCGTGACAAGACGCTCGAGGTCCAGGGCAACGAAAGCCGGGTCATCAACAGCTATGCGGCTGTGATTGCGCCCTTGAACAAGGGGGACCGGGAGATTCGGCTCGACACGCTCCAGGGCTTCGACGACGGCGACCTGGTGATGGTGTTGCAGATGCGTTACGTGGGGCCGGTGCCCGCGTCGTCGTTCATGGCGTTCACCCTGCCCCTGTTCGACGAGAGCCCCGTCGGCAAGTGGGAGATGGCGCGCGTGGAGCGAGCGTTTGGCCGGACGCTGACGCTCACGAGGCCGCTGCGCCATGACTTCGCGGCCCCGTATTCCCAGGTCATCCGGGTCCCCGAGTTCAAGAGCGTCACGGTTCACCCGATGGGTGAAATCAAGGCGCGGAACTGGGATGGGTCCACGGGCGGCGTGGTGGCCTTCCTCGTTGACGGAACGCTGCACAACAACGGCGTCATCACCGCGAGCGGCGCGGGGTTCCAGCAGGGCTGGGCCCGTGAGCCGGCGGAGTCGCTCACGGGATGTGCGGACTTCGGCGGAGCGTGTGAGCCCGTCTCCCAGGACGTGTTGCTGCGCCGTCTGCCCATGGGCGGTGGCGGCGCCATCTTCTTCCGTGCGCATGCGCTCACGGGGGCGGGCCGGATCGAGGCCAAGGGGCTGGAAGGTGAAGGGGCGCCTGGCGGAGGCAGCATCTCCGCGCGACTGGTCGAGCGAGCCGAGTGCGAGGTGATGAGTGTACAGGGAGCCCCGGGCGGGTCTCCGTGGTTGTCCGGTGCACAGGGGGTCATGGGAGGAGGCACCATCCTGCTCCAAGCGGGCGCGCTGGCGGGCTGCCCCGTACAGTCACGGGATCTCCTTGCCCGAGCCTTTGGTGAATCAAGTGGCGACATTGGCGCCCACGTCTTGCTGGACCACGCCCTGCTCATTCCAGTGGAGCCTGTTGTCACCGCACCGAAGGATGGAGCGCGAATCAAGGGACCGAAGCCTCGCGTCGCTGGCCGTGGAGACCCGGGCACGACCGTCATCCTGAGCCTGGCGGATGCAGAGAAAGCCGCATTGAGTGAGTTCGAACTTCCCGCCACACAGGTGGACAAGGCTGGTGACTTCTCATTCGTGCTCACCACACCGCTCGCGGATGGCACGTATCGAATCACTGCTCAAAGTGAGTTCGAGGGACTCGCCAGCGGGTCGAGTACTCCCGTCTACTTCACGGTGGATTCCCTGATTCCTTCCGAAGCACCGGTCATCGCAAGTCCTGGAGAGAATGACCATGTCAAACAGTCCCAGCCGGTCATCTCAGGCACCGCCACCGACTCAGTCAGAGTCGTTGTCAAGCTCACCGATGGAGGAATCGTGGGCGAGGCGGAGGTGGTTGATGGCGACTGGTCGCTGACACCCACCGCCGAATTCGCCGACGGCGAGGTCAAGGTGACCGCCACCGGCCTCGACGAGACAGGGGCTGCCGGCCCTGTGTCAGCCTCCCGGAGATTCACTGTCGACACAGAGAGTCCTCCGCCCCCACAGATGACAGCCCCTTCCGATGGAGCCTTCCTCAGGGTCGCTCCTGTACAGATCTTGGGAATGGCCGATGGGGGCACGACCCTCGTGCGGGTCTCATTGAATGACGTTGCCATGGGCGAGGTCGCGGTCCTGAGCAATACGTGGGATGCAGGGGTGAGTGGCACGGTGAAAGAGGGAAAGAACACCCTGGAGGCCGTCGCCATTGACTTCGCTGGAAACGAGAGCGACGCATCCACGCAGATCTTCTTTTTGGATACTCTGCCTCCCGGTCCTCCAACCATCGACACACCTGATGCAGGCACCGAGATCAACACGACCACGCCGCTCCTCGCGGGCACCGCGGAAGCGAATCATCACGTCACTCTCACCTTCGATGGCGGCATCATTGGTACCGCCACGGCGGGAGCTGATGAGCGATGGGAGTTGGAACTTCCCACGCCCGACTTTCCGGGCTTCCCTGATGGCTCCATCAGGGTGCTGGCCACCGCATCCGACGACGCGGGCAACTCGAGCGACGCAAGCACGCATCTCTTCACGGTAGACATCACCGCCCCCTCCGCTCCCGTATTCCTGACCCCTGATGAGGGCTCATCCATCGCGGACTCCGGGCCATTGTTCTCCGGTACCGCCGAACGCAACAGCACGGTGAGACTCCGATACATCGATGGCGGTGTCTTTGGCACCGCAATCACAGACGACGCTGGCTCATGGTCACTGCCGGATCGCGTGTCCTTCTCGGATGGGCTCATCGCCGTCAACGCAATCGCCACCGACCGAGCAGGCAATACCAGTGGCGCGGGGACGCGCACCTTCACGATTGACACGACGCCGCCCACATTCCTCACGTTCAGCAAGCCCGACGCGGGGACCCACGTGAGTGACGAAACACCGACTCTTTCGGGCACCACGCCAGCCGGCAGTTGGGTGCACCTTTCTCGCAAGGCAGAGCCCACCAACATCTTCCTCGAAAAAGTCAGGGCAGACAGCAACGACCGATGGGAATACGAGGTCCCCTTGATCCAGAAGTTCCCGCAGGGGCCTATCACCATCATAGCCACTGCCTCCGATGCGTTGGGCAACACCACTCCCGAAGTCTTTCATGAATTCATAGTGGACACCCATGCCCCGGCGCGCCCAGTCATCACCGCCCCCAGCACCGCAGTGGTCAGCAGTGACAAGCCAATCATCCAAGGAACTGTCGATGGTGGAACGACGTTATGGCTCGTCATCGACGGGGCGCGTGCTGACTTCAGCGACATCGACGCCTCCACCCCCGTAAACAGCAACGGGAGCTGGTCCTACACCCTTCAGGCAGCCCTTCCTGAAGACACCTATACACTCACGGCCTACGCGACCGACCTCGCGGCCAATCGCGGGGCAACCACACAGCAGCAAACCTTCGAGGTCGACACCTCGCCTCCGAAGGCCCCCACCATCACCGAGCCCACGGGAGGCACATGGGGCCCCGATGGAGGAGTATTCAAGGGGAGCGCCGAGCCAGGAAGCGTGGTCAATGTCTTCTTCAACGACAACAAGGTGGCCAGCGCGACCGCGGATTCTTCCGGAGTCTGGTCCGTGCAGAAGCAATCGGGTCTGCCTCATGGGAACGACTTCGACATGACGGCCAGCGCCACGGATGCCTTCCAGCGAGAGGGCCCGCGAAGCACTCCCGCCATCAAGATCTCCGTGGACATCGAGCCCCCCCAGGTTCTCAGGATCACCATCCCCCAGCCCAATCAACCCCTGAACAAGACGCTTCCGGATATCAGTGGCGAATCCGAACCTGGAGCGCTGGTGACGGTCTCCATCAATGGAATCGCTGAGCCCTCCGTGACAACGAAGCCCGATGGGACATGGAAGGCGTCATCGTCCAAGACGCTCCAGGAGGGCAACCCACCGATCCAGCACAACGTGCAGGTCAAAGCAGTCGACAGTCTGGGGAATGAGACACCCTTGCAGTCCGCTGTCCCCTTCACCATCGACACCAAGAAACCCGTCACGAAGATCGACTACCCAGCAAAGCCAGACACAATCTTCACCAACGGGAATGTCCTCATTGGCGGAACCACGGAAGCCAACAGCACCGTCTACGTCAGCTTGGGCACGACGACGCTTCCGAACATTGAGGTCAAGGGCGATGGGCGGTGGGAATACAAACCCACATCTCCACTCCCTGATGACAAGCACACCCTGAATATCCATTCCGTAGACAGGGCGGGAAACATCGAGGACACCTTCGCATACAAGTTCGAGGTTGACTCGAAGAGGCCCAACGCCCCTATTCTGCTAGAGCCAGTGGAAAACACTCGCACGAACACGAATAACCCCATCACCTTCTCCGGAACCTTCACGCCCCCGTGCGACCTCACGGTGTTCATCGACAAAGACTCGTACAGCAACAACATCACAGTCGTGAACACCCAATGGACGTTCAACTCCCCTCGAGATCTGGCGGAAGGCCCCCACGAAATCAAGGCAACATGCACGGACAAAGCGGGCTGGGTGAGCGAGGCGTCCAACATGCACACCCTCGTCGTGGACAGGAGTTCTCCCGGAGCCCCGGATTTCTCGAGTCCGGCGTCGGGCGCCAGCGTGGGTCCCAACACCCCTGACTTCGGCATCATCAGCGGGACGACAGAGGGTTCCGCGACCGTCACCGTGCTCCACAACGGAAACTCGACGGGAAAAGACCTCACGGCCGATAGCGCTGGCGTCTGGTCCCTCAAGGTGGCGTTGGCATCACAGAGGGATGGTCTTCAGACGTTCGAAGCCAAGGCGCGAGACGTCGCGGGCAACACGGGCCCCTTGTCCCTTCCCCATACGTTCATCCTGGATACCAAGGACCCCGTGACAGTGGTGGAGGGATTGCCGACAGGCATCAGCACGCTCTCCACGGTCACCTTCACGATGACCACGAGGGAGGAGGAGCACGACGTCAGGTTCGAGTGCACCCACAACGAGGGCCCCCCTGTCGAATGCCGCAGCCCCTATTCACTCCGTGCGCTCACGGAAGGACCCCAAAGCCTGACGATCAAAGCGACGGATGCCGCGAAGAACGTCGAGAAGGCTCCCCAAACCTACACCTGGGAGTTCAAGCGGCCCAAGACAGTGGAGGGCGGCGGCGTGGGTTGCTCCAGCACCGCGGGCGCCATTCCGAGCGTCCTGCTCTGGCTGGCGTGGGCCGGGTGGCTCCGAGTCCGCCGTCGCCAGAGCTGAGTCACGAACATGCGCCATCGAGCCGAGTGGAGACACCCGGCTCGATGGGCACCCACCTCTTCAGACGACCGAGGACCGAGGCGCCACCACCGCCTCCAGGCCCAGCATCTCATCCGCGAGCTTCTGGGCCGCCTCGCGCTCCGACTCCGCCGTGCGCGCGCCCACCGCGGTGATTCCCAGCAGCGACAAACCCTCCTCCAGCCCCAGCGCCGTCTCCACGCCGTCCAGCTGAATCCCCATGCTCTGCAGCGTGAGCGCCACATCCGCGCCCATGCCACACAGCACCGTGCGAGTCCCCATCAGCCGAGCCGAGCCCGCAAGCCGCGCCAGCACCGCGCACAGGTGGCTGTCCACCAGCCACAGGCCGGAGATATCCACCACCATGCCCTTGGCGCCCGTGCGCTGGATGTCCGCCAGCACATCCGAGCAGAGCTGCGCGGCCTGCGCGTCGGTGATGTCACCCTGGAGGGGGACGATGAGCTGTCCCCACAGCGGGATGATGGGAATGCGCGACAGCTCGCGCGCGTGCCGCGGAAGGTCCGAGATGCTCATGACGGCTCCACGTCCGCCACCAGCACGGTGGCGTCATCGGTGGTACGGCCAAAGCGCTCTAGCAGGAACGCACAGGCCATGTCAGGGGACTGCGTTCGGACCTGCTCCAGGTCCACTCGAAAGCTCAACCCATCGCTGAAGAGGGCCACCCGGTCCCCCACCACCAGCGGCGTCGACAGCGTCCGCAGCGTGCGGAACGACTGCCCCAGGATGCCCGGCGTGGGAAGCACCGGCACCCGCGTGCCCACCGTGCGCAGCTCCACGTTCCCCACGCCCGCACAGTGCAGCGTGTGTCCGTCGAACACCGCGAGCATCGCCGCCGCGCCCCGCCCGTGCTTCAGCGCCACATGGAGCGCCTCCGCCACGGACGCCACCGAGGAGCTCAACGCCACCTGGCCCAGACACCGCAGCGCCTCGGCCGAGGCCTGCGCCGCGGCCGGACCGTGCCCCAAGGCGTCCACCACCGCGAGCAACGTGTACGGCCCCTCCCGGCGCACCAACACCCCGTCGCCGTTCTCCACCTCGCCCACCTTCGGGCGCGTCAGGTGGGCCGCCGACAACCTCACAGCCACACCTCGAACTCCACCTGCGTCCCGGCGATGCCGGTGTTCACCTCGAACTTGTCCGCCAGCCGCTTGACGCCCAAGAGCCCCAACCCCATCCCCGTCTTGCTCCGGTACGTCCCCGACAGCACCCGGTCCAGCTCGGGAATGCCCCGCCCCTGGTCCTCGGCGCGCACGCGCAAGAGCTTGCGCGGCGACTGCACGGGAATCAGCTGGATGGTGCCGCCCCCCGCATACGAAATCTGGTTGCGCGCCAGCTCGCTCACCGCCGTCGCGACCTTCTGGCATTCATAGCCACGCCCCCCCAACGCCTCGCACATCGCACGCGCCGACAGCCGCGCATGGCTCGCGTCCGCCTCCGTCCGCACCAGGTACGTCGTGGGCCGAGCCTCCGGGGTCGCCGCCGCGGCGGCCGGGGGGCTCGGCTCCCGCAGGCCGAGCGACGGCGCGGACGCCGCCGAGGCCTTCGCCATCACGGCCCTGAGCTTCGCGGCCAGGTCCGGCCTCCGAGCCGCGTCCACGAAGTGCCGCGTCGCCGGCTCCAGCGCATCGATGACCCGAGGCAGCTCCGCCACGCTCATCGTATCCGCCGACACCCGCAGCGACTCCAGCGTGCCGCGCAACACCAACCGCGCGGCGGTCTCCGACATGAAGTGCTGCAATACACTCAACAGCTGAGCGCTCAACATGCCCCGGCTCACCACGTTCTCCTCGCCTCCCGTGTCATGCGCTTGCGAGCAAACACTTCCAGCCCCCCACCCTCGCGGTTGGACACGCGGACCTCGTCGGTCAGCCGTCGCACCGCGGCGCCACCTTCTCCCAGACTCTCCCCCGGCAACGGCCCCGGACGGCCCTCCCGGCCCGCGAAGAGCCGCTCGGGCTCCGTCATGCCAGGGCCTCGGTCCAACGCGCGGATGCAGAGCCAGGCGTCCTCGCGCCACAGCTCCACCGTCCCACCCTGCCGCGTGTGGCGGACCAGGTTGGTGGCCAGCTCACTCACCACCAGGGCCACCTCCGCGCTGGACGCCGCCGACAACCCCGACTCCCGTCCGAACCGCCGCGCCAACGACGCGGCCACCACCGAGTCCACCGGATGGCGAACCACCACGGTCAACCGCGACTCAGGCACCACTGTGGACACTTGGGGCGACGGCAAAATCAGTCCCTGAGGAATCTGCTGGAGATTGCGAGAGTGAGAATCAGGCAATGAATGCCCGCGGATTGTAAAGAGGTTCACAATCCACCCCGCAACTCCGCTGCTCATCCCCGCAAGCGGTGTCCGAGTTACTTGATTTTGCTGTTTACAATCCATGTTTCACTGGCTCGCGCCAGCACGCTTCGGGATTTCCGTGCGTCAACACACGAGGCACCCCAAGCGCCAGGGGCGGAAACACCCCGCGCGACGCGCGTGAGACTCTACACGCGGGGAGCGCCCCGAGCGCTCAAGTTCCGGTGACGAGCTGAACCTGGAGGTCCGGCCCCACGGCGAGCGTGGTGCCGCGAGGCAACTCCACCCAGCTTCCCGGGCGCTTCAAGTGACTGGCGACGACGACGGTGCGGCGGCGGCGGTGGGCCCCCACCGCGGGCTGCGTCTCGGGAGTGCTCGCCGTCACACCGCAGGGCTCACACTCCGTGCCGCCTTCCAGGCGTGAGTAATACAGCGGCTCCTCGCCGAACCGGCAGGCCACCAGGATGAAGCCATTGGTGGCCACCAGGTTCAGGGTGGAGGCGCGGGGGATGCCTGCCTCCATGGAGCGCTTGATGACCTCGCGAGCGGTGTCCGCCAGGAGTCCCCCGGCGACCCGCGCCTCCAGCCGAGGATCATCCGTGCGCCCCACGTCCCGCAGGTGACGCAGGAAGACGCCGAACAGCACCTCGCTGTCGGTCGACCCACGCACCAGGCGCTGGATGTGTTCGGGCAGCGACGCCATCAGCGGTGCACGCAGTGCGTCGAAGCCACTCACACTGCCCTGGTGGGCGAACAACCAGCGGCGCGCTCGGAAGGGCTGGGTGTTCTCCTCGAACGAGAGGCCCACGGGCAGCCGGCTCGCATGGAACAGCAGGGCCTCCGACTCGTTGGGTGGGGCCAGCTGCGCGAGTGAAGGGTCCGCTTCCGCACTGGAGAAGCGCCGCAGGAGGACCTCATCCTGGGCATAGGCCCCCACTCCCATCGCGTTGGCCCGAGGCTCCGTCTGCACGAGCACCTGCCCCGCGAGCCGGTGCAGCTCGCACTTCAGCAGATTCGGGTCCGACGTGAGGGCGGCAAGGACAACGGACATGAGGGAGAACTCCTTTTCCCCATAGATAATGACGTCCCATTCCCCCCTCAAGCCAGCACCCCCGACTGGTCAACTCATCGCTAAGTGCCTGAAATAGCTAGGCTTTACATTGCACGAACATTGACACGTCCGGCGGAGGCTCCTAACCTCCGGGCGCTTCACCGACGGCCTCGGGCTCGAGCCCTTCACCGGAGATGGAATGTCGGACGACATCGCAATCGGCATCGACCTCGGCACGTCGTACTCGTGCGTGTCGGTGGTCCAGGACGGCCAGCCCCTCGTCATCCCCAATGAGTGGGGCGAGACGACGCATGCCTCCTGCGTGTCCTTCCTCGAGGATGGCTCGGTGCTGGTGGGCAACGCCGCGAAGAAGAACATCATCACCAGCCCGGAGATGACGGTGTACTCCGCGAAGCGGCTCATCGGGCGCTACTACTTCTCCGACGAGGTGAAGAAGGCGCAGGCGGTGATGCCGTATCGGATTGTCGAGGGCGACAACAACTCGGTGCGCATCGGTGTGCGGGAGCGGACGTATTCGTTGCCGGAGATCTCCGCGCTGGTGCTCAAGGAGATGAAGGCGGTGGCGGAGACGTACCTGGGCCGCGAGGTGACCAAGGCCGTGGTCACCGTGCCCGCGTACTTCAACGACAACCAGCGCCAGGCCACCAAGGACGCCGGTCGCATCGCGGGGCTGGAGGTGCTTCGCATCCTCAACGAGCCCACCGCCGCGGCGCTGGCGTACGGTTTCGGACGGGACGTCAATCAGCGCGTCGTCGTGTATGACCTGGGCGGCGGCACGTTCGACGTGTCCATCCTGGAGATTGGCAAGGACGTCTTCGAGGTGCTCGCGACGGCGGGCGACACGTACCTGGGCGGCGACGACTTCGACGACCGCATCATGACGTACCTGGCGGACGACTTCCTGGGCAAGACGCGGTTGGATTTGCGGCAGAACAAGTTCTGTCTGCAGATGCTGAAGGAGGCCGCGGAGAAGGCGAAGATCGACGTGGGGCAGACGGGCCACGCGGACATCCTCTGCGCGGGCATCTGCCAGGACGCGCAGGGCAACGTGATGGACCTGCGCAACACGCTCAACCAGGACCAGTTCAACCGGATGGTGATGGACCTGGTGCAGCGCACGTTCAAGGTGTGCGACGAGGCGCTGCAGAGTGCGCGGCTGACGGCGGCGGACATCGACGCGGTCATCCTGGTGGGTGGACCGACGCGGCTGCCCATCATCCGCAACTCGGTGAAGCACTACTTCCAGAAGGCGCCGCTGGAGGGAATCAATCCCGACCAGGTCGTGGCGATGGGCGCGGCGCTCCAGTCGCATGCGCTGCTGGACAGCAAGACGGAGACGTTCCTGGTGGACGTCACGCCGCTGACGCTGCGCATCGGCACGGTGGGTGGGTACACCGAGAAGATCATCGACAAGAACACGCCGGTGCCCATCGACCGCTCGAAGGCGTTCACCACCAGCCGCGATGGCCAGGAGAAGGTGAAGATTCGCGTGTATCAGGGCGAGTCCAACCGGGCCGATGAGTGCGAGATGCTCGGCGAGTTCGAGTTCGCGGGGTTCCGCATCGGGTATCGCGGCGAGGTGAAGATCGAGGTCACCTTCGAGATCAACACCGATGGCCTGGTGAACGTCTCCGCGTGTGACACGGAGACGGGTCAGAAGACGTCGACGACCATCACGCTGTCGTCCGGCATGACCGAGGCCGACATCCAGAAGTCCATCCAGGCGAACCGGAGCACCCGTCTCGCCGGGCACCACAACACCGACCTGCCCGCCGTGGCCCAGTAGACGACCCCGATGTCCGAGCCATCCGATCCCAGCTCCGGCAAGCCGCCGGGAGGCCCGCCCGGGACACCGGCGGCTCCCGCGCGTCCCGCCATTCCACGGATGACGGCCGCCGTGCCGACCACGCCCGCACCCGTCGCGAAGCCGGTGGCCTCGGCACAGGCGGCCCCTCCCGGGGTCGCCGCGCCCTCCGTGCCCCAGTCACAGCGGCCCACGGTGTCCATCCCCGCGGTCTCCGCGCCAGCGCCGCAGCGGATGAGTGCCACGGGGCTGCCCACCGTGAGTGCCTCCACGCCCGCGGGTGCCAGGCCCACGGTGGCGGCGATGCCGGCGGTGGGTGCGCCCGCCGCGGTGCCGCAACAGCCTTCGGCAGCACGCGCGGGGATGCCACCGCCGCCGCCGGGTGGAGAGGTGGCGCGAGGGGCCGTGCCTCCCGCTCCGCCTGTTTCGGGGCCTGATCCACGTGGGACGCCCGTGGGGCTCGCGTCTCCGGGTGCAGGAGCCACGGCGCCGCGAGCCGTGCCCGGGACTCCCGCGCCGCGTGTCGCGCCCGTGGGGCTCGCGTCTCCGGGTGCAGGAGCAGTGGCGCCGCAAGCCGTGCCCGGGACTCCCGCGCCGCCTGTTTCGGGGCCTGATCCACGTGGGACGCCCGTGGGGCTCGCGCCTCCGGGTGCAGGAGCCACGGCGCCGCGAGCCGTGCCCGGGACTCCCGCGCCGCGTGTCGCGCCCGTGGGTGCGCAGCCCGGAGTGTCTCCGGCATCCGCGCCGCCCGGTGTCGCGGCGAGCAGCCTGCCGCAAAGCGGGGTGCCCACGTCGGCAACAGGTGCAGGAGCTCCGCTGACTCCCGCGCCCGTCACGGTTCGCGGAGCACAGCCGGGAGTGGCCGCGCCGCTCTCGGGTACGCCGCCTCGCGTTGCTGGCACGCCCTCGGCAGCACCTCCGCCCGCGCCCGGCGACAGGCCTCTCACTGCGGCGCCAGTCGCGGGCCGCGCATCCGGAGCCGTTCCTCCCGCGACGGCTCCAATCGCGGGGCCCACTGCCAGCGCAGTGCCTCCTGCGCCTGTCGCGAGCAGGGCGCCAGGGGCCGTGCCTCCGACTCCTGCTCCAGTCGCGAGCCTCCGACACGGCGCAGTGCCTCCTGATCCGGTCGCGAGCCGGACATCAGGCGCAGTGCCTCCCACGCCCGCTCCGGTCACGGGCCCCGCGCCTCGCGCTCCAGTGGCGGGCACGAATCCTCCTCCGGTCTCCACCGTACAGGGTGCGCCCGTGGCGCGAGCGGCCCCCGTGGGAAGTACACCCCCGCCCGTTGCTCCGGGCATCGCGCCTGTGCCGGCGGTTCCCTCCGTCCGCCCCGTCGCGCAAGGTGTGCCCACCATCGCGCCGATGGCCCCCTCCGCCTCGCAAGGTGTGCCCTCCGTCGCGCCGATGGCCCCCTCCGCCTCGCAAGGTGTGCCCTCCGTCCCGCCGATGGCCCCCTCCATCGCACCGATGGTGCCCTCCATCGCGCCCGCAGTGCCCGCGCTCCAGCCGCAGGCCGCCGCGGCTCCTCGCCCCATCGTCCCGAGCATTCCCGCCGCGCCCGCGACTCCGCCGCGCCCTCCGCCGACGCTCGCCGTCGGACAGGTCGCACCGCCTCCGCCCCCAGGCTCCCCGCCCCAACCGCGTCCAGGCTCCCGGCCGACCATGTCGCTCCCGGCGATCGCCCCCGCCTCGCTGCCGCCCCGTCCCCCTCCTGCGGGAACCGTGGCGCCCGTGGCCGCCGCGCCTCGAGCCCCCTCGGTCAGCCCCGTGGTGCCGCCCATCGCGCCGGCGATCCCCTCGGTGGCGCCGCTGACGCCACCTCCACCTCCCGCGAGCGCGGTGTCTCCACCGCCTCCGCCGGGCAGCGCGGGCAAGGGCACCGGGCTCGACGCGAACCAGCTCGCGGACCTCGCGTCGCGCTGCGCGAAGCTGGACCAGCTCGACTACTTCGAGGTGCTCCTGCTGGAGCGCACCGCCGCTCCCGCCGACATCAAGAAGGCGTTCTACCGCGAGAGCCGCACGTACCACCCGGACCGCTTCTTCCACATCACGGACAAGCTCCTGAAGGAGCAGGTCCACGAGCTCTACAAGCGCGTCACCGAGGCCTACTACGTCCTGCGCGACGACACGAAGCGCAAGAAGTACCTCGCCGACATCTCGAGCCCGGAGCGCGCCCAGAAGCTGCGCTTCACCGAGGCCTCCGAGGCGGAGACCAAGGCCGCCGCGAAGAAGGAGCAGGAGGAGCAGATCGGCACCCACCCCAAGGGACGCCAGTTCTACCAACAGGCCCAGAAGGACATCGAGGCCAACAACTGGTCCGCCGCCGAGCGGAACCTCAAGATGGCCCTCACCTACGAGCCCTCCAACGCGCGCTACAAGGAGAGCCTCCTCGAAGCCCAGAAGCGTCTGCAGGAAGAGTCCAAGGGCAAGGGCGACTCGTTCAAGATTCGCTGACGCCACGCGGAGGCGCCGGAAAGCCCCATGGTCATCGACCTCATCATCCTGGGCATGGTGCTGTTCTTCGGCCTCATCGGCGCCTTCACCGGGGCGTCGCGCCAGGTGGCCAACTGGGTGGGCCTCGCGCTGGGCTACTTCGCCTCACGCAAGCTGGGGCCGCTCGTCGCGCCCCACATGGCGGAGGCCCTCGACGGCCCGCTGCTCGTCGGCCTCGTCGCCGGCACGGTGCTCCTCTTCATCTGCGTGTGGCTCTCGGTCCGCTACGCGCTGGGCTCGCTCCTCCAGCGCTTCCTCGCCACCGGCAAGGACAACCAGGACCGCAGCGTGGACCGGCTGCTGGGCTTCCTGCTCGGCGCGGGAAAGACGGCCGCCTTCGCGTGGCTGGCCCTCAGCGCGCTCGCCTTCTTCGAGCAGCACGTCATCGTCGCCGGCCGGCGCCTGGGTGTCTCCCCCCACGACTCGCTGGCCGCCCAGGCCGCGCGCCGCTTCAACCTCTTCGAGATGACCCAGTTCGCCCCCATGGACGACATGGTCCAGGTGGCGAAGGCGGCGGGAGACCCGGAGCGCGCGGCCCAGCTCAAGAACGACCCCGCCTACAAGGCCCTGCGCAAGGACCCGCGCTTCCTGAAGCTGCTCCAGGACGACAAGGTGAAGCAGGCGCTCGCGCGAGGAGACACCGCCGCGCTCCTGCGCAACGACCTGGTCCTCCAGCTCATCCAGGACCCGGACGTGGCCGCGCGCCTGGGAGCGGCGGCCCGAGCCTCCGAGCGTCACGACGACGTCACACGTTGAGCTGCACGGCATCCAGCCCCTTCAGCCGCGCGCGCACGTAGTCCGCGTCCACGCGAAGATGCCGCTTGCGATGTTCGGGAGCCTCGAACATGACATCCGCCATGACGTGCTCCAGGATGGAGCGCAGCCCGCGAGCCCCCAGCCCGCGAGACACCGAGTAGTGCACCACCTCGCGGAGGGCCGCGTCATCGAAGTCCAGCTCCAGGTCATCCATGGCCAGCAGCTCATGAAACTCCCGGACGATGGAGTCCGGCGGCTCCGTGAGGACGCGCATCAGCTCCGGCTCGCCCAAGAGCTCCAGCTGCACCACCACCGGCAGGCGCCCGAGGAACTCCGCCAGCATCCCGAACTCCACCAGCTGCCGGGTGCTGATGCGCCTGCGCAAGCGGGCCGCGGCATCCGCGCCGAAGCCCAGCGGCCGGCTGGACTCGTCCCCCGCGTCGTGCAGGTCGCTGAAGGTGCCCGCGCAGATGAAGAGGATGTCGCGCGTGTCCACCTGCACGAAGTCGCTCTTGTTCCACGCCTGGGTGACGTTGAGCGGCACGTAGACCTCGCGCCCCTCCAGGAGCTTGAGCAGGCCCTGCTGGACACCCTCCCCGCCGATGTCCCGGCTGCCCGCACCGTTGCGGGCGCCCTGCGAGCGGCGGGCAATCTTGTCCACCTCGTCCACGAAGATGATGCCCCGCTGCGTGTCCTCGACGGAGTGGTTCGCCTTGAGGAGCAGGTCGGAGATCATCACCTCCACGTCCTTCCCGTAGTAGCCCGCCTCCGTGTACTCGGTGGCGTCCACGGTGGTGAACGGCACGTGGAGGATGTCCGCCAGGTTGCGGGCGATGTGCGTCTTGCCGCTCCCGGTGGGGCCGATGAGCAGGATGTTGGACTTCTTGATGAGCGACTGCCGCCTCACCCTGCGGGCCTGGACCCGCTTGAGGTGGTTGTGGGCGGCGATGGCCACCGCGCGCTTCGCGGCGTCCTGGCCGATGACGTAGCGGTCCAGCCGCTCATAGATTTCCCGAGGGGTCAGCGGCGCTTCTTCCCTGCGTGCGGACGGCTCCATGTACCCTCCCCTTCTCACCACGCGGCCTCTCGAACCTTCGAGGAAAGGGTAGGAATCGGATGGAAGGTCCGCCCGTCAGGACAGGGACCCGAGGAGGCCGCTTGCCCGGCCGCTCGTCCCCTTTTCAGCCGGCTGTTGAATGATGGGGGGCTTTCCTATAGTTCCCGCGCCCCTCGAGTGTTGACCGCAGTCCACCCTCACGACGTTCCTCCCTGGGAGCCTCGAACCGACGATGCCCGCTAACGCCCCTCCGCACCGCTGGACCCTCGCTGACGCGCATGAGCTCTATGGAATCCGGAACTGGGGCTCGCCCTATTTCGGAATCAATGACAAGGGCCACGTCTGCGTCCACCCGGACGGGCCCCAGGCCCCCAGCATGGACCTCAAGGACCTGGTGGACGAAGTCCGCCGCCGGGGAATCGGCCTGCCGTTGCTCCTGCGCTTCACGGATGTGTTGCGCCACCGCGTGGTGCACCTCAACGAAGCCTTCCGCAAGGCGATGACCGACCAGGGCTTCAAGGGCGGCTATCGGGGCGTCTACCCCATCAAGGTGAACCAGCACCGCTACGTGGTGGAGACCATCATCGAGGCGGGCAAGGGCTACAACTACGGCCTGGAGGCCGGCAGCAAGCCCGAGCTGATGGCGGTGATGGCGCTGCTCGAGAACGAGGACGCGCTCGTCATCTGCAACGGCTACAAGGATGAGGAGTACATCGAGACGGCCCTGTTCTATTCGCGCCTGGGCCGCAACGTCATCCTCGTGGTGGAGAAGCCCAGCGAGCTGCCCCTCATCGCCGAGGTGGCGCGCCGCACCGGCATCACCCCGCGCCTGGGCATGCGCGTGAAGCTGTCCACGCGTGGCGCCGGTAAGTGGGAGGCCAGCGGCGGAGACCGCTCCAAGTTCGGCCTGTCCTCGTCGGAGCTGATGGGCTGCATCGGCTTCATGAAGGACACGGGCCTGCTGCCCGCGTTCGAGCTCTTGCACTTCCACCTGGGAAGCCAGATCTCCAACATCCGCAACGTGAAGAACGCGCTGCGCGAGGTGGGCTGCTTCTACGTGGAGGTGGCGCGGCAGGGCGCGCCGCTGAAGTACCTGGACGTCGGCGGCGGCCTGGGCGTGGACTACGACGGCTCGCAGACGAACTTCGCCTCGTCGATGAACTACACGACGGAGGAGTACGCCAACGACGTGGTGTTCGGCGTCATGGAGGCGTGTGACCGCGCGGGCGTGCCCCACCCCACGCTGGTCTCCGAGTCCGGCCGCGCCGTCGTCGCCCACCACGCGGTGCTGGTGGTGGACGTGCTGGGCACCAGCGAGTTCGACCCGGTGAGCGTGCCGGACAAGGTGGACGACAAGGCGCCCTCCGTGGTGCGCAACCTGCTGGCCACCTACCGCGAGGTGACGAACAAGAACCTCCTGGAGGCGTGGCACGACGCGCAGGACGCCAAGGAGGAGAGCCTCACGCTCTTCTCGCTGGGCCACCTGTCGCTCGAGCAGCGCGTGGCGGCGGAGAACATCTACTGGGCCACCTGCCACAAGATCATGCGCATCGCGCGTGAGGCGGGCGAGATGCCGGAGGAGCTGGAGTCGCTGGAGAAGTCGCTGAGCGACACCTACTTCTGCAACTTCTCGGTGTTCCAGTCGCTGCCGGACTCGTGGGCCATCGACCAGCTGTTCCCGATGATGCCCATCCACCGGCTCGCGGAGAAGCCCACGCGTCGCGCGACGCTGGCGGACATCACCTGCGACTCGGACGGGAAGATCGAGCACTTCATCGACAAGCGCGAGGTGAAGGACGCGCTGGAGCTGCACGCGCTCAACGATGACGACTACTACGTGGGCATCTTCCTGGTCGGCGCGTACCAGGAGATCCTCGGCGACCTGCACAACCTCTTCGGAGACACGCACACCGTGCAGGTGTCGCTGGCGCCCAACGGCGGCTACCTCATCGACCACGTGGTGGCCGGTGACACGGTGACCGAGGTCCTCAACTACGTCAGCTACAACAAGGACGACCTCGTCGCCCGGCTGCGCAAGTTCACCGAGATGGCCCTGCGCCAGGGTCGCATCTCCCTGGACGAGTCGCGCACCCTGCTGCGCATGTACGAGGACGGCCTGTCCGGTTACACGTACCTGGAGCGCGGCGTGGACGCGACCTTCACCGGAAGCGCCAGCCAGCTGAAGCTCCTGCCCCAGCCGGACGCGACGCGCCCGCCCGTGGTTCCGTCGGGCACGTAGTCCCTGGACGACAGCCCCGAGCGCACTCCGCCCTCCGCCGCCCCGACCCGCTCGGGTGCGCCGGGGGGCGTGGTGTCTTCAGTAGCTGGCGATGGCGGGCTCCCCCGCGCCGAAGGGCGTGGACACGTCCGCGAAGGCCACGTCCGCGGCGCGGGCGCGCAGGCGCTGGAGGGCCGCCTTCTGCACGTCGGCCCGGGCGATGAGGACCTCGAAGTCGAAGGCGGACAGGCGCAGGTCCTGGAGCTGGAGGCGCGCCAGCGTGCTCCACAGGGAGATGCGGCCCTCGGTGCCGGTGCACAGGGCCTCCAGCTCCACCAGGCGGCTCAGCGGCGAGTAGCGCACCCAGGAGCCGTTGAGCTTCAGGCGCCCCACCTTCTCCGCGACCCACGCGGCGCGGGACTTGAGTGCGTCCGAGCGCAGGCCCATCACCCGCATCACGGCCTCGAGCGTGTGCTGGTCCTCGCGCAGCTCGGGGATGAGTCCGGCGAGGAAGTGGCCCACGGGGTTGCTGTGATTCTCCGACTCCGTCCTCCGCGCCAGCGCGATGCCGGCCACGGAGCCCGCGTGGTGGTCGCTGAGGTAGATGCCGAGCCGCTTCGCGTCCATGCCACCCCTCCCGTGTCGGGAAAGGCTCTGCATGCTGGGGCCCCCTGGCAGCGACGGCCAGGAGGCTCTCTCGCAAGGCGGCCGAGCGGCCGACTCAGTCCGGGTAGCTGAACGTCACGGGCAGCTTCACGTCGGGGTGGAGGCTGCGCGCCACCGGACACTCGCGGCCGACCTGCTCCAGGCGGGAGCGGTTCTCGGCGGAGAGGCCCGCGGGCATCTGGATGTCCAGCACCAGCTCACCGATGCGGCGCGGCGGCGGCGTCATGCGCTTCTCCACGCGGGCGCGAATCTCCCCCAGGGAGATGCCCTCGCGCGAGGCGAACAGGTGCATCGTCGTCACCGCGCAGGACATCAGCGCCGCGCCCACCAGGTCCGTGGGAGAGAAGCTGCCGCCGGTGCCGCCGTTGTCTCGCGGCGCCTCCGTCGCGAAGCCCGAGCCGGAGGGCCCGTGGGAGAGCTGCGTCTTGAACTGGGGGTGGCTGACCAGGGTCATCACCACGCCGGTTGCGGGGGGCTGTTGCTGGCTCATGTCGAAGCTCCTCGGGGCCTGTGGGTTTCAGCGGACGTAGGTGTCGTGCTTCGCCGCGTCCTTGGACGTGGAAGGCTCGGCGTCCCCCACGCTCCAGTCCAGCGTCTTCATCAGCGACTTGCGCCGCTTCTGCACGTCGGCGTCCAGGAACTTCACGGCCTCGGGCAGCCGGTCCATCAGCCGCATGGGCTTGCGCTTGTTCTTGGGGTCGTTGAGCAGCGCGTGCGTGAGCCAGGGGAACACGGCCGTCACGTCGCAGTGCACGTACACGGAGCCCGTCTCCACGGCCTCCACGGAGACCTTGCCCCAGGTGTGGCCCTCGCCCGCGGGGCAGCTGGAGAGCGCGCCGTTGTCCACCGGGTCCACGCAGAACTGCAGGTCGATGTCGAAGCCCGCCGTGGGGACGTTGAGGATCTGGTCCAGCAGCGGCTCCCCCTGGAGGGTGTAGTTCTTGGGCACGCCGCCGCCGAGAATCCAGATGGCCAGCCGCTTGCTGCCGTTGTGGCGGCAGAAGTGCTGCATCGCGGCCATGGAGTAGACGTCGTCGTTGATGTCGAGCTCGAACTTGAACTCGGGGCCGAGCAGGCGCTTGAGCTTGACGATGTTGAGGAAGATGGAGCCGTCCTGCACGGCGCCGACCCAGATGGGCACCGCGTGCTTGTAGCAGGTGGAGAGCAGCGAGGGCTGCTTCACGCCGAGCTGCTTCTCGATGCCGTGGATGGCCTTGCCGAGCAGGTAGTGGAACTCCGGCGTGGTCATCTTCTTCTGGAACTCGGGCTGCCGGATGATGGCGGAGAAGAGGCGGTCGGTGTCGAGGAGCGCCTCCTCCCAGAAGCCCAGGTCGTAGATGCGGATGATGCGCGCCAGGCGGTACTGGAGGTCGCCCGCGTTGGGGTTCACCTCTCGGATGGCGTGGCCGATGATGCGGTGGGCGTCGTGGTAGAGGTTGGCGCCCGTCGTGGTGATGGCGGAGATGACGCCCTTCTCGATGAGCGGGATGAGACAGCTCTGGTGGAGGCCCGCGGGCGTCATGGCGCCGGACAGCGTGAGGAAGATGGACGCGTCCTGTTCCATCGACTGGCACATGAGCTCGAACGCCGTGCGCTCCTGGCGTCCCACGTAGGCGCTGAAGGCGTGGGCCAGCAGCTCCGCCGGCTTCTCCTTGCCAGTGATGGGGCGCGGGTCCGCCTTGCGCGCGCCGGAGTACGCGGCACGCAGGGACTTCTTCGGGTTCGAGGGGGTCTTGGCCATGGCGCGGCGATCTAACACCGCCCGCGCGTCAAGGGCAGCACCCCCTCGAGCCCTCCGCTCCTACTTGTCGCGCTTCCGACCGCCGCCGCGCTTGCGGGAGGCCCCCGCCGCGCGAGGCTCCCCCAGCACGAGCTGCCGCACCTCGTCCGCGGACAGCTCCGCTGTGTCCGCCACCACACAGGAGACGTAGGCCAGCTCGGCCAGGACGCTCCGGGCGCGCTCGCGCTCAGCGGCGTCGCGGGAGCTCAGCGCCTCCGAGGCCGCGGCCACGTAGCTGCTGGCGAGCGACTCGAAGAGGTACACCCTGTTCTCGATGCTCTTCTGGGCTTTCTTGGCCATGGGAGGCCGAGTCTAGACACGCGCGGCGAGTGCTGGCGAGCCGGGCTCCTGAGCGCCTCGCAGCTCCGTCATGGCCAGGCGGTCCAGCGTGGTGGAGCGGTACACGTCCAGCATCCGCTGCTGGCCCAGCTTCCACACGCCGTACATGGTGCAGCTTCCGGTGGCCTTGCAGCCATCGTGTTGCGTGTCCTGGCAGACGTTGACGATGACAGGACCCTCGACGGCTTCGATGACATCCAGGAAGGTCAGCTCGCGGGCGGGACGGGCCAGGGCGTAGCCACCATGGGCGCCCCGGGTGGAGCGGACCAGCTTTCGGGAGACGAGCACCTTGAGAATCTTCGCGAGGAAGTCCTCCGGTACATCCATGCGCCGGGCAATCTCCCGGAAGGGAACCATGCGCTCGAGCGGCTGCGAGGCAAGGAACGTCATGGCCCGCAACCCGTACTCAATCTTCCGGGAGATTTGGAGTGGGTGCTGCGGCATCGCCCTTGACGTCGTGCGTGGATTGAAGAAGAGGAGCCTAGGTCGCGACCGTGCGGCTTTCAACCGCTCGCCCCGGAGCCCGACGTGATTGACCTGCATTCACACACCACCGCCAGCGATGGCCAGTACTCGCCCACGGAGCTGCTCGCGCGCGCCGCCGCCGCGGGCGTGACGGTGCTCTCGGTGACGGACCACGACACGGTGGCGGGCCTGGCGGAAGCCCGTGTCGCCGCGCAGGCCCGAGGCGTGGAGCTGGTGCCCGGCATTGAAATCTCCGCCTTCGTGCTGGGGCGCGAGGTGCACATCCTGGGGCACTTCGTGCGGCCCGAGGACGAGGACCTCGCGCGCTTCGCCCAGCGCCTTCGCGGTGAGCGCGAACAGCGCATGGAGGCCATGGTCGCGAAGATGCAGCACCTGGGGTTCCCCGTGCGGATGGAGCACGTGCGCGCCATCGCGGGGGATGCGCAGCTGGGCAGGCCCCATCTGGCGCGCGTGCTCGTGGACCAGGGCTGGGCCATCGACATGAAGGCCGCGTTCGACCGCTTCCTGGGGACGCGAGGCATGGCCTGGGTGGAGCGCTTCAAGCTGGACGGCGCGGACGCGATTCGCCTCATCCGCAAGGCGGGCGGCACCGCCACGCTGGCCCATCCGGGCTCGTCGAAGGTGGAGCGGATGGAGCTGCGGGAGTTGGTGAAGGCGGGCCTCGCGGGCCTCGAGGTCCTCCACGCGGACCACAACCCGCTCTCGCGGCAGAAGTACCTGGCGCTGTCGAAGGAGTTCGACCTGGTGCCCACCGCGGGCAGCGACTTCCACGGCGAGGCGGTCTCCGCGGAACACCGCCTGGGCACCGCCGCGATGCCTCCCGAGTTGTTCGCGAAGCTGAAGTCGCGCGCGATGAACTGAGAGCCTCGGCCCGCGCGCCCGCGCATGCAGGCGCGCCAGGCGGGCGCTACAGGGCCTTCAGCTCCTCGGCTGCGGCCAGGACCTCCCGCGGCACGGTGGTCACATCCTCGGGCGTGGTGCGGTGATTCACGAAGCAGGCGCGCAAGGAGAAGCGCCCCTCCAGCGTCGCGTTGGAGATGTACACGCGGCCTCTCCGGTTGATGTGCGCGAGCAGCTTCGTGTTGAAGTCGTCGAGCTGCGCGTCTTCGAGTCCCGCGCGATAGCGGAAGCACACCGCGCTGAGCGTGGCGGGAGCCAGCAGCTCCAGCGCGGGGGTCTCGCGCACGAGTCCCTCCAGTCGCTTCGCGTTCGCCACATCGCGGCGGATGGACTCACGGAATGCGGCGAGCCCGTGGAAGCGGACCGACAGCCAGACCTTGAGGGCCCGAGCCCGGCGAGACAGCTCCATGGACTCGTCGAAGAAGGCGAAGCCCTCCACCGCGTCCGCCGTCAGCGAGCGTGCGTAGTCCCCCGTGAAAGAGAAGGCGCGACGGGCCGCCTTCGCGTCGCGGAACAGCAGCACGCCGCAGTCCGCGGGCTGGTAGAGCCACTTGTGCGCATCCATGGAGAGCGAGTCCGCCTCGCCCAGTCCCTCGAACTTCTCGGGGTGCGCCATCGCCGCGAGCGCGCCGTATGCGCCATCCACGTGCATCCACAGTCCGTGCTCGCGCACGATGCGAGCCACGTCTCGCAGCGGGTCCACCGCGCCCGTGTTCACCGTGCCCGCCGTGGCAATCACCGCGATGGGGCGGCGGCCGGCGGCCCGGTCCTCCTCGATGGCCTTCACCAGTGCATCCGGACGCATCCGCCACTGGGCATCGGTGGGAATCAGGCGCAGGTTCTTCCGGCCCAGTCCCAGGAGCGCCACCGCCTTGGGGATGGACATGTGGACCTCGGCGGAGGCGTACATCACGCCGGAGGGTGAGCCGTCCTCGTTGGCCGGAGCGAGCGCCTCGCGGGCCATGGCAAGTCCCATCATGTTCGCGGACGAGCCGCCGCCCGTGAAGCTTCCGGTGAAGCCCGGGCAGCCCACGGCGTTGGCCAGGCTGCGCACCACCGAGCGCTCCAGGCTCACGACGGTGGGCGCTGAGCGCCACGCGGTGACGTTCTGGTTGACGACGCTGGCCACGTAGTCGCCGAGCACGCCCACGGGCTCACCGGAGCCGAACACGTAAGCGAGGAACCTCGCATTGCCCGCGCGGGTTCCCGCCATGAGGGGCTTGAGGGCATCCAGTGAGGCGTCACCCAGGCCCTGCTCGGGAAGGCCCTCGGAGAACATCGCCTCCGACGCGGCGCCGGTGATGTCGGGGGCGATGCGCCGGGTGTCGAGCTCCTCGAGCCACTCTTCAGCGAGCGTGGAGACCCGGTCGGCGAGGCGACGGAAGTGCGCGGGGGACAGATCGAGTGAGCTCATGTTGCGGCGCACAGTAGTGCCGGGCCCGGAACCGCGCACGGAGTTCGACCGTCCCCTGGGGCGCTGGCAGGATGCCGCGATGGCCAAGCGAGCTCAGAGAGACATCGAGAAGACCTACCCCCGGCAGCAGTTCGTCGCGAAGCTGCGCCGGTTGGCGGACGCGCTGGAGAGCGGAAAGGCGTTCAACATCCAGGTCGCCGGCGAGCGCCTGCACGTGCCCGCAGACGCGCACTTCAGCGTCGAGCACGAGCGCGAGGGCAAGGTCGAGGAGCTGGAGCTCCAGGTCCGCTGGACCCGCGAGTGAGTGCGGGCGAGGACTTGCGGCTTCGCGTCGTCCAGGAGTGAGGAGGGACAGGGGTGGGCCCGTCGCGTGAAGGACGTGCGCGATTCGCGAGGACCGCGAAGGCTCGCGGCCCCGCCTCGCCCGGAAGCAGCCGGCAATGGCGGTGAGCCCCTCCGCCACCGCCTCGAGGTCCTGCTCGATTCACGAGGACCGCGAAGCCTCGCTGCCCCGCGTCGTCCGGAAGCAGCCGGTGACGGCGGTGAGCCCCTCGGCCACCGCCTGGAGGTCCTGCGCGATTCACGAGGACCGCGAAGCGCTGCCCCGCCTCGCCCGGAAGCAGCCGGCAATGGCGGTGAGCCCCTCCGCCACCGCCTCGAGGTCCTGCTCGATTCACGAGGACCGCGAAGCCTAGCTGCCCCGCGTCGTCCGGAAGCGGCCGGTGACGGCGGTGAGCCCCTCGGCCACCGCCTGGAGGTCCTGCGCGATTCGCGTCGTCCTGCCCGTCGCGTCCACGCCCTGCTTCACCAGCTCCGCGACATTGCGAGCCCCTTGCACCGCCTGCTCGCTCGACTGTCGCTGCTGCCTGGTCGCGATGGTGATCTGCCGCGCGGCCTCGCTCGTCCCGCGTGCCAGCTCCACGATGCGCTGGAACACCGAGGACGCCTGCTCCGCCACCTCGACCCCCCGGTCGCTGGCGGCCATGCCCACGCGGGCCTTGGACGCGGCCTCCTCGCCAGAGTCCTGGACCTTCTCGACGATGCGGCCGATGTCCCGCGCCGAAGCAGAGACGTTCTCCGCCAGCTTGCGCATCTCCGCCGCGACCAATGAGAAGCCTCGGCCCACCTCGCCCGCCTTCGTCCCCTCCAGCGCCGCGTTGAGCGCGAGCAAGTCAGAGCGCTCCGCCACCTGGTTGATGACGTGGGCAATCTTCGACACCTGCTGAAGGTCCTGGTTCAGGCCGACGATCGCATCCGCCACACCCTTGGACTCGGTGCGGATGTCGTTGATGCCCGCCACCACCTGCGCCACCACCGCCATCGCCTCGGCCACCGCCTCGTGTGTCCGGCGGGCGCTCGACTCCACCACCTCCGTGGAGCTGGAGATCTGCTCGGCCGTGCGGCTCAGCTCCTCGAACGTCGCGGCAATCTGCTGCGCATACGCCGCCTGCTGGCTGATGACGTGCTCCTGGTCCGCGGACGCGCCCATGAGCCCACGCGAGGCCCCCGAGAGCTGCTCCGTGCGCGACACCATCTCCAACACGGTGATGCGCAGCGTGCTGAGCATCTGGTTGAAGGACTGCGCCATCAACCGCAGCTCCCCCGTGGTGGGCACCTCCAGCTCCACGCGGGACACATCCCCACGCGACACATCCCGCACCACGTCCGTCACCTGCGCGACAGGCTCGATGATGGTCCGAGCGATGAGCGCCGCCAGCAGCAACCCCAACACCAGCGCGCCCACCAGCCCCACCAGCACGGAGCCCTTCAGGTCCGTGACGGAGGCCGCCGCCTCGTCCAGGCCCAGCCCCGCCACATACGTCCGCTCCCCACTCGCGCACCGCACCAGCACCTCGCGCAGGGCCACGAGCGACGCCACACAACCCTCGCGCGTCACGACCAAGGCCCCCCGCGCATGCTCGGGAAGCCGCGCCGCGGACTCGTACACCGGACGCCCGTCCGGCCCCAGCAGCCCCTGGTAGTGCACCGTGAAGCCGCCTCCCAGGGAGTCCTTGGCCTCCAACTGCGCGAGCATCTCCTCGAGCCGGCCCTGCGAGGCCTCGCCGCCATCCCACTCCCGGGCCGCGGGGTGGCTGGACACCAGCGTCCCCAGGACATGGGCACGCTTGCGGAGGAGCTCGAGGGAGACCTCGTGCTGTCGGACCGAGAAGCTCCAGATGCACAGGCCCATCACCGCCAGGCACGGGACGAGCACCGCGATGGCCACCTGCACCCGCAAGCCGAGCCGCCCCCACATGCCTGTCACCTCCCACGTGTCGCGATGGATGATCGCCAGCCGCCGGCGCCGCTCGACGGTAGGCGTGCGCCCTGGAAAGCGTCAAACGACCGGCCCGTCGGAGGGGTCCCCCAGAGGGCCCGCGGAGGCCCCTTGCCCGGCACCCGAGCCACAAGTCTGGCTTTTCGCCGTCATGTCAAGGGGTTGCGGACCCAGCAGGGGGACTTTCCCTTTGACATGGCAAGGCCGGTGTCATTAGGTTCCGCGCGCGATGACTCCCTCTCCCCTCTCGCCCTACCTGCCCCTGGCGGTGGTGCTGCTGTTGGCCGGCATCATGGGCGTCGCGATCCCATTCATCACCTCGCTGCTGGGACCCAAGCGCCCGAGCGCCATCAAGTCCACCAGCTTCGAGGCCGGCTCTGAGTCCAGCGGCCCGGCGCGCCAGCGCTTCGCGGTGAAGTTCTACGTCGTCGCGCTGCTGTTCATCGTGTTCGACGTCGAAGCCGTGTTCATGTACCCGTGGGCGGTGAACTTCCAGGCGCTCGGCTGGTTCGGGTTCGTGGAGATGCTGGTCTTCGCGGTGACCCTCGTGGTGGGCCTCATCTACGTGTGGAAGAAGGGCGCCCTGGATTGGGAGAGCTGAAACATCATGGCTGATGCAGACATCGCTCCAGTGCTGACGACCCGCCGTGACGAAGCCATGGGCTTCTTCCAGCGGATGGTCTCCAAGGGCCTGGGTTGGGCCCGCAAGTACTCGCTGTTCACCTATCCGTACGCCACCGCGTGCTGCGGCATGGAGTACATGTCCGTGGCGGCGAGCCGTCACGACATCGCGCGCTTCGGCGCCGAGTTCCCTCGCTTCTCGCCGCGTCAGGCGGACCTGCTGATGGTGGTGGGCACCATCAACCTGAAGCAGGCCCCCATCCTGAAGCGCGTCTACGAGCAGATGACCGAGCCCAAGTGGGTCGTGTCGTTCGGCGTCTGCGCGTCCTCGGGCGGCTTCTACGACAACTACGCGGTGCTCCAGGGCATCGACCGCATCCTCCCGGTGGACGTCTACATCCCCGGCTGCCCGCCCCGCCCGGAGCAGGTGCTGGACGGGCTCATGCTCCTCCAGGACAAGATTGGCAATCAGGTCCACCGCATCGCGGACCGTGAGCAGCCCAATCCCACCGCGGCCCGGCACGACCTGCTCATGACGATGGGCAAGTAGTCCCAACCACCGCAGTGCTCCCGGGGCCCCGCGTGCCTCCCTCTCCTCGAGGGCGGCGTCGGGGCCCCAGGTGTTCCAGGCCCTCGCGCTCACCAGCGGTGGTACGCGGGGTGGCCTTCCTTCACCGCGACGAAAGTGCCTCGGCAGAGCGCCGTCACCTTGCCGCCCGCGGTGAGGGTGCCCTCAATCACCGCGCGGTCTCCCTTGATTTCCACCGGCTTCGCCTCCAGCCGCACCGGCGCGGACATGGGCGTGGGGCGCTTGAGGGTGATGGAGTAGTCGGCGGTGACGGTGCACGGGGGCGATGACGCGCCCTGCGACTTCATCAGGTGGTAGGCCGCCGTCCAGTTGCAGTGACAGTCGAGCAGCGCGCCGATGATGCCGCCGTTGAGGACCCCAGGGAACGCCTGGTGGTGCTCGGCGGGCATCCACTCCGCGACGATGAGGTCACCCTCCACGCGGCTGCGGATGCGCAGGCCCAGCGGGTTGGACGGACCGCAACCGAAGCAGCTGTTGTGGGGGGCGTACTGTTCCTGGAGCGAGGGAGCGTCTGGGGTCGTCGACATGGCCCGCCACCTTACGCGAGTCCCCTTCGGCCGTCCGGCCTCGCACCACGTCCAGCCACGCCTCCAGCACCAGCGCGTCAGGCCCTTCACACTGGCCCACGCACTCGCGCCGCCACGTGCCATCCGCGCGCGGCCGGTCCACCCACCAACGCAGGCCGTCGAAGGCCCCCAGGTCCTTCTCCATCACCACCGCCTCGTGCGCCGCGTCCCCCATCTCCACCACCCCGTCCGGGCGGATGCGGTACGCGTCGAACGCGCGAGGCGCGCCGGGCCAGTGCCCCACGTCGAAGACCTCTGGCGAGACGTGCGTGAAGCCCGTCTCCGCGTAGAGGGCCAGGGGCGCCAGCGACTCGCCGCGCAACAGCGGCGCCAGGGACACTCCGTCGACGCCCGTCAGCGCGGGCAGGCCCGAGAACTCGAGCAGCGTGGGCCCCACGTCCACCAGGCGCACCAGCGCATCCACCCTGGAGGGCCCCTGCTTGCGGCCTCCAGGCGGCTTCACCGCGAGCAGGATGCGGTTCTCCAGTTCCGACAGACGAGCACCGTGCACGGGCGTGGCTCCGGCCAGGTCCGGCCGGTCCTCGTGGAAGCTCTCCCCATGGTCCGACATGAGGATGATGAGCGCGTCGTCGTAGCGCCCCGCGGCGCGCAGCGCGTCGAGCACGTGCCCCACCTGCGCGTCCGCTTGCGCGAGCAACTCATCGTAGAGCGCCTCCGCGCCATCGCGAGTCCAGCCCCCCTTCGCGCCCGGAGACACGGGCGCGAAGTGCATGCGCAGCCTGCGCTCGAGGGGCTCCGACGGCGACACGAAGCGGCGATAGAACGGATGGACGGGGTCGCCCGGGAAGTGCGCGGCGGTGGCGTGGAAGGCGAACAGCGTGGGGCCCTCGCTCGCCTCGGCGAGCACCCGCGACGTCAATCGTCGGGCGTAGCCCATCGGGTCATGGATGCCCGCGAGCGCCCGGTTCTCGATGAACTCCGGCACCCACGCCGCGCCCACGGTGTGGTCGGCGAAGAGTCCCAGCGCCCGGTAGCGCAGCTTCTCCAAGAGGAAGTTCACCGCGCCGCGAGGAGGCTGCCACCGCGTCGCGAAGCCCGAGGCGGGCCCTTCCGCATGGAAGCGCGAGCAGTCCGTGGCGAACAACGTGCTCCAGCCCGCCTTCGCGAAGGTCTCCGGGAAGGTCGGATGAAGCTTCATCCGTGAGTCGGACGTCAGCGCGTAGCGAACGCCCGTCTCGTGCGGCCAGCGCGCCGTGAGCAGCGAGCGCCACGCCGGCTCCGTCTGGGCCACGGGCGTATAGGCCCGGGTGAAGAGCGTCGACTCCGCGACGAAGCGGTCCACATGGGGCGCCACCCTCCCCGAGCCGCCCAGCACGCTCAGCCGGTCCGGCCGGAACGCATCGATGCCGATGAGCACGACCAAGGGAGGCTTCTCACCCGTCGTCGACTCCCCTGCCCGCCCCGCGCCCCAGAGCAACAGCGCGCCCGCGGCCACCACCGCGGCCCCCTGGAGCCTCCGCTTCCACGTCGGCAGTCGAGCCAGCACCACCGCGCCATGCACCAGCGCGACCGCGACAGCCACCGCACGCGGATGCCAGGGCTCGCCATGGTCCACGAGCCACGCCAACAGCGGACGCACCCACGGAAGGTCATCGAACAGCGCGGGCCGAGCGATGGCCCGGTCCCACGCGAGCAACATCACGAGCCCCAGCCACCCCGCCACCGTCGCCCCGACGCCACCGCGTCCCCACACCCGCGCGAGGCCGAAGGCCACGCCTGCGAACACCCCGCCCGCCACGACGTAGACGGCCGCCACGCGCACGAGCAATCCAGGGAGCACCGGGCGCACCGCCGCCGACAGCGCCGCATAGGGCCCGTCCACGGGGATGTCCACGCCCACCAACCCCGAGCGCAACAGCAGCCAGGACTCCGCGGCGAACAGCCCCAGCCCCAGGCCCGCGCCCAGTGCGAGGCGCCAGACCAGCGAGCGCAAGGGATGCGGAGAAACGGACTCGGCCATGGGTCCGCGTGTATACCGCAACGTGACGCGCCCGCGAGGCCATGGCCTCCCCTGTCCGGAAGAGGCGGAGGCGGTCCAGACGGTGCAAGATGCGTGTGGTGCGGCGGTCAACCCATGGAGCCAGCGAAGGGCCCGAGGGCATCCAGGACTCGGTGAACCGCGCCCTGGAGGGTGAGCGCCGGCACAACGCGCGACAGCTCGGCGGGATTCGGCTGGTGGCCGTCACGGTGATGCTCGCGATGTCCGCGGGCCTGGGGCTCGGCGCGGGCAAGGCGGACTGGACCGAGTACCTGCGTCCCCTCTGCATCTACTGGCTGTGCACCGCGGCCGTGTGGGTGGCCGTGACGCGGTGGTCCCGCGCCGTGCAGTGGGCCGGGCTGTCCGTGGCCTTCATCGACGTGCCCGCCGTGTACTGGCTCCAGAGCCACGCGATTCCGGTGTCCCCTTCCCCCGGTGGCGTGGCGGGCTTCACGCTGGGCATCCTCGCGGTGCTCGTCCTCCTGTCCGCGCTCTCGCTGCGCAACACGGTGACGCTGGTGGTGACGGCCTTCGCCGCCGTCGCCGAGGTGGCCCTCCAGTACCAGGCCGGCATCGGCGTGGGCGCGCAGATGGCCTCGGTGGTGATGCTGTCCGTCGCCGCCGCGGGCGCCCGACACCTGCTCAACCGCATCCGAGCCCTCTCCGCCGCCGTCTCCGAGGAGGAGCTCAAGCGCGCCCGCCTCGGCCGCTACTTCGCCCCCGCCGTGGCCGAGCGCCTCCAGCGCCTCGCCTCCCCGGAGCCGGAGCTGCGCGAGGTGACGGTGCTCTTCGCCGACATCCGCGACTTCACCTCCATGAGCGAGCGGCTCCCCCCGGGAGAGGTCGTCGAGCTCCTCAACGCCTACTATGGCCGGATGGTGGAGGTCGTATTCCGCCATGGCGGAACCCTGGACAAGTTCATCGGGGATGCACTGATGGTGTACTTCGGGGCCCCCCTCCCCGACGCGGAACATGCCTCACGCGCGGTGCGCTGCGCCCTGGCCATGGTCCAGGAGCTGGAGGCCTTCAACGCCGAGCGGGCCCTCCAGGGGGCCCCGGCGGTGCACATGGGGGTGGGCGTCCACACGGGCCCCGTGGTGCTGGGTAACATCGGCTCCACCAGCCGCCGCCTGGACTACACGGCCATCGGCGACACGGTGAACCTGGCCAGCCGCATCGAGGGGCTGACCAAGCGGGCGGGGGTCCCCGTGCTCGTCTCCGAGGCCACCCGGGAGCAGGTGGGGGGCATGTTCCACTGGGAGACCGTCGGACAGGCCCAGGTCCCCGGCAAGAGCCGGCCCGTCGTCACCTTCGTCCCCCACCCGGCCTGATTTCCGCCCCTTCCGGCGATCCACGCGGCCCGTGGGGCTCCGGGAGCGCAACGCTGGCTTCTGGGCCTCCTAAGTGGCCTACACGGTTGAGGGTTTACGTTGACGCCCCCCTTCGGGGGTCCCTATAAAGCCGCGGATTCTTCTCCCTCAGTCATTGGGGCCCCCTTGAGCACTTTCGCGTTGGACAGGGTCTCCGCCCACTTCCCCGAGGCGGTGGTGGAGCGTTATGTGGACCGGGCCGGCGGCGCCTGGGCCGTGATCCATGCCGACTCGCTCCCGAAGGTCGCCGCGTTCCTGAAGAACGATGCCGAGCTGGAGTTCAAGTTGTTCGGCTCCATGGACGGCGTCGACCGGCTTCACCTCGCGGAGAACGACCCTCGTTTCGAGGTCATCTACATCCTCTACTCGCTCAAGCGCCGGGAGCACGTGCGCTTCAAGGTGCGGGTGAGCGAGCACAAGCCGGTGGTGCCCTCGTTGGTCCCGCTCTTCCGCGGCGCCAACTGGTGGGAGCGGCTGACCTTCGACTTCTACGGCATCCGTTTCGACGGTCACCCGGACCTGCGCCGCATCCTGCTCTACGAGGAGTTCCAGGGCCATCCGCTGCGCAAGGACTACGCGCTGCGAGACCGTCAGCCCCTCATCCCCGAGCGCCCCATCAAGGACATCTTCCGCGGTCCCGGCACCAGCGGGCACTCCTGAGGACGACATCATGGCCAACAGCCACTCGACCGAAGCGCAGGGCCACAATCCGGACACCGACGGCTCGCTGCCGCCGGAGGGCTCGGAGCTCGAAGCGCACCTTCAAAGCAAGCACATGGTCATCAACATGGGCCCGTCCCACCCGGCCACGCACGGCACCGTGCGGCTGAAGGTGGAGCTGGACGGTGAGACCATCGTCAAGATCGACCCTGAGATCGGCTTCCTGCACCGCGGCTTCCAGAAGAGCTGCGAGAACGTCACCTGGACGCAGTGCCTGCCGTACACGGACCGGCTCAACTACCTGTCCGCGATGATGAACAACTTCGGGTTCCTCAACGCCGTCGAGAAGCTCATCGGCTTGGAGATTCCGGAGCGCGCCCAGTACATCCGCGTCATCGGCAGCGAGCTGCACCGGCTGACGGACCACCTGACGTGCGTGGGCGCCACGGGCCTGGAGATGGGCGGCTTCGCGCCGTTCCTCTATGGCATGGAGGCCCGCGAGCTCATCCAGGACCGCGTCACCGAGCTGACGGGCGCGCGCCTGACGACGACCTTCGGCCGCGTGGGTGGCATCAACCGCGACCTTCCCGAGGGCTGGGCGGACAAGGTCCTCCGGACGATGACGCGCACCGAGGAGCTGCTGCTGGAGATGGACGGGCTGCTCACGGGCAACCGCATCTTCGTCGACCGCACCAAGAACACCGGCGTCATCAGCGCCGAGGACGCCATCGACTACGGCTGGACGGGCCCCGCGCTGCGCGCGTGTGGAGTGGACCACGACCTGCGCAAGGTGCAGCCGTACTGGGTCTACGACCGCCTGGACTTCGACGTCCCGGTGGGCGAGCACGGTGACAACTACGACCGGTACCTCGTCCGCATGGAGGAGATGCGCCAGTCCATCCGCATCATCCGCCA
Source organism: Myxococcus stipitatus DSM 14675 (assembly GCF_000331735.1). GTDB lineage: Bacteria > Myxococcota > Myxococcia > Myxococcales > Myxococcaceae > Myxococcus > Myxococcus stipitatus. The sequence goes on along the minus strand of NC_020126.1, from coordinate 3,961,933 downwards.
GGCGCTCGACACCATCCCCGCCGGCCCCATCATCGTCGACGACTGGCGCATCGCGCTGCCGCCCAAGCCGGAGGTGTACGGCACCATCGAGGGCGTGATGGCGCACTTCAAGCTCGTCATGGAGGGCATCCAGGTGCCCCCCGGCGAGGTCTACGACGCCACCGAGGCCTCCAACGGCGAGCTGGGCTGGTACCTGGTGAGCGACGGTCGCGGCCGTCCGTACAAGTGTCACGTGCGCGCGCCGGGCTTCCCGGTGCTGGCCGCGGTGCCTCACATCATCGAGGGGAAGATGCTGGCGGACCTCATCCCCACGTTTGACACCATCAACATGATTGGCGGCGAGGTCGAGCAGTGAGCGACAACGACACGAAGAAGCCAAATGGTGACGTGCCCGCCGCCCCCGTGGCGGCCAGCACCACGCCACCGGCGCCCAAGGCCGCCGCCCCGGCGGGCCCGCCGCCCAAGCCCGCCCCGAAGAACCCGGGCTTCGTCACCTGCACCGTCGACGGCAAGGAAGTCGTCGTGAAGCCGGGGACGAACATGATCGAGGCGGCCAAGACGGTCGGCTCGGACATCCCGTACTACTGCTACCACCCGCGCCTCTCCATCGCGGCCAACTGCCGCATCTGCCTCATCGAGGCGTCCAACGCGCCCAAGCTCGTGCCCGCGTGCCAGACGGCGCTGGCCGAGGGGGTCGTCATCAAGACGACGACGCCCAAGGTGAAGGAGCAGCAGCGCGCGGTCATGGAGTTCCTGCTGCTCAACCACCCGGTCGACTGCTCCATCTGCGACCAGGCCGGTGAGTGCAAGCTGCAGGACTACTACATGAAGTACGACTACCGTCCCTCGCGCCTCGAGGGCGGCAAGACGCTGAAGAACAAGCGCAAGGTGCTCGGGCCCCGCGTGGTGCTGGACCAGGAGCGCTGCATCATGTGCACCCGGTGCGTGCGCGTGATGAACGAAGTGGCGAAGCAGCCGCAGCTGGGCGTGTTCGGCCGCGGCAGCCACGAGCGCATCGACGTGTTCCCGGGCAACGAGCTCGACAGCGACTACTCGATGAACACCGTGGACGTGTGCCCGGTGGGCGCGCTGCTCAGCCGCGACTTCCGCTTCAAGGCGCGCGCGTGGTTCCTGTCCGCCACCCCGTCCGTGTGCACCGGCTGCGCCAAGGGCTGCAACACGTACGTGGACTGGATGTCGCAGGACACCTACCGCATCCGCCCGCGCGAGAACGAGGAGATCAACCAGAGCTGGATGTGTGACTCCGGCCGGCTCCTGTACAAGTCCTTCAACCTGGGCCGCGTGCTCCAGGCGCGCATCGGCCGTGCCTCGGGCAAGGCCGCCTCCAACGAGGCCGTGCCCGTGGTGACGCGCAAGGAGGCCGCGCAGGCAGCGGCCAAGGCGCTCAAGCCGCTGGTGGGCAGCGGGAAGCTGGCCGTGCTGGCCTCGCCCGTGTCCTCCAACGAGGAGCTGCTGGCGGGTCTCACCTTCGCCAAGGCCACGCTGGGTGTCTCCACCGTGTACGTGGGCGGCCGTCCGCAGGGCACCGCGGACCACTTCCTGCGCGTCGCGGACAAGAACCCCAACCGCAAGGGCCTGGAGTGGATCGCCAAGGGCCTGGGCCTGAAGGTGGAGTCCTTCGACGCCCTGTCGCAGGCGCTCTCCAAGGGCTCGGTGAAGGCGCTCTACGCCATCGGCACCGAGGTGCCGGTCGACGCGGAGACTTTCGCGCAGGCCGTTTCGCAGCTGGAGACCTTCGTCGTGCAGGCGACCAACGAGTCGGCCGTGACGGCGCAGGCCACGGTGCTGCTGCCCGCCTCGATTCACGTCGAGGACGAGGGCTCCTTCACGCAGATGGACGGCATCACCCAGCGCTTCCGCAAGGCGTACCCGCCCAAGGGCGACGCCATCCCGGGCTGGAAGTGGGCCGCGGAGCTGACGCGCGAGCTGGGCGGCGAGGCGCCGGCCTGGAACTCCGCGCGGGACGTGTGGCGCGAGCTGGCCGGCAAGGTGGCCGAGTTCGCCGAGTTCAACTGGGACAAGGCGTCTCCGCCGGACCGGGAGAAGCCGGGTATCAATCCGCTGCCCACGGGCGCCGACGGGCGTCCTCCGGGCTACCGTGAGTTCGGTTCTCCCCGGGTGAGGGGTATCTAGCGATGAAGCGCGTACTGACTGTCCTCGTCGCCATCGGAACCATCATCGGTTCCCTCGCTGCCGTGTCGGCGCTGGCCTATCTCACGGCCGGCTGGGCGGAGGAGCACCTGTTCTCGGGTGCGAGCCGCCTGACGAACATCATCTTCCTGATGCTCATCTTCGTGATGATCATCGCCACGCTCCTCACGCTCGCCGAGCGCAAGTGGAGCGCGCTGATGCAGGACCGCGTGGGCCCCAACCGCGCGCGCATCAACCTGCCCGGCATCCGCAACCGCTCCCTGGCCGGCATCCCGCACATCCTCACGGACGTGCTGAAGATGCTGACGAAGGAAGACTTCATCCCCGGCGCGGCCAACCGCTTCCTGTTCAAGCTGGGCCCCATCCTGGCCTTCGCCCCCGTGTTCGCGCTGTTCGCCGTGGTGCCCGCGGGCCCCTCGGTGATGGTGTTCGGTCACAAGGTGGACATGGTGGTGGCGACGCCGGACTTCGGCGTCCTCTACATGCTCGGCATCGCGTCGCTGGCGGTGTACGGCACGGCGCTGGCGGGCTGGTCCTCCAACAACAAGTTCGCGCTGCTGGGCGGCGTCCGCGCCTCCTCGCAGATGATTGCGTACGAAGTCGCGCTGGGCCTGTCGCTCGTCGGCCTGTTCATGGCGTTCTCCTCGCTGCAGTTGCCCGCGCTCGTCGGTGAGCTGGGCCTGGGCGGCGCGGCGGCCACGGGCCAGGCGGCCTACCTGTGGCGCTCGGACGTGACGATGTTCGGCCAGACGTTCGACATCGGCCTGCCGGCGTGGGGCTTCCTCCTGCAGCCCATCGGCTTCATCGGCTTCTTCGCGGCCTCCTTCGCGGAGACCAAGCGCGCCCCGTTCGACGTGCCCGAAGGCGAGTCGGAGATCATCGGCTACTTCGTCGAGTACTCCGGCATGAAGTTCGGCATGTTCATGATCTCCGAGTTCGTGGAGGTCGTGGTGCTGGCCGGTGTGACGACGACGCTGTTCTTCGGCGGCCACCACCTGCCCTTCTTCGGCGAGTGGCTGGCGAGCCAGCCCCTGATGCAGGAGCACGGCTGGCTGTACGGCACGCTGCTGGGCACGGTGTACTGGGTGAAGGTGCTGTTCCTCATCTGGGTGCAGCTGGTCATCCGCTGGACCTTCCCGCGCTTCCGCTACGACCAGATCCAGACCCTGGGCTGGAAGATCCTCCTGCCGCTCGCGCTGGGGAACGTGTTCGTCTCGGGCGCGCTGATTCTGTGGGATCCGTCGCTGAGGGCGCTGGCGGTGGTGGGCCTGCTGGAGCTGGGCGTGCTGTTCGTGCTGACGACGACGAAGAAGCAATCAGCGGAGGGCGGTGCGCATGACGGGCACGGCGCTCACGGTCATGACCACGGGCACGACGCGCACGGTGCGCCCGCCCATGCCAGCGCAGCGTCTTCGCACTAGGCCCTAGGCAACCGGGAATCGAGACATCACCATGGCCATCAAGGTTACCAAGGACCCCCGCACAGACGTCCGCGAGCGGATGTACATCCCGAACCTGCTGCACGGGCTGGCCATCACGACGCGGCACTTCTTCCGCAACCTCTTCGGGACCCGCGACACGAACGTCCAGGTGTTGGACCGCAAGGGCGCCAACCTGATGACGACGGTGGAGTACCCGGAAGAGAAGCCCATCTATCCGGAGGGCTACCGCGGTCTGCACCGGCTGGTTCCGCGCGAGGACGGCAAGCCCCGCTGCGTGGCCTGCTACATGTGCGCGACCATCTGCCCGGCGCAGTGCATCTACATCGAGGCGGGTGAGACGGAAGAGCAGGACGCGGCCGGCGAGTCGCGCGTCATCGAGAAGTACCCGACCCAGTTCGTCATCGACGAGCTGCGCTGCATCGTGTGTGGCCTGTGCGTGGACGCGTGCCCGAAGGACGCCATCCGCATGGACACGTACATGCACACGCCGTCGGAGTACAACCGGCAGAACTTCGTCTACGACATCCCCAAGCTGCTCAAGGGGCCGCCGGTCTCCCATCCGTCGGACCCGTGGAACAAGCGCGAGGGCTCCGAGGAGCCGCACCACGTCCACAAGGAGGCCCACACGCGCATCGGCGAGGGTCTGGTGCAGCTCAAGACGCCGCAGCTGGGCGCAGGCCATGACCACCACGGCGCGCATGGCAAGGGTGCCGTGGCGCACGGCCAGACGGTGGTGACGCAGCAGGGTCCCATCCAGGTGACGAAGTTCCTCAAGTAGGGCGCCTCGCGCCTCCAAGCCCTCCGGGGCTTGCCGATGCCGGCCCGTCTCCCGCTCCCCAGCGGCAGGCGGGCCGGACTCGTTTCAGGGCGTGGGTGATGATGCTGCAGCTCTTCAATGCGCCTGGCGTCTGACAGCCGGGCTTCCGTCCCAGGGACGGCGAGGAGTGCGGCCGGGCACTCGGCGGCGGGGGCCGCTGACTTTCGCTCGGGACGCGGACTCCGTAGGGTGGGTGGTGTCTTGTCGATGAAGCGCTACCGCTTGTCTGTGTGCAAGGGGCCGACCTGCAAGGCCGGCGGCGCGGACGCCGTGTATGCCACGGCCCGGGAGGCGCTGACGGAGCAGGGGCAGGTGCCGCGCTGCGAGCTCTACCGGGGCGGCTGCTATGGCTTCTGCCACATGGGTCCCAACGTCGTGGTCCGCGAGGAGACCGGACGGAAGCGAGACCCGCTCTCCCCCGAGGACTACCAGCTCATGGGGTGGGACGGAGAGGTGTACTACTCGGAGATGACGCCGGAGAAGATGCGCCGCGTGGTGGCCGAGCACATCGCCCAGGACGCTCCCGTGCAAGCGCTCTTCGGCCAGCCGGACACGCCCGCTCCCGACGACGACTGAGGCCCTCGCTCAGGCCGCGGCGGGCGTTGACGGGACGTCATCCTCGCCGTGCACGCCGTCCCAATCCGAGGGCGGCGCCGTGACGATGTAGCGCGCGCAGCGGGCCATGTAGACGGAGGAGACGGGGTCCTTGAAGGTGATGGCGGAGCGCTCGAAGAGGGCGTGCGCCTCGGCGAAGTGGCGCTGGTGGTAGGCCGTCAGGGCCTGCGCGTGCAAGGCGAGCTGCTCCTGCTGCTGCGTGGAGAGCTCGCCCTTGCGGCCCATGAGCTCATGCACGCGCAGCGGCTCCGCCCTCCCCTTCATGCGCACCCGGTCCACCTCGCGGAAGACGTAGTTGTCGCCCGCGAGCAGCACGGTGCCGTCGCCCACGAGCACGTAGGTGCCGTACACCTTGTTGAGCGACTCCAGTCGGGCCGCCAACCCCACCGCGTCTCCGAGCACGGTGTAGTTGGACTTCAGCTCGCTGCCCATGTCGCCCACCACCACCTCTCCGGTGTCCACTCCGGCGCGGAAGCTCAGACGGCAGCCGTACTTCTTCTCCCAGGCGTCCTGCTTGTCGGCCAGCACGGCGCGCATCTTGAGCGCCGCCTCACAGGCCAGGTGCGCGTGGCGCTCGGTGCGCACCGGCGCGCCCCAGAAGGCCATCACCGAGTCGCCGATGTACTTGTCCACCTGCCCCGCCGTCGAGCGCACCACCGCCGCCATCTCGAGCAGGTACTCGTTGAAGAGGCTCACGAGCTGCTCGGGCTTCATGCCCTCGGAGAGCCGCGCGAAGCCCTCGATGTCGCAGACGTACACGGACATCCGCCGGCGCTCGGGGCGCATCAGGCTCAAGTCCCGCGTCACCAGCCGCGCCACCTCGGGGCTGACGTAGCGCCCCAGCGCCATCTGCACGAAGTCTCGAATCTGCTGCTCGTTGCGGAACGCGTAGACGGTGGTGACGGCGAACGCCCCCACCATGGCCAGCAGCGGCCCCGCCATCGCCACCCAGAGCCGCTGCTCGATGAAGAAGTAGAAGGCCGCCGCCGTGTAGCCCGCGCCCGCGAGCCCCAACCCGCTCAGGTACAGCAGCACCCCGCGCACCGAGCGCAGCAGGAAGCTGAGCGACAGCGCGAGGAACGCCCCCAGGAACGCGAGCCCCACCGTGAGGCCCAGGTCGTAGTCCTCGGGCGCGCGGGAGATGCCCTCCGAGCGGAGGATGTTGGCCAGGGCCTGCCCCAGGATGGCGCCTCCCGGCGTCTCCACGCCGATGGGCGTGTGCCGCAAGTGACCTGACTCCCCCGCCGTGCGCGTGAGGACGACGGTGCGGCCCTCCAGGTCATTGTCGAACCGCGCGGGGCGCTCGTCCGCGACGTCGAAGACGTTGAGCAGCACGTTCCACGCGCGAATGGAGCGGGACAGCGAGCCGCGAGAGCCTCGCCCCGCGGTGGGGGCATCCCACCGCATCAAGCTGAAGCCCGACGCGTCCATCGGCACCGAGTACACATCGCCCACGTGCAGCCGGCCGGCCGCGTAGCGAAGCACTCGCGTGTTGGCCAACCGCATCGCCGCCGCCAGCGGGAGTGAGGGCAGCACATGGCGGCCATCCCGGGCGGTGTAGGCGACGAGGTGAGGGATGCCTCGCACCACGCCATCCGGGTCCGCGGAGAGCGTCGCCGCGCCGTACCCCGCCCCACCGCCCAGCAGCGGTGCCACCGGGTGCTGGAGCTGACGCACCTCCACCAGTCGGGCCGGGTCCAGCCCCTCCACGTGGACCTCCGCCAGCGCGACGAAGAGGTCCGTGGGGCCCATGCGGAACGTGTCGTCCGAGGCTCGCCGCTCCTCGATGGCGGCCCCCGGCACTCCGAGCCTCGAGCCCAGCTCCCGTGCATCCGCTTCATCCGTGGCGGCGCCCCACACCTCCACCTGGCTGCCCGCGGGCATGACGTAGGCGGGCCGCTGCACCGCGAGCACGGACTGGGCGCGGGCATGGGCCTCGGAGGAGCTGGGGAACGTGCCGACCTTCACGCGGTACGGCCAGAGTCGGCTCGTGGGCGGCATCACCCTGGAGCCCTGGGACTCCCAGGAGAACGACAGCAACGCCTTGCCCGACTCGCGCTCCAGCAGCTCGCGGAACGCGGAATCGTCGCTGGAGATGGCGCCCGGCGACAGCTTCGGGTTCACGCAGGCATTGGGGCTCAGCTCGGGGAACGGCAGGTCCAGGAGGACGAGCAGCGCCCCCTCCTCCACGAGGCGGTGCGCCATGGCGCCCACCAACTGCCGAGGCCATGGCTGGGTGGCGACACCCGGGCGGTCGTCCTGACGGGCCTCGGCGAGTGTCTCGTCGTCGATGGCCACCACCACGGCTTCGTCCGGCCGCTCCGAGCGCGCCCCGAGCTCCAGCACGCGCCAGTCGTAGGTGCGCCTCTCCAGTCCCTCCAGCCAGTCGCGCGCGCCCTCGACGAGCCCGGAGGGTCCCCACCCGGATGACTCGCCACGGACCGCGCCGTGTTGAGGGGCTCGCAGATACACGAGGAGCCCCAGCACACAGCCGAAGAAGACGGCCATCGCCGACGAGAAGCCGAGCCGCTTGAAGAAGCGCCGGCTCGCGGAGTGAACGCGGTGTCCTTGCACGGGTCCCCCCAGAATACCCCGAGTCGCCGAGTGCGCGGGGCTTGTCGCGCACGCCTGCTATGCTTCGGGGACTCGCAGCATCCAGGAAATCCCCATGAAACGCGTCCTCTTGTCCGCAGCGGTCGCCACCCTCTTCCTCGTCCCCCTGGCGTGTGACTTGGAGAAGACCGGCCAGCAGCTCACCGCCGACCACGTGATGGTGGGCACCCTCCTGGCCACCCCCGAGGTGGAGGTGTCGCCGTTGGCGCTCGCGGGCTTCGACGGGGGGAGCCAGATCCCCGACAGTGGCCCTGTCATCTCCCTGCCCGCCCAGACGGCGGCGCTCATCTTCTTCGGCTCCAAGAACGGCGAGAACTCGCAGCCTTCGGGTGTCTCGGGCGCGAAGGCCACGCTCCAGCCCTTGAATGGACAGGCCACCGCGCTGAACGAGGATGGCTCCGGGAGCTACAGCCGCACCAACGTGGCGGGCAGCGACCCGGAGCTGGCGTATCAGTCCGGCGCCACGTACCAGTTCATCGCCGCGCGGAATGGGACGCGCTATGTCGGCCAGGTCGACGACGCGCCCGTGCAGGAGAAGATTGCGCAGCTTCATCCCCCCAAGGGCTTCCTCGAGCTCTCCGCGGGGGCTTCGCTGACGTTCGACCGCGCGGCGGTGCCGGGCAACAAGGAGCGCACACTCGGCTTCGTCACCGTGGTGCCGTTGAGCTCGGATGGAGAGAAGGGCGACCCGACCTACTCCACCATGCCCACGACGCCCATGGAGTTCCTCCAGCTCGTCGCTGTGCCGGGCTCGTACCGCGAGGCACGCATCACCATTCCGGGCACGGCGTTCCCCAGGGCCAACCAGACCTATCTCGTCATCTTCAACTCGGTGCGACTGGGCGGCGCCGAGTCCGATAACCTGTTCATCGGCAGCGCGCTGATTGCGGGCATCGCGGACGTGGGCATCGTCCGGACGCACTGACGCGAGCGTCCACTTGTAGCCTGGCCATCAGGGTCCGCCGCGAGGGACTTCGCGCGGCGGAGTGGCTCAGCCGGGCTCGATGTCCAGCTCGATGCGCCCCGTCAGCTTGAGACGGAGCAGATGGCCGGCGAAGCGCTCGGCCTCCTCGCGGCCGAGGACATTGCGGAACGACGTCCCTTCCGCGACTTCCACCTCCAGCACGGCGCCGCGCTGGAGGAGCCGGAAGAAGTCCTCGCCTCCGCCGGGCCGGGGAATGGACAGGGGCAACATCCCCTTCAGCGGGAGGACCTCTTTCGCGCCGCGCACGAGCTCCGCCAGGGCCCGCGCATCCGGACGCACGTGCTCGGGTGCCACACTCTCGTCGGGGTAGAGCGGCGCGGGAGCCAGTGACACATCCTCCGTCGAGTCGTCGAGGAGGAAGCCGTATCGCGACGGAATCCGCCCCGTGAAGAGCAGACACAGCAACACGGGCGTGTCCCCCGTCACGCGCTCCACGTGGAGGATGGAGCGCTCCGTCCCCACTCGACGCAGCAACAGCGTGAGGTGGGGACGCTGGGCCGCGAGGTACCGCTGAACGCGGTCCTTCAACGTGCCGCGAATCTCCTCGAACGCGGAGGCATACCCCGCCTCCGACTCCGCTTCGCGCGCGGCCAGTGCCTCGCGTGTCTTGGACAGGCGCGCCTCGGCATCGCGAAGGAAGTCTCCAGCGGAGTCCTGCGCGGGCACCAGGCCCGGCACTTCCGACGCCACGGGTTCCAGCCCCGCGGCGCGCACGGCCCCCAGAAGGAAGGAGCCCTGCTGGTTCAACCGCTCCCGCTCCTCGCGGAACCGCGCGACGGAAGAGGCATGCTCTACCTTCAGCTCCAGCCAGGCCTCATACCCGGACTCGAGCGTCTCCAACGCGCGCAGACGCGCGAGCGCCGCCTCGGGTCCTCCAGGCACACCCACGGGCCCCAACGCTCCACCCTTCGTCGACTCACTCACGGCCGCCGAGTCTACACCCGGCCTCGGGCGAGACCGGCCCGGCGCGCATGAATGTGCTCGGCCGAGACGGGCCGCCCTCACACGGGAGAGGTCGAGAGGGGCAGTCGATTGGAGCCCCGCGCCCGAGGGCCGAGCAGCACATTCGCCCCGCCCCTGCATTCACGGCGCGGAAGACGTCGCCCCTTTGCGAGGTCGACAGGGGCAGCCCATTGGGGGCCTTGGGCCCCTGAGGGCCGAGCAGAGACCCATCCCGCCTCTGCACTCACGACACGAGAGACATCTCTCACCGGCGAGGTCGACTGGTGCAGCCCATTGGAGGTCTTGCGCCTGTGGCCAGGCAACACATCCCCCACCCCTGCGCTCACATCCGCCACGCCCCTCAAAAAGCCAGGGCCTCCATCCGAAGCCGACTCGCGGCACGGAGGGAGGCCCTCGCTTCACCACCCCGCGCCTTGTCGGCGCGGAGGACCCCTCAGCTCAAGACGTCCGGGAGGCCGGGCCACCCTGCGACTGGGCACCCTCGTTCCGCCCCAGCGTGTTCGCGAGGTAGTCCTGCCCGCCCTGCAGCCGGTTGCGCAGGTCATCCCGCAACTGGTTGCCCGTCTTGGGCGCGAAGAGCAGCCCCAGGCCCGCGCCCACGAGCAGGCCCGCGGCGAAGGCCCCCAGCACCGGGAGCACATCCTCCGTCGCGCTGCGACGGGTCTCCAGGCCGATGAGGTTGAGCAGGTCGTCCTTGTCCATCTTCTTGAGGGCGTTCAGGTTCATTCGCGACTCCAGCGAGCGAGGTGCAACCAACGACGTGGGAATGAGAAAGGGAACGCTAGTAGGACGGCGGCCTCGGCTTGCCCGCCGCGGATGCATCCGCCGCCGCCGTGCCGTCCATCGGCGGAGAGGGGGGCGGGCCGGACATCCTCCGCCCCGCCTGATACCCCTGAAGGGCCGTCTCGGCCATCCCCAGGAGCTCGTCCTTCACGAACGGCAGCGCAGCCAGCCGCACACCGAGCCGCAGGATGCGGGCCGTCAGCGGTGTGAAGAGCCCACCGCCCAGCACGTAGCCCACACCGAGCGCCGCCGCCATCATCCCGTACGGGTTGCGCTCCACGCGCCCCCGGACGTCCAGCGTCGCCCCCAGGTCATCCACCGCGCCCCGAGCATCACTCCAGAGCTGCTGCGCCTCCGAGCCCAACTGGTCCACCCGACTGCCGAACCCCGCATCGGAGCCCTGCTGCTCCCGGGACGCGGGGTCGCCATTGCCTGAAGCCCCTGGATAGTTCGTCATGAGTGTCCTCTCCCGTCTGCGGTCCGCGGCGCCGCTCAGCGGCGCGAGGCGATGCGCCCGATGAGGAAGCCCACGGCCACGGCCCCCAGCAAGCACGTCCCGGGGTTGGCCCGGATGAAGCTCACCACACGGTTGTTCATGTCCACCAGGTTCTGCCGCGCCTCATCGAGCTGCGGCACCACTCGGTCCTGGAGCTGTCGGGCCCGGTCGGCCACCTGCTGCGGGTTCATGTCCATGAAGGTGCTCTCCTCATTCAAGAAGTAAACTGCCTGTGTCTCGGGCCCGGGCCGCTCAGCGGCGGGAGCCCAGCAAGTAGCCCACCGCGAACGCCGCACCCACACACGTATAGGGATGGCGGCGCACCCACTCGCGCCAGTCCGCGACGAAAGCCACTTCCTCACGCAGCTCGCTCACCGAGGTGGCCAGCTCCGCTCGCGTTCGTTCGATGTCCTCGCGCAGCATCGCGCTGGTGCGCGGCCCCACGGGCTTGGGAGAACCGTTGCTAGCGCCCATTCGTGGGCTCCTTGAAGAGATGACCGTCTCCGCCCGGGAGAGTATGGCCCGAGGCCACTGGGGCCGGGGCGGCGAATGCCGCCATGCTACGGGACAGCTCGTCCGTCGTGTCATCCATCATCCGCCGTGTCTTCAGTCGCTGCAGCGCCCAAGCCACGCCGCCCCCACCCGCCACCAGGTTCAGCAGCGCCACCAGCCCCAGCGCCCCCGCCCAGCCCACGCGCGGGGCCAGCACCGCCGCGAGCGCGCCACACGCGAACGCATAGCCCACGAGGATGAAGGGAACGAAGGCGACAATCAGCGCCACGTTCATCCCGGTGGCCTTCAGGTCCTCCGTCAGCTCCAGCCGAGCCAGCTGCAAGTGTTGCGTCACCAGCCGGCTGAAGCTCTCCGCCATGCGGCCGACGAGCGCGGCGAGCCCACGCTCCGTCTGTTCGCTCCCCACGTGCATTCACTCTCCGGCCGGTGCTCACGTCCTCACAGAGACCCAGAAGTGGCGCCAACCTAGGCACCCCTGCCCTCGGGGACAACCTCTCCCCTGGATGTCGTCTGCCTGGCGTTCGCTAGCGTCGGCCACTCAACGCGCCCGCCATCTCCCCACGCTACCCGATGAGCTGTACCGGAGGAGAGGGGGTGGTGGCCACGGCAATGGGCGCCTCGAAGCGAAGCACCAGCGGGAGGTGGTCGGAGGCCCGCCGGCTGAGCGCCGTGCGGTGGGGATGGATGGCGAGAGGCCGCACGCCGGAATCCACGTAGATGCGGTCCAGCCGCAACAGGGGCCAGCCCGTGGGGTACGTGCGCGCGGGTGTGCCCAGCTCCAGCGCGGCGTCATGGATGGCCTTGCGCACCAGCGAGGGCACCGCGCCGTTGCCCCAGTAGTTGAAGTCCCCGCACACGACGGCCGGGTCCTTGCGCACGGCGTCTCGCAGGATGTCGGAGCCCAGCAGCAGCGCCTCCTGCCGACGCCGCTCCGACACCCGCAGCCCCAGGTGGAGGGAGAAGACGTGGAGCTGCAGCCCGCCGCCCAGGTCCAGGTCGCAGCGCAGCGCGCCCCGAGGCTCGCGCCGCTCCACGCTCAAGTCGTAGTTCTTCGAGTGGAGGATGGGCAGCCGCGTGAGGATGGCGTTGCCATAGCGACGGCCGTTTCGCACGACATTGGGCCCGAAGGCCATGTGCATGCCGAGCATGTCGGCCAGGTGCTCGGGCTGGTCCTCGCGGGAGGTGCGCCCGCGAAAGTCGCCCACCTCCTGCAGCGCGACGATGTCCGCTCGCACTTCGCGGAGCACCTCACCCACGCGGCCCAGGTCGAAGCGACCGTCCGTCCCGATGCCGCTGTGGATGTTGTACGAGACGAGCGTCAGCTCCACGCGCGCGTGCTCTTCACCCTTCGGCGGGACTGAAGCGCCGCACCGCCAGGCGCACCACCTCGACGGGCAGCGACGCCAGCCGAGCCATCGCCTTGGCCACGTCGCCCAGCCCCCCTCTCATGCTCTGGAGGTGGCGCCCCGCCTCGTCGAGCAGGTCCGGCAGCCGGCCCCGTGGTGGCTGCTCCCGCGTGGGAGGCAGCGCCCCGATGGGCAGCGTGCCGCGCAGGACCGGATGCCCCTTGCGCTCCTTGCCCCGTGCGCCGCGCTTCATCCCCGAGCCACCGCGAGACACGCGGGTTTCGGGCGATGCGTTCGCGAGCTCCTCGAGCTGCGCCTCCATCTGCCGCGCGTGGAAGAGCTCCTCCGTCTCGGAGAAGGACCGCCCGTAGTGGACCCCCTCCTCCCGCCCCGCCTGCTCCTCCGGATGCGCGCGGGACTGAGCCAGATGCGCCTTGTCCCTCCGGCGCATGCTGCGGCTCTGCGGCAGGGTCTTCGGCACCTGGAAATGGTCGAAGCTATAGGGACGAGGCATCCGCGAATCTCCTCAAGGCCAATCGGGTCCGGAGAAGAAGGTAGGGAGCCCGGAGGTGCGCCGGTAAGGCTCCACCCCACGCCAATCAGCCGGTTGCCCGTCCACACGCCCTTCCGCCTTCCGTTTCCGGGCTCTCCGACGTCCGGGCGTGGACACTGTCGAGCACCTGCCATCGTCCGAGTACCGCTCCCCTGCCGGGTTGCAGTCCAGGCGTCCGACACTCCCACTTCTCACCCTGGGAAGCCCCCTGGACTTCGTGGTGTAACGGGAACCACTCATGGCTTCGCTTCCCGCACGCTCGCGATATTCCCTTTCCTCTCGATGGACGCTCGCGCTGCTTGCCCTCGGTGCCAGTGCCCAGGCCGCGGAGCCCTCCTCCGCCACGCCCGTCGCGGTGGCGGTGGCGCAGGCAAGGCCTCAGCTCTCACTGCACCCGGGCTCGGCCCGGCCGGGAGACCCGGTGATGGTGGCCGTGCGAGGCCTGGCGGGGATGCCCACGGGGACCCTCGCGGGGCGCCCCCTGAAGTTCTTCGCCTGGGGCGAGGGCTTCCTCGCGGTGACGGGGCTCTCCGTGGAGCTCGCGCCCGGGAGCGCCATGGTGCACGTGGAAGCCCCCGCGCTCGCGGGCGGCGCGCCGGTGGAGCTGGCCGGGACGCTGGACGTTGTGGAGCCGGGCTATCCCGCGCGAGAGCTGAAGGTGTCCGGAAAGTACGTGGAGCCCCCCGCCTCCGTGAGGACCCGCATCGCCGCGGACAAGCGTGCCTTCGCGGCGGCGTTCGACCAGCCCTTCAGCTCGCCCCACTTCGCGCAGAACTTCGTGCGCCCTCGGCAGGACCGCATCACCGCGCCCTTCGGCGACAAGCGCACCTTCAACGGCAAGCTGTCCAGCCAGCACTTCGGCGTGGACCTCGACGGAGACCCGGGCGCCCCGGTGATGGCCAGCAACGAAGGCACCGTGGTGATGACGCGCGACAACTACGCCGCGGGCAAGACGGTGCTCATCCACCACGGCGCGGACCTCTACACGTCGTACTTCCACCTGTCGCGCATCCACGTGAAGAATGGCGCCAAGGTGACGCAGGGCCAGCGCATCGGCGAGGTGGGCAGCACCGGCCGCGTCACCGGCCCCCACCTCCACTGGGGCGTGAAGGTGGGCGGTCGCTGGGTGGATGGTGAATCCCTGTTGCGCCTGGACTTCTTCCCCACCCCGCCAGCCATGGCCAGCGGGGAGACGGGGGCCGGCGCTCAGTGAGGGCCGTCCTGGCTCAGCTCAGCGGTCCTTCCACTGAGGAGGCCGCTTCTCCAGGAAGGCCGAGACGCCCTCGGCGGCGTCCTCGGCCAGCACGTTGAGCGACAGCTGCGACGCGAGGAACTCCAGCGCCGCGGGCAGGGGCAGGTCCTCCGCGGTGAAGAAGGCGCGGCGCCCCAGCGCGAGCACCGACTGACTCTTGCCCGCGAGCTTGTGGGCCAGCGCCGCCACCGCGCCATCCAGCTCCGCCGCGGGCACCACGCGGTTGAGCAGCCCGAGTGACAACGCGTCGCGCGCGGAGAGCCGGTCGCCGGTGAGCACCAGCTCCAGCGCCCGCTTGCGGCCCACGTGGCGCTGCAAGAGCGCCATCATCATCATGGGGAACAAGCCCACGTCGATTTCGGGCGTGCCCAGGTCCGCGCCCTCCACCGCGACCGCCAGGTCACACGCGAGCACCAGGCCCAGGCCCCCGGCCAGCGCATGGCCGTTGACGCGCGCCACCGTCGGCTTGCGGACCTCCTGGAAGCGGGCCAGCAGCTTCCCGTAGGAGCGGCGCCCCTCGTGGGTGGAGAGAAAGCCCGCGTCACCCGTCATCTGCCCCAGGTCTCCGCCCGCGCAGAAGACCTTCTCGCCCGCGCCGGTGAGCACCACCACGCGCACGGCGGAGTCCGCGTCCGCGCGCTCCAGGCCATCCATCAACGCCTTCACCACCGAGGGCGACAAGGCGTTGCGCGCCTTGGGCCGGTTGACGGTCAGGAGGGCTTGGGGGCCTTGGACTTCGTAGAGGACGTCTCCGGCTTCCATTCGTCTTTCTCCGCGCCTGGCGACGCGCCGACCAGGACGCCGTGAAGGAAGGTGTCGGCAATCTGCGCCTTGGCGCGCTCGAGCGCCTGCGCATCCCGCGAGTCCGCGAGTCCCGTGACGAAGGCGGTCAGCCCCATCTCGATGGCGCCGAAGAGCAGCGCGGAGGACAGCAGCGGGTCCGCGTCCGCGCGCAGCTCCCCCGCTTCCTTCGCCCGGGTGAACAGCTCCGAGCTCAAGCGGATGGCGTCCACGAAGGCCGTCTGCCGGTTGATGCGAGAGCCCGCGGGGCTGCGCGCAATCTCCAGGATGAGGACCTTCACCGCGCGAGGGTCCACGCGGTACGCCTCGAAGGCCACTTCCACCACGCCGCGGACCTTGGCCTCCAGCGAACCTTCGCCCTCCACCACCACGCGCACACGCGTGACGAAGCCGCTCCAGCCCGTGTCGAACACGGTCTCCAGCAGCTCATCCTTGTTCTTGAAGTAGTGGTAGACGAGGCCGTAGGCGACACCGGCCTCCTTGGCGACGTCGGCGATGCGGCAGCCGTGGTAGCCCTTGCGGGCGAACACATCGATGGCCGCACGCAGGATGGTCCGGCGGCGTTCGCTCTCGCGGTTGCCGTTGTCCGCCGCCGACTTGCTCTGGCCCACGACGTCCTCCACCGGCCGGTTGATTCTTCAATCAGCCGGTGCGGACCCTACGGATGCAGGCTCCCGGGGTCAATGGGTACTTCTCCGGGAGCCCGCTGGTTTACATCAGAGCACGGTGCCCGACAGCGTCGGAGCGGCCACGAAGGCCTTGTGCCCCTCGAGCTGCGCGGCGGTGTACGTGCAGGTCGCGTCGGCCTTCCAGTTGACGGCCGACGGGAACGGCCCCGGCTGCGGCTCCTGCGTCTCATCGTGCCGGTCGCTGATGATGTACTGCTCGATGTGGTACGAGGGGTACGTGAAGGCGATGACGCCCGTCACGAACGGCTCGATCTCCACCGGGCCCTCGGCGCCGCCCTTGCAGCCATCGCCATCCGAGTTCTGGGCCATGCGGTTGTACCAGGGGTCCGCCACGAGGAACGTGGAGCGGGCCGAGCTGAAGTGGGCAATCGCGACGGGGGGCGCGTTGGGCGCCGGGATGAGCTGACGCACGGTCTCCGGGCGGTCCAGCGCGTGCGGCCAGCCCGTCCAGATGATGCGCTCCTGCGCCCAGATGAGCGTGGAGGCATCGAAGGCGCCATTCTTGCCGTTCCAGCGACCGTCGCCGTTGGTGTCGACGAAGCGCTCGTTCGCGTCCCACGTGCCGTTGTCGTTGCTGTCGACGAAGGGCTCGGTCAGGTCGACGAAGGGCTCGCCCTGGTCCCACTGGCCATTGTTGTTGTTGTCGTCGAAGGCTTCCTCGCCCGCCGTGACGGCGATGAGGGAGACCAGGTTGTCGCGCGGGTTCAAGGTGATTCCCGGCCGGATGGGGTCGGGGCGACGGGGCTCCGGGCGCGTCACGAAGGGCTGCGGCGCGGTGTTGCCGTGGGCCGCCACCGGGTTCTCCTCCCAGAGGAACGGGTGCATCCACAGCGGCGCGATGTACTCGCCCGTGTGCGTGGAGTCGTTGGTCGGGTTCCAGGTGAACTCACCCGGCTCCACGTCCAGCGGCAGCGGCAGCGAGGTCTTGTAGAGGACCAGGGCGTTGCCGACCACGTCCGTCACGGACGTCGCGGAGGGACCGATGGTGCCGGCCTCCGTGAGGAAGGACACCTGCGCGCCCTCGATGCCGTCGCCGTTGCGGTCACCCACGTGGGCGATGCAGTTCAGCTTGACGCCCGCGATGAGGTGGCGCGTCTCATCCCAGGCGCCGATGGCGTGGTGGAGACCCGAGCCGTCACCGGCGAACGAGCCACACTGGAACGTGAGCTGGCGCGAGCTGGAGTTGGTACCAGCGAAGGCGATGACGGGCGAGATGACCGTCTTGACCTCCCCGCCCTCTCCCGCCGAGGCCACGACCACCGCCGAGGCGACCCGGCCGCCACGCGCGACAATCTGCACGGAGACCATGCCGTCACCGGGGTTGGTCGTCCCCTCGGTGGGCGACAACTCCACGCCCGGCACCGGAGACTGGAGCGCGAAGGTCACCCGCGTTCCCGCCTGCGGACTGCCACGCGTGTCCACGGCGCGGAAGCGCAGCGTGGTGATTTCACCCAGCCGAGGCCGGGGCGGATTCTGATCCACGAACTCAAGCGTGGCAGGAGCCGGCGAAGAGCACGCCAACCACACCATGCTCGTGAAGGCCACCAGAGAGGCCAGACCCGGACGCATCAACGAAGACTCCTTGACGAGGATGGAACCACGCTGTGCGCGAGCAGCGCACAGCGCATTTCCGCCATCTTCTCGGTCTACCTACCGTCCAGTCAAGAACAGGACTGGAAGACCGTGGACCCCTTGCGTCCAACGGGGGTCCAGGAGGGGGGTGTTCAGGCGACAGTGCCGCTGAACATCACCCGGGCGACCCCGAGCAGGCGGTCCACGTCCCGGGCGGTGAGGCCCCGGGCGCGTGCGAAGTCCGACAGGGGACGCAACAGGTCCTCTGTCTGGGCAAGGGTCTGCTCCGTCCCAGTGAAAAGCTCACCCAGGCTGACGCCAAGGGCGTTGGCCAGGGCGGCGAGTGTCTCCACGTGGGGGACGCGCTCGCCGCGCTCGATCATGGAAAGAAAGGAGACGCTGATCTGAGCCCGCTCCGCGAGCTCTTCCTGCGTCCACCGCTCCGGCCTCTGCGTACGAAGCTCGCGGATGCGCTGGCCGATTCGTTTTCCGAGGTCCGACACGAAATACTTCTCCTGGCTACTGGGGGGGATTTGGGAACCACCGTTCACACCGAGTGATTCCTAGCCGCCTGACCCGAAGGAACCCAATCCCGCGACCGTGAAATTCACACCAGAAAATTCCAGTCCGAGATCACGCCGCAGA
Source organism: Myxococcus stipitatus DSM 14675 (assembly GCF_000331735.1). Classification (GTDB taxonomy): domain Bacteria; phylum Myxococcota; class Myxococcia; order Myxococcales; family Myxococcaceae; genus Myxococcus; species Myxococcus stipitatus. The sequence continues at coordinate 3,943,676 of NC_020126.1, read as the reverse complement.
GTCACTACGCCCTCGACGCGCCAACAGTCACATGCGGGACCGTAGGACACGCCCAGTGTCTGTTGTGTGAGAGGATTGAAGATCCTGTTTTGTGAGATCTCTTGGTTTGTTGGATCCTGGGAGGGCGGCTGCACCAAGGCTTCGTACCGCACCCCGAGGCCAAATCCGAGCATCAAACGCGTACCCGCGATGAGGGCCTGAGTCCGCTCGGTTGCAAAGAGACCGGGCGTTTCCCGGGATAGACTGCCTACCAAGGCATCCAGAGGGCGTCGGATGGAATCCGGCCCCACGGCGTTGCGCGGCTCACCGCGGTTGAAGGCCCGGTCGCTGACCGTGAGGACGTCGTCATAGCGGGCGTAGAGCGCGTGCCCCTTGCCGTCGTCGATGGAGAAGTCTGCGCTGAGCTGGGTGAAGCGGCCGGTGTTCGGGTCGAACCGGACCATCGCACCGCCGTTGAGGATGCCCGCGCTCGTGCTCACCCGCGCGAAGGTGTCGCGAAGGATCGGCTGTGAGTTGATATCCACGGGCTTGTTGGCCGCGGGCACGTAGCGCGTCAGGTCGAAGCCTTGCCCGAGGCGCAGCCGGAGGGGCTCGCGAATCCAGTTGCCGGTCTTCAGGCGCAGCGACTGCTCCACGGCCAGCACCCCCTGGAGGAAGCCTCGGGTGGCCCCTGCCCGCGTGAGCGGGACGGCGAAATCGATTTCGTCGTAGGGCTGCGCGAAGTCGCCATCACCCGCGCGCACGAAGGGCACGCTGCCCCACCCGCCCGGCACGTAGCGCAGCTCCAGCGAGGGCGTGATGGCGTGGCGCACCGCCGCCTTCTCCCCCTCCCACGTGCGGACCAGCTGGGTGTCCAGCAGAAGCCCCGCGATGGGATAGCCCCGCTGCCACGCCTTGCCGGAGTACTCGCCGGCCCAGACATCCTGGCGCAGCGACAGCGAGGGCGTCATGCGCGCGACGTTCCCCAAGGCCACGGAGGTGGAGAGGCGCGAGGTGAAGTCGATGCGGTCTCTCGCCTCGCGGTCTCCCGGGTCGAAGCGACCGTTGGCTTGTCCCAGGTCGAGGGGCGAGGTGCCTTGGATGCCCAGCGGGACATACAGCCCGTCGGGCCGGAAGATGCCGTCGACGCCCTCGTCGCCAAAGCCCCCGCTGTAGGGCGCCAGGCGCGTGAACTCCGCGCGCAACCCTCCGGTGAGCCCCAGCAGGCCGTCCAACGGACGCTCCGGCAGCGCGAACACGAGGCCGGGCAAGCGCTGGAAGGTCTTCGGCCGAGGCAGGATGGGCGAGCCCGTCGGAGCATCCTTGGCTCCGGCGGGCACCCGGTTCTCCCTGAAGAACTGATAGGCGAAGCGGATGTCCTGTCGCAGTGAGACATCCAGGCCCGCGTAGAGGTCCGCCTGGCGCTGATACACGGTGGCGTTGCTGCGCAGGTAATCCACGCCCTGGATGAGGATGTCGGCGTTGAGGTCTCGCGTGTAGAAGCCGTCCGAGACGAACGCCGCGTCGACCCGGTCGAACCAGCCCGAGCCCAGGTCCTGGAGGTGCTGCCACGACGCCTCGCCCCGCCAGCCCCGCGGCTTATCGATGTAGCGCGGAATCTCCCCCTCGGGCGTCGGGTAGAAATAGAAGTCGCCTGTCCTGGGGTCTCGCAGAGGCTGGGAGTCGTGCAACAACCCCAGCGTGACGCGCCCGCGGGTCCGCTCGCTGGGCACGTAGCGGAACTCCGTGAGCAACCTGGGGCCCTTCACGCCGACGTTCCGAGGCAGCCTGTACTCCGACAACGTGACCGCATCAGGGCCGGGAACCGGGTCCGAGTCGTAGAGCCGGATGTCCTTGTCGTCGCCCGACCCCGAATAGTAGCCCGGCGTGATCGTCAGGTCGTAGCTGCGCCCCAGCGTGAGGAAGAACGGCTGCTGCACGCTGATGCCATTGAGGCCCGAGATCGTCGGGCTGGGGAGGAGGAAGCCCGTGCGCCGCTCGGACAGGGGCAGGTAGACCCACGGCAGCGCGAAGACCGGGACGGACTGCACATACACCACGGGCCAGGACAGCGTGGCGCGTTCGCCCAGGACGACGTTGGCGGAGCTGGCCTCCATGCGCCAGCTGGGCTCATCCGGGCCGCACTCGCATGGGGTGAAGGCCAGGTCATCCACCACGAAGGCGTTGGGCCCCGTGCGGCGGATGCGCGAGCCGCTGAGAATCACGGGCGTCTCCCCCATCGAGCGAAGCTCCTCGGGGTTCTTCGCCGCGAGCATCGCCTCCTGGGTGACGCCCTTCTTCTGCATGAAGAGGCCGCCCTTGAGCGTGGCCTCGAAGGTGCGGATGTCCACCCTCACGTCGTCCGCCACGGCGGCCATGCCGCCCGGCCCCACGAACATGACGTTGCCGGTGGCCGTGGCCACCTGGTTCGCCTCGTCGTAGGTCACCTCGTCCGAGCGCAGCAGCATCTCGCCGGTGCGCAGCTCGCAGTGGCCGCGCGCGGTGAGGAGCTGCTTGTCGGCTTCGTAGGTGAGGAAGTCAGCCGCCAGCTCCACCGTCTCGCCGGAGGGGAGCTGAACCTGGGTGGCGAGCGGAAACTGCGCCGTGGACATCAACAGCGCAGCGGCGAGCGGAACGAGGAGGCTCATTCAGGGGCGAAGGGTATGCCGCGCCACGGCCGCGCGCGGACCCTTATCACCGAGCCGTGCGCTGAAAATCCAACGAAATGACGTTGCCGTCCTGCCGGGCCTGGACCGGAGCGTTCTGCCGGAGCTGGATGGTGACACGCACATTGCGGCCATCCGCGTCCGCCTCCACCTTGGTGACGGGCGAGTTGAAGTAGGACGTGTCCAGCGGGCGCGTGTTGTTGCTCAGGTCGATGCGGCTGTTCTCCAGCTCCAGCACCACCGCGGTGCCCTGCTCGCTCACGGTGTAGCGCGCCGGCTCATTCGTCTGGATGAAGACACGCGAGGCCCCGGGCTGCTGCTGGAACCCGACCAGCGTCATCGTCTTGCGCCGCGACGACACCTCGGCCGAGTCCCCGCCGCTGGCCACTTCACGACGCTCGCGGGGCGTGGCCATGGCCAGGCGCTCCTGCTGACGGCGCTCACGCTCTGCGCGGGCCTCCTCCTCGCGCTGACGGCGGGCCTCCGCGGCCTCGTCCTTCGCGGCCTGCGCCGCGGCACGCTTCTCGTCCTTCGCCGCCTGGGCCGACGCACGACGCTCCTCCTCCGCGGCCTGCGCGGCGGCGCGCTTCTCGTCCGCGGCGGTCTTCGCGGCCGCGCGCGACTCCTCCTGCTCGCGCTTCTTCTGGTCGGCGGAGGCCTGGGCGGAGGCACGACGCTCCTCTTCCGCGGCCTGGGCGGAGGCGCGGGCCTCCTCTTCCTGCCGCTTGCGCTCGTCGGCGGCGGCCTGCGCGGAAGCACGGGCCTCCTCTTCCTGGCGCTTGCGCTCGTCGGCGGCGGCCTGGGCGGAGCGCTGCTCCTCGGCGCGCGCGTCGGCATCCCGCTGCCGCTGGCGCTCCTTCTCGGCTTCCGCGTCGGCCTGGGCCCGCGCGGTGGCCTCGGCGGCGGCCTTCTCCTGGGCCTGGCGGTCGGCCTCGGCGCGGGCGGAAGCCTCGGCGGTGGCCTTCTCCTGGGCCTGACGGTCCGCATCCGCGCGGGCCGAGGCCTGGGCGGCGGAGCCATCCGTCGTGGGCTTCTCCGTGGCGGCCGGAGCCTGGGCCACGGCCTGTCCCGCGCCGCCCACCACCTTGATGACGAGCTGGCTGTCCGTGGCCTGGATGTCGGTCTCCACCTCGCGCTCGTAGCCGATGAGCACGCGGGCGATGGCGGACTCATCCGAGCCGTAGCTGGCGGTGCGGATGCCCGTCACGGTGCCATTGCCCACCGGCGTCTCCTCGGGGACGTCGGAGAAGACGGCCTCGGAGATGTCGATGACGAGCCGCGGCGGGTCCGTCATGGTGAAGGTGGTGAAGTTCGCCTTCTTCGAGCCGGTGATGGTCACCGTCCCGCCATTCACCTGGACGCTGGTGATGGTGTTCAGGTTCGCCGGGGCTTGCGCGAGCGCCCAGAAGGGCACGAGCACCACGCCGAGCAGCCACACCGCTGAGGCCTTCATCAACCACTCCCGTTCACGTTGACAGAGGGCACGGATGGTAGCACGCGTGCCTTTCCCTCCAACTTTCCAGCCGGACGGCCCTTCAACGCAGGCGCGGCAGGGCCGGCGAGCGGTGGCGGTGTGTCCGGGCGTACTCGATGAGGTTCTTGATGTCGTAGCAGATTTGCCGGATGTCGTGCCCCATCGTCAGCTCGATGTGGCTGTTGCCCTTCACCGGCCGCCAGAGGAGGTACTCGCTCTTGGCCGCGCGATACACGCTGCGCGTCGACTCCACCGAGGCCAGCGGGTCCATGTCCCCGAAGATGATGGCCATGGGGATTTGAATCTTCTCGAAGCCGCGCTTGAAGTCGTAGCCGGTGCGGTAGCAGACCATCTCCCCGCGACGAATCCACCGGGCGAACTGCTCCAGCACCTTGCGGGGCTCGCGCTCCCCTCCCTCGCGCAGGAGCCAACGGATGTCATCCGAGCCCACCCGCTCCGGATTGATGAGCCGGTTCACCTTGGTCGTGAGCTGCTGATACAGCGGCGAGTCCTCCGCCTTCCCGATCTGCCGCTCCACGAACTTGAGGATGAGGTCCACCGGCACCGCGTCGAAGCGGAGCTTGCCGCGGGACTCGGGCTCCAGCCTGCGCCCCAGCTTCGAGTTCACCGCGCCCAGCCCCCGGGCCAGCAGCTTCTGCCCCACGCCCCCCACCTGCCCTCCCGCGTTGATGCTCGCGAGCGTCAGGTCGATCATCCCGCCCAGCATCGGCGCGCCATGCGCCAGCATGCGCAGCAACATGAAGCCGCGCCCCAGGTCCGCCGGAGCGCCGATGGTGATGAGGCCCTCGAAGTCGTCGTGGATGCCGGTGTAGCCGTAGCCCAGCATCCCGCCCATGGAGTGGCCGCAGTAGAAGATGCGCTCGCGGCGGGTGATGCGCTTCACCCCGGAGACCGCCGCCGGCAAGTCGTAGAGGAAGTAGCTGTCGATGTCCCAGCCGTACTTCAGGTCCGGCGGCACGGGGCGCTTGAAGCGCTCGGCCCTCTCCCGCTGGAAGTCGAGCGAGCTCTTGCCGTGCCCCCGCAGCTCCAGGATGTGGATGTCCACGCCGAAGAAGAGCAGGTTCTTGACGAACTGGCCGCTCGTCCACGTGTGCCGGTTCTGCGAGAAGCCATGCACCAGCAGCAGCGGCTCGCCGAACAGCGGCTGGGCGAAGGGCTGCTTCACCGGACGGTAACGGGTGATGACCAGCGACCAACCGTCCGCGGTCTCCACCACGTAGTTCGTCTTCACATACAGCGCCCGAAAGTCGACTTCGTCGATGGACGGGATGGCGGGCCCCGTCGTTGTCGCGGCTCTCCAGTCCGGCAGGCGCATGCCTTGAATCTACGGCGGCTGATGCAACGCGCCAAGGATTCAACCCCTCCACCCCCGCGCCCAGCGCACTCGAGCCGAAAAGACCCGCCCTGGAAGGTCACTCGCGTGTGCACCACCTGGCGGGAGACAGCCCCGGAAGGCTTTGCCACTGTCGTCCAGCCGGCTCGCGGCCACCCTTCAGGGCCCGCGCGTGCGCGCCCGCACCATCCCCACCAGGAAGAGTGAGCCTGTGCACAGGACGATGCCATCCGCGCCCGCTCGCCTGCGCGCCTCCGCCAGCGCCGCGTCCACGTCCGGCCACGCCGTCACGTCGGACACCAGCGCGCGGGCCTCGTCCAGGTAGGCCTCCGGAGCCAGCGAGCGCGGAGTGTCCAAGGGCGTCAGCTGCACGGAAGCACACGCGGGGAAGAGGGCCCGCATCATCGGCCCCCGGTCCTTGTCCGCCACCACGCCGAAGACACAGTGCACGGGACGTCCCGAGTACAGCGCCCGGAGCGACGCCAGCAGCACCGCCACACCCGCGGGGTTGTGCGCGCCATCCATGAGGACGATGGGCCGCTCCCCTACTTCCTCCAGCCGGCCGGGCCAGCGCGCCGAGCCCACCCCCGCCCTCGCGGCCTCGGTGGACACCCGCACCCCATGCGCGTCGAGCGCCTCCAGACAGGCCAGCGCCACCGCGGCGTTCTGCCGCTGATGGGGTCCCCGCAGCGAGGGGCGAAGTCCCTCCAGCCGCCAGGTGGGCCCCCGGTACGACAGGCTCCCATCGGACTGGAGCTCGGCGGAGAAGTCCCGGCCCTCCACCCACAGCGGGACGGACAGGGCGCGGGCCTTCACTTCGATGGACTCCAGCGCCTCCGGCTCCTGCGCCGACACCACACACGGAACGCCGGGCTTGAGGATGCCCGCCTTCTCTCCGGCGATGGCCCCGAGCGTGTGGCCCAGGTACTCCATGTGGTCGAAGGAGACGGGGGTGATCGCCGTCACCGTGGGCCGCGCCGCGTTCGTCGCATCCAGCCGACCGCCCAGGCCCACCTCCAGGACGACCACGTCCACACCCACGCGCGCGAAGTGCCACAGCGCGACGAGGGTGCCGAACTCGAAGTACGTCATCGGCTCCGAGACGGCGGACGGATATCGCTCCAGCACGTCGAGGATGGCGCGGCCGAACTCCTCGTCGGAGATGTCCTCGCCGTCCACCCGGATGCGCTCGTTGATGCGCACCAGATGCGGCGACGTGTAGAGGCCCACGCGGTGGCCCGCGGCCTGGAGCGCGGTGGCGGCGAAGGCGCAGGTGCTGCCCTTGCCGTTGGTGCCCGCGACGTGGAGCACCCGGAAGCGCTGCTCCGGGTGTCCCAGCGCGTCCAGGGCCTCGAGCACGCGCTCCAGCCCCAGCTTGATGCCGGAGGGGTTCAGCCGCGCGAGGAAGGCCAGCGCTTCTTCAGGGGTCCTGGGCGCGCTCATGTCCACGGCTCCAGGAGCGCGGGCTCAGCCCAGGAGGCCGAGAATCTGCCCGAGCTTCGCGCGCAGGTCCTTGCGGTTGACGATGGTGTCGATCATCCCGTGCTCGAGCAGGAACTCCGAGCGCTGGAAGCCCTCCGGCAGCTTCTGGCGGATGGTCTGCTCGATGACGCGGGGACCGGCGAAGCCGATGAGCGCCTTGGGCTCGGCGAGGATGACGTCTCCCAGCCACGAGAAGGACGCGGCCACGCCACCCGTCGTCGGGTGCAGCAGCACGGAGATGTAGGGCTTGTTTCCCGTGCGGAAGCGCGCGATGGCCGCGGACGTCTTCGCCATCTGCATCAGCGAGAAGATGCCCTCCTGCATGCGAGCGCCACCGGACGCGGAGAAGATGAGCGCGGAGCACTTCAGCTCGTGCGCGCGCTCGAAGACGCGCGTCACCTTCTCGCCCACCACCGAGCCCATGGAGCCGCCCATGAACTCGAACACGAAGGCGCCCACGGAGACCTGGTGCCCGCCGATGCGGCCCACGCCCGCGACGAACGCGTCGTTCTCCTCCAGGTTCTTGCGCGTGGACTTCAGCCGGTCCTTGTACTTCTTCGAGTCGCTGAACCCGAGCGGGTCCTGCGGCTCCAGCTCCTTGTCGAACTCCTCGAAGCTGGACGGGTCCAGCAGCGTCGCCAGGCGCGCGCGGGCGTTCCAAGGGTGGTGGTGGTCGCAGTGCGGACACACCATCCAGTGCTTCTCCAGCTCCTGCCGGTAGATGATCTCGTCGCAGCTCTCGCACTTGGCCCACAAGCCTTCCATGCGAGACGGACCGGGCTCGGGCTGCTGCTGGGTGTCGACGGCGATGCGGGGCTTCTTCGAGAACCAGGCCATGGGACGGCGGGGGTTAATCCGACCGTTCGCGCCCGTCAACCGTTCCGTGTGGCGCGCCGCGTCGCGGCCCTCCAGGACGAGACGGTTCCCCGCTAGAACTCGAAGGTGTCGCCCAGCTCCAGGACCTCCACCGGCATGTGGGCCAGCTCCTTCTTGAGCTGGGCCACGAACGCCGGCTTGAGGTGGTAGAGGAGGACGGAGGCCCCGTTGCGCTCGAACTTCTGGAGTTCCTTCGCCAGGGTGGCGGGCGTCAGGTGGCCGGAGATGTCCGCCAGGGACTGGAGCTTGTTGGGGAACGAGGTCTCGACGAGGAGCGCCTTGAGGTTGCGCGTCTCGTTGAGCGCCTTCCAGAGCTTGTCGGTGGGCCCGGTGTCGCCGCTCATGGCGAGCGAGCTCTTCCCGTTGGACACGATGAAGCCGCAGGACTCCACCGGGTGGCTCACCGGGACGCTCCGCACCGTGTAGGGCCCCACCTCGAAGGTGCCGCCGGCGCGGAACGTCTTGATGCGCAGGACGGGGTTGCGCTTGGTCGGGATGCGGGTGAAGTCCGGCCAGAGCGCGTTGTTGAACATGTTGTCGCGCAGGGCCTTGGCACACTCACGCGACGCGTAGATGGTGACGGGCTTGTCCCTGCGACCGATGACCAGGTCCGCCATCAGCGGCAGGTCCTTCACGTGGTCGAAGTGGCTGTGCCCCACGAGGACATGGTCCACGCGGCACAGCTCCTCCAGCGACAGCGTCCCCGTCAGCGCGCCCGCGTCGAGCGCCAGCACGTCGTCGACGAGGAAACACGTGCTCTTGCACGTGGGAAGCTCGCCACCGTGGCAGCCAAGGACACGGAGCTTCACGCTAGAGGTCTCCGAACTTCCACTTCATCTCCAGGTATTGGAGGAAGTCGTGGAGTCTGACCGTGTCGTACACGGTGACTCGGTCGCCGGTGCGCGAGATGAGGCCCGCGCGGATCATCCGCTCCAGCACGTTGTGGACCGCGGGCTCGCCCACGCCAATCTGGCGAGGCATCTCACGGATGACGAAGTCGACCTCCGTGCCGTCGTCGACGGGGCGGCCCCGCGTGACGGTCAGCTGCATGAGCAGGTGCACCACCCGGCTGGCCGGGTCGTTGTGCAGCAGGTTCTCGATTTGCGCGTCGGCCTCGGAGAGCCGCTCGGCCAGCTTCTTGATCATCCGGACGGCAATCTCCGCGTTGCCGCGGATCATCGCCTCGAAGGTCTTGGGGTCGATGACCAGCAGCCGGGCGTCCTCGTTGACCACCGCGGACGCGTTGCGGGGCTTGTTGGAGATGATGGCCATCTCCCCGAAGAACTCCCCGGGCCCCAGCACCGCGAGCACCTTCTCCACATCCCGGACCCTCTTGGAGATGGAGACCTTGCCGGCCTGGATGACAAACATCTCACGGCCGGCTTCTCCCTCACGAAAGAGCTCGGTGCCCTTGGAGAATTCCTTGCCGAAACGTTGAAAGAGGGTTTCCTCGGCGCCCATCCTGCGAGGAGTCAATCAGCCCCTCCCCCCCTGGTCAAATTCCCTTTTGTGGGGACCGGTGGGACAGGACGTGCAGGCGGCTCGACACAAACCCGACACCGGCATGTCGCGGGCCGAGACAACGGGCGCGCCTGTCGATAGAAGGCCGCGCGTGGGAACGACCTACAAGCAGTCCGGAGTGGATATCGAGGCCGGCGACGCGTTTGTCGACCGAATCAAGCCCTACGCCGCGCGCACGATGCGCCCTGAAGTCGTCGCCGGAGTGGGCGGCTTCGGCGGGCTGTTCGCCCTGCCCCCGGGCAAATACCGGGAGCCGGTGCTGGTGGCCGGCACGGATGGGGTGGGGACGAAGCTGAAGGTGGCGTTCACCGCGGGCCGGCACGGCACGGTGGGCATCGACCTGGTGGCCATGTCGGTGAACGACATCCTCACCTGTGGCGCGGAGCCCCTCTTCTTCCTGGACTACTTCGCCACCGGGCGGCTGGAGGTGGACGCCGCGGCCGAGGTGGTCAAGGGCATCGCCCAGGGCTGCGAGCAGGCCGGGTGCACCCTCCTGGGCGGCGAGACGGCGGAGATGCCGGGCTTCTACGCGCGAGGCGAGTACGACCTGGCGGGCTTCTGCGTGGGCGTGGTGGAGCGGTCGGCCATCATCGACGGCAAGAGCATCCGGCCGGGGGACGCGCTCATCGGGATGACGTCCTCGGGGCTGCACAGCAACGGCTACTCGCTGGCGCGCAAGGTGCTGCTCGAGGACGCGAAGCTCGCGCTGGACGCGACGCCCGAGGGCCTGGGCCGTCCGCTGGGCGACGCGCTCCTGGAGCCCACGCGCATCTACGTGAAGGACGCGCTGGCGCTGCTGGCGGCGGTGAAGGTGAAGGGCATGGCGCACATCACCGGCAGCGGGATTCCGGGCAACCTGCCCCGGTGCCTGCCGGATGGGACGCGCGCGGTGCTGAGTGAGAAGTCGTGGGTGAAGCCGCCCATCTTCGACCTCATCGCGAAGCTGGGCAGCGTGGAGCGCGACGAGATGTTCAGCACGTTCAACATGGGCCTGGGCCTCATCGCCGTGGTGGCGAAGGAGGACGTCGCGAAGGCGCTGGAGGTGCTGCGCGCCCGAGGCGTCGAGGCCTCCGAGGTCGGCCGCGTGGAAGCGGGCCAGGGCGAGGCCACGGCGGTCATCGAGCCATGAGCGGACGGCGGGTCCGGCTGGGCGTGCTCGTCAGCGGCAGCGGGAGCAATCTCCAGGCGCTGCTGGACGCGTGCGCTCGCGAGGACTTTCCGGCCGAGGTCGCCTGCGTCGTGTCGAACGTCCCCACCGCGTACGCCCTGGAGCGCGCGCGCGCGGCGGGGGTCGCCACGGTGGTGGTGGACCACAAGGCGCATGCCTCCAAGGCGGAGTTCGAGGCGGCCATCCTGGACGCACTGCGCTCGGCGGGCGTGGAGTGGGTGTGCCTGGCGGGGTTCATGCGGCTGTTGAGCGCGGACTTCCTGGGGCGCTTCGCCGGCCGCGTCTTGAACATCCACCCTTCCCTGCTCCCGTCCTTCCCTGGACTGCATGCGCAGCGGCAGGCCCTGGAGCGAGGGGTGAAGGTGACGGGGTGCACCGTGCACTTCGTGGACGCGGGCACGGACACGGGCCCCATCATCGGGCAGGCCGCGGTGCCCGTGCTGCCGGACGACGATGAGAAGAGCCTGGGCGCGCGCATCCTCGCCGAGGAGCACCGGCTGTACCCGCTGGCGGTGAGGCTCGCGGTGACGGGCCAGGTGTCGAGCGACGGCACGAGGACTCGCGTGTCGGCGGTGCCGACCACCAGCGAGCTGTCGCTGCGAAGCCCCGGGGCGGAGAAGTGACGGACTCGCCGGAGCGTCCCGGTGCGGCTCGGCCCTCCTCGGACGTGGCCACCTCGATGTGCGCAGCGAAGCAGCAGTCCGCGGAGGAGCGACGCGAAGCGCTGCACCAGGCCCCCGTGGTCGTCGTGAGCGCGTGTCTGCTCGGTGAGGCGTGCCGCTACGATGGCCGCTCGCAACGCTCCGAGAAGGTCCTCGCCGCGCTCGAAGGGAAGGCCGTCGTTCCCGTCTGCCCCGAGGTGGGCTCGGGCCTCCCGATTCCGCGTCCTCCCGTCGACCTGTGTGGTGGAACGGGTGTCGACGTCTGGCGCGGACAGGCCCAAGCGCTGGAGCGCGAGGCCCGCGTGGACCGCACCGAGGACTTCAAGCGCGGTGCGCGCCTGGCCCTCGATGCGGCGCGCGGCTTCGGCGCCACGGTGGCCCTCTTGAAAGAGAAGAGCCCCTCTTGCGGAAGCCAGCGAGTCTACGAGTCCGGAGCCCTGCGCTCGGGCGAGGGCATCACCACCGCGCTGCTTCGCTCCGAGGGCGTCACCGTCGTCAGCGACGAGGACCTGTAGTCCGCATCGCGGGCGAGGGCGTCGCCACCGCCCTGCCGTGCTCGCAGGGCGTCTGGCTCATCAGCGACGCGGACCTGTCCCCTCTTCGCGGACGAGAGCCCTCCCGCCATCAGCGGCAAGCCATCAAGCCACTCACTTCGGCGGCGACAGGACGAGCTCGTCTCCAGCCCGTGGCGCGAAGCACGCCTCCACGTCCGAGTCCTTGACGTCGCCCAGCGTTCCCGGATGCCAGCGTGCCTTGCCGTCCTTGTCCACCAGCACCGCGCGGATTCCCTCGCGGAAGTCCTCGCGAGCAGTCAGTGCCTGGCTCAGCCGGTACTCGAGGCCCACCATCTCGTCGTAGCTCCGGCCGCGTCCCATGCGCAGCTGCCGCAGCGACACCTTCAAGCTCATCGGACACATGCGCAGCAGCGTGGCCCACGTCTCCTGAGCCCAGGGCGTGCCCTCCAGCTCCAGCGCCTGCTGGATGTCCTCCACCCGCTCCGCCGCGAAGCACCGGTCCATCGAGGCGTGCTGCGTGGCCAGCGCGGACGTTCCCGCATCCGCGTGGAAGCGCGCGAGCACCTCTTCCACCACCGCGCTCGCCGAACCCCTTCCCCACTCCGCGCCGATGATCGCCTCCAGCAGCGCGTCCACTCGCGCCGACTCCACGTGGTGCGTCCCGTAGCCCAGCCACATCGCGTCCGCCGCGCTGCATCGCGCGCCCGTCAGGCCCAGGTACGTCCCCGACTCGCCCGGGAAGCGCGGCAGGAACCAGCCTCCTCCCACATCCGGGAAGAGCCCCAGCGCCGTCTCCGGCATCGCCAGCACCAGCTTCTCCGTGACGACGCGGTACGCACCGTGGATGGAGAGCCCCAAGCCCCCACCCATGCAGATGCCGTCCACGAGCGACACGTACGGCTTGCCCAGGTGGTGGATGCGATGGTTCAGCGCGTACTCGGCGCGGAAGAACTCACGCGACAGGCGCTCCTGTCCCGGCGGAGGCGCCTCCGTCAGGGAGGCCGCCACCGCGCGCACGTCCCCTCCCGCGCAGAAGGCTCGGCCGCCCGCGCCCCGGATGACCACGGCCTTGACCGCTGGGTCCGCCGCCCAGGCGTCGAGCTGGGGAAGCAGCGCCCGGCACATCTCCAGGTTCAGCGCGTTCAACGCCTTCGGGCGGTTCAGCGTCAGCACGCCCACCGACCCACGCATCTCCATCCACACGCCATCGCTCATGAGACTCTCGGGATTATCAGCGCCAGGCTGCCGGCGCGCTCGATTCGTGGCCCCAGTCCTTCGTGGCCGCGCTATGGGGGAACCATGACACCTTCCGACACGCCCTTGAGGGCCGCCATCTTCGACATGGATGGGACCCTCGTCGACAACATGGGCTTCCACAATGAGGCGTGGGTGGCACTCGCGCGCAAGCTCGGCCTGTCGCTCACCGCCGACGACTTCCAGACGCGCTTCGCCGGGAAGAAGAACGAGGAGATCCTCCCCGAGCTGCTCGAGCGCTCCCTCGACCCGGAGGAACTGGCGCGGCTCGCGGACGAGAAGGAGAACCACTACCGCACCCTCTACCGGCCCCACCTGCGGCTGCACCACGGTGCCGAGTCCTTCATCGCGCGCCTGCACGCCGCGCACATCCCCCTGGCCATCGCCACCGCCGCTCCGCACGGCAACCGCGAGCTGGTCATCGACGGCCTGGGCTTGCGCCCCGTCTTCCACCGCATCGTCGGCGCCGAGGAGGTCACCCGCGGCAAGCCCTTCCCGGACATCTTCCTCGCCGCGGCGAAGGGGCTGGGCGTGGAGCCCTCCCAGTGCCTCGCCTTCGAGGACGCCATCCTGGGCGTCAACTCCGCCCGCGACGCGGGAATGGCGGTGGTGGGCATCACCACCACGACCTCCGCGGAGCAGCTCCGCCAGGCCGGCGCGCGCTGGACGGCCCCGGACTTCACCGCGCTTCCGCCGGAGCTGGAGGCGCGCCTCTTCGGCCCCAGGGCCTGAGCCCGGGGCCAGGAGCACCCCTCCCCTTTGACCTTCGTCAAAAGGGAGCCACGGCCGAGGACGTTGTGTAGTGTTCCCCGCCGCATGACGTCCGCAGCCAAACTCAAGCTTCCCTCGGGCCCGTCCCGGCACGTGTATGACGTCATCGTGCTGGGCAGTCAGCTCGGCGGTGCGCTCGCGGCCTCGCTGTTGGCCAAGCGCGGCCACCGCGTCCTGCTGGTGGACCATGACGGCATGGGCCCCGGCTACGAGCACGGCGGCTACGTGCTCCCCTATGCCCCCTTCGTGGCGCCGCCCCTCAAGGCGATGCCCGCCATCGAGGAAGCCCTCTCCGAGCTGGGCCTCACCACCACCGTGCAGCGCGCGCTGCGTCCCCACGCGCCCGAGCTCCAGCTGGTCATGCCGAAGAACCGCATGGACCTGCACGCGGACGCCACGCGCCGCAAGGCCGAGGTGACACGCGAGCTGGGCGAGGAGGGCGAGGCGCTCCTGGGCGCCCTGGCCGGCACCACCGCGCAGCACGAGTTGACGGACGCCTTCTTCAAGGCCCAGCCCGCCCTGCCCCCGGACGGGTTCTTCGAGGGCTGGGGCCTCAAGAAGCTCATCCGCGCCCACCCGGGCCTGGAGGCCCCGCCCCACCTGGCCGCGGAGACCCCGGCCGCCGCGCTGGTGCGCTCGCTGCGCCCCTTCATCAACCACCTGGACCGCCCCGAGTCGCCCCTCGCCCTCACCCGGCCCCTGTCCCAGGTGCTGTCCACGCCCTGCTTCTTCAACGGCGGGCATGACGGCCTCCGGGAGCTGCTCACGCGGCGGCTGGCGGAGCTGGGCGGTGATGTGCTCGGGCGCGACAGCCCCTCGGGCTTCATCGTCGAGGAGCTCTCCTTCGAGGGCAGCAAGTTCGCGGGCGTGAAGCTGGTGCGCTCGGACACGCTCTACCGCGCGGCGTGCCTGGTGGCCGCCACGGACTCCAGCGCGCTGCGGCGACTGGTGACGGACAAGAAGCACCACCGGGGGCTCCTGGAGCACCTGGACCAGTCCACGACGAAGTCCATCCTCTTCACCGTCAACTGGGTGGTGCCGGAGTCGGCGCTCCCCCGTGGCATGGGCGAGCTGTCGCTCGTGGATACGCAGGACGCCGAGCTGGGCTCCATGCTGATCCAACTCCACCCCGTGCGCGCCACGGCCGGCGGAGGCAAGGAGGGCAAGGACGTGGACGGGCTGCGCGTGGTCTGCGCCGGCGTCTTCGTGCCCGCGACGGCCCGGGAGCTGGGCGACGAGCACCTCCAGACGCTCGCCTCGCGCATCGACGCGCAGCTGGACGCCGTGATGCCCTTCACCGCCCAGCACCGCCTGCTGCGCTCGGCGCCGTACCTGGACGCCAGCGGCTCTCGCGGCACGCGGCTGATGCCCCACCCGCTCTACAGCTTCGAGTCGGAAGCCGTCCTGGGCGTCACCGGTTTGACCCAGCGCACCCCGGTGAAGAACCTGCTGCTCGCGGGCCGCGAGGTGCTGCCGGGCCTCGGTCTGGAGGGCGAATTGCTCGCCGGAGTCCGGGCCGCCCGCCTGGTTCAAGTCATGTTGAAGAAGAAGGATCCGCTCAAGGGCTGATCCAAACGGCTGAAAGGCTGGATTTCCAAGCCGCTTTCTGGCAGGTTCCGCCGCTCTTTAATCGGCAGGCGTCCAACGCCCCAGTTTTCAAGGAGTTAGAGGTCATGGCGTGGAAGTGTGACATCTGTGGCAAGCGTCCGCTCGTCGGCAACAACGTCAGCCACGCGAACAACAAGACCAAGAAGCGAACCCTCCCGAACCTGCAGAAGGTCCGGGCCAGCGTCGAGGGCCGCACGGAGCGCGTTCTGGCCTGCACCCGCTGCATCAAAGCGGGCAAGGTGACGAAGGCGGCTTGAAGTCGGGCGCTCGGGGGTGGGTTCCTCTCGCGCATCATCCACGAAACTCCCTCCCACCGAGCGGCTTCACCCCCGCGCGGACGACCTAGATCTATGCTCCATCGGGTCGGTCGTCCGCCGGTTACATGACGAGGACGTCGTCGCCGTCCAGGCGGTTCGCCCAGCGCTCCGCGCCGTTGCTCGAGCAGCAACGGCCGTAGCGAATGCATTGCGGGCGGGCGGCAGACTCCTCTACGTCGGCGCTGGAACGAGTGGACGCCTGGGCGTCCTCGACGCCAGCGAATGCCCTCCTACGTTCGGGAGCACGCCCACGCAGGTCCAGTCCCGCATCGCGGGCGGACGCCGGGCGATGACCCAGGCCGTGGAAGGCGCCGAGGACGACGCCCAGGCGGGCGCCGCGGACGTGCGTGCATTCGCCGCGGGCCCTCTCGATGTGGTGTGCGGCATCTCCGCCAGCGCCTCCACGCCCTATGTCCGAGGTGCGCTGGCCGAAGCCCACCGGCGCGGAGCACACACGGTGCTGGTGTGCTGCAACCGCCCCCGGACCCGCGCGGACGTGGACACGCTGGTGCTGGCGCGCACGGGGCCGGAGCTGGTTGCGGGATCCACCCGGCTGAAGGCGGGCACGGCCACCAAGCTGATCCTCAACGCCATCACCACCGCGGCCTTCGTCTCGCTCGGCAAGGTGTATCGCGGGCGCATGGTGGACGTGCGGCCCGTCAACGCGAAGCTGCGGGCCCGCGCGGCGCGCATGGTGGCCGAGTTGACGAACCTCCCCCTCTCCGAGGCAGCCCGGTTGCTGGAGGCGTCGGGCGGTGAGGTGAAGGTGGCCGTGGCCATGCACTTCACCGGGCTCACCGCCCGCGCCGCTCGCAAACGTCTTCGGGACAACGGCCTGCGCGAGCTCGCCGAGCCCAGACGTAAGCGCGCGCACGCACGCGGCCCCACTTGAGCCTCCCCCCCGGGGCCGGGCGTGGGAGGTCATTCATAGATTGGGGGTATGCGGCTCCCCTTTCCCGTCACGGATTCTCAACGTCCCCGCGTGTGTGTGGGACTCCTGTCCGGAACCAGCGCGGACGCGGTCGAGGCCGCGCTGTGTGAAATCACCGGCACGGGCGGCGGGGCCCGGCTGCGGCTGCTTTCCCACGTCTCCCTCCCCTTCCCGTCGGACCTCGTCACGCGAATCCTGGGCGTCCAGGACGCGCGCTCGCTGAGCCAGCTCGACTTCGAGCTCGGTGAGTACTTCGCTCGCGCCGCGCTCCAGGCCATCGAGAAGGCGGGGCTCTCCCCGTCGGACGTGAGCGCCATCGGCTCGCACGGGCAGACCATGGCGCATCACCCGCCGGGCGCGGCGGACATCCCCTCCACGCTCCAGATTGGCGAGCCCGCCGTCATCGCCGAGCGCACGGGCCTGCCCGTCATCAGCGACTTCCGCACCCGGGACGTCGCGGCCGGAGGCCACGGCGCGCCCCTGGTGCCCTACTTCGACTGGGTGGCGTTCCGGAATCCCGAGGCCCCTCGCGCGCTCCTGAACATCGGCGGCATCTCCAACGTGTCCCTCGTCAGCACCCGGCTGGAGGACTCCCTCGCCTTCGACACCGGCCCTGGAAACATGGTGCTGGATGGGCTGGCGCGTCGCGTCAGCCAGGGGCGACTGCCATGCGACGTGGATGGGACGCTGTCGCGACAGGGGAAGGTGATTCCCGAGCTGCTGACGGAGCTGCTCGCGGACGCGTTCCTCTCGCGTCCTCCACCCAAGAGCACGGGGCGCGAGCGCTATGGCGACACCCTGGTGGAGAAGCTGTGGACGCGCTACCCGGAGCGGCCCCACGACGTGATGGCCACCGCGCTGGAGCTCACCGTGGAGAGCATCGCGCGGGCATACGAAACGTGGGGGTCGCCTCGCGCGCCGAGTCTCGAAGCCATGTATGTTTCCGGCGGCGGCACACGCAATCCTCGGCTGATGGAGCGGCTCGAGGCTCGCCTGGCACCCCTTCCCCTCCGGCGGCTTGATACGCTGGGATTTCCGGAAGGCGCGAAAGAAGCGGCGTTGTTCGCCTTGCTCGCGGCCGAATACCTCGTGGGGACTCCGGCGAATGTCCCGTCCGCAACTGGCGCGAAGCGTCGAGTCGTTCTAGGAAAGCTGACACCGTGAGCAGCGTGAATCTGATGGCCCGCGAGGTGGCCGCCAAAATCGTCTTCTACGGACCAGGACTGTCCGGCAAGACGACCTCCCTGCGGAAAATTTACGAGACCGTCCGCCCGGCGCACCGGGGCGAGATGATGTCCATCGCCACCGAAGGCGACCGGACGCTCTTCTTCGACTTCCTCCCCGTGAAGGTGGAGCGCGTGGGCGACTGCTCGGTGCGGCTCGCGCTGTACACCGTGCCGGGCCAGGTCTTCTACAACGCGACCCGGAAGCTGGTGCTCCAGGGCGCCGACGGTGTCGTCTTCGTGGCGGACTCCCAGCCGGAGGCCATGGACGCCAACCGCGAGTCGCTGGCGAACCTGGAGGAGAACCTCTTCGAGCACGGCATCCGTCTGGACCGCTTCCCGCTGGTGATGCAGTGGAACAAGCGGGACCTGGAGAACGTGCTGCCCGTGGAGCAGCTCCGCCAGGAGCTCAACCCGCGCGGCGTGCCGGACTTCGAGACCGCGGCCACCAACGGGCAAGGCGTGCTCGACACGCTCAAGGCCATCACCCGGCTGGTCATCAAGGACCTGCGCGCCAAGCGCATCGTCCCGCCGCCGCGTCCGGTGGCGCCCGTGGGCAGCCCCAAGCCCGCGGGCCTGGAAGCGCAGCTCACCCAGCACCTGCAACACCGCCAGCCTCCGTCCGTCGCCGTCCCGGCCGGACATGGGCCCGCCGTGGCGATGGTGCCCACGCCCGTGCCGCAGCGCGCGTCGGGCTCCTTCCCGGCCATCGCGCCTCCGCCGCGCGTGGAGCCCGTGGTGGCGCCCGTGGCTCCCCCCGCGGCCGTCACGCAGGCGGGACCCAAGTTGCTGGGCGCGGCGAGTGCGCTCGCGCCGGGAGACTTGTTCGACCACGCGCGCGCCGCCGAGGCCGCGTTCATCGCGGGCAACTACTCCACCTGCGTCACCGCGTGCGCGGATGCCATCCGGCGCGCGCTCGCCTACGCGGGTGAGGGCACGCTGGCGCAGCAGGCCTTCCTCCTGCGCGTGGATGGCGCCGACCTCCTGCGCGTCCAGGGTCTGGGCAACCAGACGCACCTGCGCGTCGACGACGCGGCCTTCGCCCTCTACGTGCTGATGCAGACCTTCGTCCGCCTCAACGCGGTGGGCCTGCCCACCTCCGAGTAGCGCATCGCCGTGCAGCGGGCCCCCACTCTCATGGGGGCTCGCCGCGGAGGCGCATCACCGAGGCGCGGTGAGCTGCAACAACCCCATGCGCTGGAGCTTCGCCAGCGTCTTGAGCGTCTCCAGCTCCCGCGCGGGGCTCGCCAGGACGATGGTGGACACGTCCCACGTGCCGCTCACGAGGCCGGCAATCTGCCGCTCCTCGGGCTTGAGCAGCGACATGCCCTGCGGGTCATGCACCACCATGGGAATCAACAGCGGCGGCATCTCCGAGTAGAGCGCGGCCACGTGCTCGCGCTGCACCAGCCGGGCGAACTCGCGCACACGCCGGTCCGCGGGGTCGCTGGCGAGCAGCGACGCGCAGACGATGCCCGCCGCGTCGAACTGGCCCTCGCGCATCAGCACCGCGCCCTTCTCCAGCATCTCCGCGACCGGGTCCGCCTCCACCTGCGGCGCGCCGTCCACCTCCACCAGCTTCGCCCGGAGCAGCTCGTACACCCGCCGCGTCACCGACGAGCGCGACACGCCCATCGACAGCCGCAGGCGCCCCAGGTTGTGGGGCTTCGTGCACAGCCCCAGGATGATTCGATGCATCAGCGGCTGGCTGGGGCTGGGCGGCGTCAACGCGCGCACGCTCAACGCATCGATGGGCAGCGCCTTGTCCACGTCCGGCTGCTCATCCACCCAGCGCAGGGACTCGAACAGGAGCTCGCGGATGCTCATGTCCGACGGCACCCAGTCCTCGCCCGAGCGGTCCGCATCCTCCGTCCAATGGAACGTGCCGCGTCCCGCGATGGTCAGGTCCGTCATGGCCGCGAACAACTCCTCGCGTCCCAGGTCGCGAATCCACCGCGCCTGGAGGCCATGCACGTCGAAGGCGGCGTCGACATCCGGCGTGCGGGACAGCTCGTCGAAGGCGGCCAGCACCTTCGCGCCCGAGGCCAGCTTCGCCAGCGCCAGGAGCCGGGCGACGCGGCCGCGCAGGCCCTCGGAGGCGGTGGCCCCTACCTGTCCGGAGAGGAGGAAGAGCTTCCGCTCACCCGCCTCCCAGGAGAGTTGGAGCGTCCCCGTCTTGCGGGAGCTGTCCAGCCATTGAAGAAACTCGGGGAGCGGATAACTGAAGAGGTCGCCGTGGAGGGCCATGCGGGTTGTTTCGAGGATACAGTCCATGGCCGTGCGCGTCGCGCTCCTCTTCATCGACGGTGTCGGCATTGGCCGGAAGGACCCGGCCATCAATCCACTGGCGCACCGTGAACACCTGCTTTCCTGCTTCCAGGACGCCCCGGGCCCCCTCCTGCCGGAAGACGG
The DNA here is from genome assembly GCF_000331735.1 of Myxococcus stipitatus DSM 14675. Taxonomy (GTDB): domain Bacteria; phylum Myxococcota; class Myxococcia; order Myxococcales; family Myxococcaceae; genus Myxococcus; species Myxococcus stipitatus. The sequence continues at coordinate 3,923,463 of NC_020126.1, read as the reverse complement.
CCGGTGCCTCGTCGTGGACCCCACCTTCGGCGTGGCCGGGCGCCCCCAGTCCGCCTCCAATCAGACGGCCATCCTCACGGGCGAGCCCGCCCCCGTCCTCCTCGGCCAGCACGTCCTGGGCTACCCCAACGCCGCCCTGCGCGGGCTGCTCGCACAGCGCTCCATCGTCAAGCGGCTGGGGGAAGCGGGCCGCGTCGCGACCTTCGCCAACGCCTACCCCGCCCCGTACCTGGACGCGCTGGCCATCCCCCGGCGCCCCACCTCCTCGCCCCCGGAGTTCACGCCGACCCCCGCGGCCGCGCGCCGCATGAAGCCCTCCGCCGCCAAGCTGGCCTTCGCCGCGGGCCACGTCCCCCTGCGCACGCTGGAGGACGCCCGAGCCGGAGACGGCCTCACCCACGACATCACCGGCGCCAGCGCCCGGGCCTACGGCCTGCCCGCCCCCGAGCGCTCCCCCGCCGACGCCGCCGAGGTCTTCTGGCGCATCGCCTCCGGCGCGGACTTCACCTTCTTCGAGCACTACCTGGCCGACGAGGCCGGCCATGCACAGGACTTCACGGCCGCGCACGCCGCGCTGGACACCTTCGACGCCTTCCTCCGCGCCGTCGTGGCCACGCGCCCCTCGGACACCCGGGTGCTGGTGTGCAGCGACCACGGCAACGTCGAGGACCTGTCCACACGCGGACACACCCTCCACGCGGTCCCCGTGCTCTACTTCGGACCACCCGCGCCGGAGCTGGAGTCGTTCTCCACCGTCGCCGACGTGGGCCGCGCGGTGTTGCGTTGGCTGGAAGCGGAGTGAGGCTCGTGACGAGGGGTTGGATGCAAGAACACATGCGCTTCCGGCCATCCCTGCTCCTGGCCGTGCTGGCACTCGTCGCGGGCTGCGCGGCCCCTCGGCGCTCCACCGTCGACCTCACGCCGGCCCCCGCCACGGCGCCCAGGGACCCGGCGAAGACTCGCGACACGTCGACCGCCAGCGGCGCGCGCATCACCGTCGAGTTCCAGGACCGGGACACCTCCGCCGCCGCGCAGGTCCACCTCGCCGTCGAGCGCGCCCTGCCGCGCATGGCCCGCTGGGGCACCTTCGACGACTCCGTCACCATCATCCTCCACCCCAACCACGCCGCGCTGGAGCGCGCCGCCAACCGGCCCGACCACGACTTCCTCCGCGCCTGGGCCCGCTACGAGCAGATCGAACTGCAGAGCCCCCGCACCTGGACGCTCATGGGCGCAAGCCAGGAGCAGGTGGACGAGCTGCTGCTGCACGAGCTCACCCACAGCTTGATGTACCAGGTGGCCTCGGACCGGCTGGGCTGGACGCGCAAGCGCATCCCCGTCTGGTTCCGCGAGGGCATGGCCTCGTACACCGCCGAGCAGGGCTACCGGGTCTCCTCCCTGGAGGACCTCGCCCGCTTCTGGGGCGCCCGGCCCTCCGCTGATCCGCTGACCCAGGCCGACGCCCTCTACCAGCGCGACAGCGACATCGTGTACGGCGCCGCCCACCACGCCTTCACCTTCCTGGTCCGCCGCTACGGAGAGCCCATCGTCCGAGGCGTCCTCCAGGCCATGAGCCAGGGACCGGACTTCACCGAGGCCTTCACCCGCTCCGTCGGCATCCCCCCGGAGACCTTCCTCCGCGACTTCCGCCGCTACGTCGAATGGCGCGGCTTCAAGAGCGGCCGGAGCTTCCGCCGCGCGGAACCTCCCACTCCCACCCTGTAGCTCACCCCTCCCCCTACGTCGGGCCAGCGTTCGCGACCCGCTGTCGCCGGGTTGCACTTTTCAGAACTGGACACTGGATACCGATAACAGACCGATGGCAGAATTCCCGCCGCGCTGAAATCCACGCGACGGGTGAGGTTGACCCGTACGGGGACGGACGGGAGGGGGTATCGATGGCCGAGCAGCCGCGGAACAGCGGGGAGCTGTCCGCCGAGGCGACGGACTCACGGACGCTGCTGGAGCGACTCCAGCAATCCGCCGAGGTCCTGGAGCAACTCAGCATGACGCGAGCCCCGGGACTCCCGGAGGCCGCTCACGTGGCGCTGCGGCGCGAAGCCGAGGCGTTGCGGGAGCTGCGCGGAGACCTGGGACTGCTGCTCACGAGCTGGTCGCTGCTCACCGACACCTCCCAGAAGCTGCTGAACCTCCCCACGGACGAGCTGGAGACGGGCGTCCACGGAGCGCTGGAAGTCCTCGCACGGCACATCGACGCGCAGCGCGGCTACGTCAACCTGCTCTCCGACGATGGCGAGCACCTGGCGGAGAGCTACGAGTGGTGCGCGCAGGCCGTGCGCCCGCATGGACTGGCGGACCACCGGGGGCGGAGTGTCTCGGCGTTTCGCTGGACGCTGAGCGAGCTGCGCTCGGGCCGGGTGGTGGCCGTGACGAACACGGCGCGCCTGCCTCCGGAGGCCAGCGACGAGCAGCGCATCTGCGCGCAGCTCGGCGTCCGCGCCTACGTCAACGTGCCGCTGCTGCTCGCGGGCCGGCTCATCGGCTGGATGGGCTTCGACGCGGTGGATTCGCCGCGCGAGTGGAAGCTCGAGGAGCGCCACCTGATGCGCCTGACGGGCCACATGCTCGTCAACGCCGTGGAGCGCAGGCGCCGGGAAGTGATGCTGCTCCAGGAGAAGGAGCGCGAGCAGCGCGAACAGTCCCTGGGCATCCTCGCCGCGGGCCTGGCCCATGAAATCAACAACCCGCTGGCGTACACGGCGGGCAACCTGGAGTACCTGCGCGAGCGCCTGCCGGGCACCTGCGCGCAGTCCGACGACGAGTGTCGCCAGGTCCTCGACGAAGCGCTGGAGGGCACCCTCCGCATCCAGCGAATCGTCGCGGACCTCAAGTCGCTCTCGGCCGCCACGGCGGAGCCCGTCGAACCCGTGGACCTGCGCGCCGTCGCGGAGAGCACGCTGCGGATGGCGGCCAACCAGCTCCGGCACCGCGCGCAGATCATCCGGGACTATCCCGTGGACGTGCCCCGGGTGCGCGGCACGACGACGAAGCTGGGACAGGTGCTGCTCAACCTCCTGCTCAACGCCGCCCACGCCATCCCCGAGGGCCGCGTCTCCGAGAACCGCATCAGCGTCGCCCTGCGAGCCACCGGGGACGAGGTGTCGCTCTCCATCTCCGACACGGGCTGCGGAATCGCCCCCGAGGTGATGCCGCGCATCTTCGACCCGCTCTTCACCACGCGCCGGTCAGGCGACGGCATGGGCATGGGCCTGGCCATCTGCCGCGACATCATCGCGGCGCTGGGCGGACGGATTGACGTGCGGAGCGAGCAGGGACGCGGCACCGTCGTCGACGTGCACCTGCCGCGCGCGGAGCTGCTCGCGCCCATCGAGCCGAGGACACTCACGCCGGAGCCCTCCGTGGGCCGGCGGGTGCTCGTGGTGGACGATGAGCCTCGGGTGCTGGACTTGATGAGGCGGCTGCTGCGCGGCCACGACCTGGTCACCGTCGCCAATGGCCGCGAGGCGCTGGAGTACCTCAGCAAGGACAAGTCCTTCGACGTCATCCTGTGTGACCTGATGATGCCGGAGCTGACGGGCATGGACGTGTACCACGCCGTCCAGAAGACCTGGCCGGGCCTGCACGAGCGCATCGTCTTCATCAGCGGCGGAGCCTTCACGCCGGAGACGAAGCGCTTCCTTCAAGACGTGCGCAACCCCGTGCTGGCCAAGCCCTTCGAGGCCCAGAGCCTGCGCGACGTGGTGATGGCCACGGGCGCCTCGCGCCGTCTCGGCTGAGCGACGCGCGCGGCCCCTCAGGGAGGAGACGGCTCCGCGACCAGCTCCACGCGGCGGCTGCGCGCGAAGCACCCGGGGGTTCCGTCATCACACGGCGGCAGCTCGGCGCCTCGGGTCTCCAGGTAGAGGCGGGAGCCCGCGATGCCCATCGACTGGAGCATCGCGGCCACGGACTGCGCGCGCCCCAACCCCAGCGACGTGTTCACGGACTCGGGGCCCATCACGTCGGCATGGCCCTGGAGACGGACGCGCAGATGAGGACGCCGCTGGAGGCACTCCGCCGCGCGCAGCAGGGCCTGCGCTCCTTCACTGGAGATGCGCGTGTCGAAGAAGTCGAAGAAGACGGGCGCGAGCACACAGGTGACCGGCAACTCCTCGGCGGACGACGTGGAGGCCGTGGCGGCGGGAGCCCGCGCGGAGCGGCGACGGGCCTCGGCGAGCACCTCGTCGACGACCCGGGCCGCGACGTCCTCCGGGAGCGGGGCGTTCATCGCGGGCCCGTACTCGATGCCCACGACCGCCTCGCTCGGCTGCCCCATGACCAGGAACGACGGGCGCTGCTGCCACTGCACCGTGATTCCGTCCTTCGCGTAGGCCGTCGAGGTGATGCGCACCAGGTCCCCCGGCCGCGCGTCCAGCGTGACGCGGGCCCGCATCACGAAGCGATAGCCCTCCACGTACGAGAAGACCGAGGAGCGGCCCACATAGATGGCGGACACATCGAGCCAGCGCAGGCCCAGCGCCAACGGATGCTTCACGCCGCTCGAGGCCTCTCCCGGCCTCACGGAGGGCAGCGCACGCCCATCCAGCAGGTACTCGACGGAGACGAGCTCCCAGTGGCTCCCCGGGCCCAGGCGGTCCTCATGCACCAGCTCGAGCGAGGCGTCCCCCGTCGCGGCAGGCTCCGCGCGCACGGGGGCGCCCCCGAGGAGGACGCACAGGAGAGACACCAGGCGAGACCACGCGAAGCGGCTCCACGCCTGTCGCCCCATCCGGAGCGCTACAGGCCGCGGTCGCATCACGACGCCTCGTTCATTCAGGGATTCCACTCGCCCCCCAGCGGACTTCACGAGGGGCGATTCTGCAACGGGTCACCCCGCCGCGCTACTCGCCTGACACGTCACCTGGCCGACACACCCTTCGAGCAGAAAGCATCCCCCGCTACGGCTTCTCGCGAGGCGCCGGGGTCTGCGAGGCCGCGGGACTGGACAGAATCGGCGGGCGGTCCTTGCCCTCCACCGCGCGCTGGAGCTCGATCTCCTGGATGAGCGCCGCGGGCGCCACCGTGGACACCGGCACGTTCCCACTCTCCGCGCCGCAGAAGCCGTTGAAGACGCCCAGCTTCTGCCCCGTGGCCATGAGCCGGTTCACCGCGGACAGCGGCGTGCCGACAATCTCCACGCCGCGCACCAGCGTCTCCTTCCCCGTCTTCACATCCACCCGGTACACCATGCGCGGCACGCCCTTGAAGGCTTGGTAGCCATAGCTGGACGTGTTCGTGTTGCCGCCGGTGATGTCGCGGATGATGAGGCCATAGGGCTTGTCCTGCCGCTTCGCCTCCTCGATGAGCAGCTGCTTCAGCTTCGCGTCGCTCACCTGCTTCGTGCTCTCCACCACCAGGTTCGCCATGCGCGCCACCGGCTTCAGCGTGCCCTGGCTGCGCCCGTGTCCATTGGACTGGAGGAACCCATCCACGGGACGGCGCCCCAGCAGGTAGTTGCGCAGCACGCCCTTCTCCACCAGCGTCACGCGCTGCCCCTTCACGCCCTCCTCGTCGTAGAGGTAGTAGCCGTTGAGAGGCTCGCCGCCCATCGTGCGCAGCGACGGGTCGTCGTGCAGCGACAGGAACGTTGGCAACACCATCTTCCCGACCTGGCCCTTGAAGGTCTTCCCCTCGTTGTCCCCGTCCTGCCGGTCTCCTTCCAGCCGGTGCCCCAGCGTCTCGTGGAACAACACGCCCGCGGCCTCCGGCGCCAGGATGGCCGGGCCCGTATACGGGTCGATGGCCGGCGCCTGTCGCAGCGCCAGCAGCTCCTCGATGACCTTCTCCGCCGACGCACGCACGCGCGCATCATCCGGAAGCCCCGCCTCCGTGGGCGCGTAGAAGTCCCGCGAGTTGTCCAACAGCTGCCCGTCCGGAGCACGCGTCACCGCCGAGACGTGGAGCCCGTACAGCGTCTCCTCCGTCACCAGCCGCGAGCCCTCCGTCGACACGAACAGCCGCGTCACCTTGTCCGCGGTGACGCGCACCTCGGAGTCGAACAGCTCCGGATGCGCGTTGAACCGCGCGGAGACCTCTCGCGCGAGCTTCACCCAGCGCTCGCGCTGGAAGGGGCGCTCGACGGGCGGCTGCGTGTGGAGGCTCGGCTTCTCCTTGGAGAAGGACGCCGGACGCTTCGGGTCCTCCACCGAGTAGACGTCCTCGCCCTTCTTCTTCAGGTATTGGAAGAGGGCCGACTTGTACTTCTCGTCGGTGATGAGCCACAGCGCCGTGCGCAGCGCCAGCGGTGAGTCATCCAGCGGCCCTTCCTTGCGCGACGTGTAGCTGGTGCCCTTCGTGGAGAACGAGAAGTCCAATCCCTCCGCCACCGAGCTGTCGAAGGAATAGTCACCCACCCGCACGTCGACGTAGAGGCGGCGCTCGCGGTAGCCGTCATCCATGAAGACGGCGCCGTAGCGCGCGGCCACGACGTCCTGCGTGTAGTCCTTGAGCTGGTAGCTCATGAAGTACGGCGGCTCGTGACTCTGCAGCTTGAGCTGTTGATGATTGCGCGTCAGCTCGGTCGCCATGGCGTCGAGCAGCGTCAGCCGCGAGTCCTGCGCGGGCGTCGCCGCCATCAACACGGCCGAGGCCGCCAGCAGGGGGAGGACGGGTTGGATGAGGGATGGCACGTCCCCCACCATACCCGAGCCACCCCATAAGACGAGCGGGTCCGCCGACTCCAGGTGCCCCTCCCGACACCTGGAGTCGAGGACCCCTGCCCGGAGGGTCGACATCCGGGCCCCTGCTCGTCGTCAGGCCTTCATCACCTTCTCACTGCCCTGCGTGACGCCCTTCGTCGCGTTGCGCGTATCAATCACACACGAGGACCGCGCCACCACCGTGGCGTAGTCGATACCGCTGTGGTCCGTGAGGATGAGCACCGCGTCATAGTCCGCGAGCGTGTCCGGATTGAGCGGCACGGACTTCAGCTCCATGTTGAAGCCGTGGCCCTTGTGCAGCTCCGCCACATACGGGTCGTGGTACGCAATCTCCGCGCCCTTCTCCGCCAGCAGCGTCATGATGCGCAGCGACGGACTCTCGCGCATGTCGTCGATGTCTTTCTTGTACGCCGCGCCCAGGCACAACACCCGCGAGCCATTGAGCGTCTTGCGGCTCTTGTTGAGCGCCTCCATCGTCCGCTGCACGACGTAGTACGGCATCTGCCAGTTCACCTCGCCGGCCAGCTCGATGAACTTGGTGTGGAACTCGTACTCGCGCGCCTTCCACGTCAGGTAGAACGGGTCGATGGGGATGCAGTGCCCGCCCAGGCCCGGGCCTGGATAGAAGGGCTGGAAGCCGAAGGGCTTCGTGCTGGCCGCCTGGATGACCTCCCACACGTCCACGTTCATCCGGTCGCAGAGCATCTTCATCTCGTTGACCATCGCGATGTTGACGCAGCGGTAGATGTTCTCCAGCAGCTTGGCCAGCTCCGCCACGCGCGTGGACGAGACGGGGACGACCTCCTTCAGCGCGCTGCCATACAGCGCCGCGGCCACCTCCGCGCACGCGGGCGAGAAGCCACCCACGATCTTCGGAATCGTCTTCGTGTTGAAGCTCTTGTTGCCCGGGTCCTCGCGCTCGGGGCTGAAGGCCAGGTGGAAGTCCACGCCCGCCTTGAGGCCCGTCTTCTCCAGGAGCGGCTTGAGCACCTCCTCGGTGGTGCCCGGGTACGTGGTGGACTCCAGGATGAAGAGCTGCCCCCGGCGCACGTAGGGAGAGAGCGACTCACCCGTCTGGATGATGTAGCTCATGTCCGGCTCACGCGAGGCCGTCAGCGGCGTGGGCACGCAGATGATGACGCAGTCCAAGTCCTTCGACTTCGAGAAGTCCGCCGTGGCCTTGAGCTTCCCCGCCTTGCTCAGCTCCGCGAGCGGCGCGCTGGGGATGTGCTTGATGTAGCTCTCCCCCTTCTCGATTTTGTCGATCTTCCGCCGGTCCACGTCGAGCCCCACCACCGGGAAGCCCGCCTCCGCGAAGGCCATTCCCAACGGAAGACCGACGTACCCCAACCCCACCACCCCGACCTTCGCCTCCCGCCGGCGAATCCGCTCCAGCAGCGGGCTGCCCACCATCACCCTCATCGCCCTCACCTCTTCTCGTTCGTGACGTGCCGCCGCGAGACGACCACCTCACCACCCGGACCACTCACCTGAAGACAACCACCCACCTCATGACCGCTGGAGGCCGCACCTGCCCCCGGAACTCCACCGTCACCGAAGGCACCACCCGGCCATAGCCCGGTGAGTACCGGGATGAGACCAGCTCCGGCTCCAGCCCCCGCTCCAACACGAGCCACGCGAGCACCGCCCCCGGAGGCCCCAGCTCCACCGCGAAGTCCCCCAGCTCCACCGGCTCCTCCGCCGCGCGCAGCGCACGCCCGAGCACCTGCCCGTCCAACGTCACGCGCCGCGCCTGCTCGTCCGGGAGATGAAAACGCCCCACCACGTCGTGCCGCCCCGTCCCGATGAAGCCATCCCGCCCCGCGAGCGCCCGCTCCCGCCGGTCCAGCCGGAACGTGCGCTCGATGCCCACCGGTGCCGGGAGCATGCGATAGCCGTCGTGCCGGACACGCAACCTGTCCACGCGCGGCCCGGGAAGGAAGGCCACCACCCGCGCCCGCGCCTCCTCCGGCAATGCGAACAACCGAGCAGGGTCCAACGTGGCCTGCTCCGCGCCATCCACCTGCACGGTGTTGTGCGCCGCCGTGCCTCGGAACGCGTTCCGCGTCGCCGGGTCTCGCGTATACGAGCCCGTGCCAGGGTCCACGATGACGGGGCGTCCCCCCAGGTGCAGCTCGAACGAGAGCTTGTCGTTGTGGCTGTGGCCTCCCACGCCGCGCTGCCCCTGCTTGCCCGCGCTCACCGTGACGACGGCCCCCGCGCCCCGCAGCACGTGGAAGCCGCCCTCCGGAAAGCTCATGGAGCGCTGCGGACGCCCCGGCCCCAGCCGCCGGTGACGCTCCACTCCCCGCTGCCCGAGGAGCCACGCGGCCTCGTCCGGGAGCTCTCCATCGCGCAGGCCCGAGTCCCCGAAGAGCGCCGCGCCCAGCCCCACGAGATAGCCCTGCTCCAGGTCTCCACGCTCGCGAAGCGGGAACACGCGTCCGGAGTCATTGTCACCGAGTTGCGGCGCGAGCCCCGTCTCCGAGCACCACGCGCGCACCGCGTGGAACATGCGCTTGAGCCGCACCTCGTAGGCCAGGCCCAGCGGCACCCCCATTCCCCGCGCCACGAGCAGGGCCTGCGTGAACAGCTCCACCGACAGCCGATGGTAGGGAATGGAGCCCTCGAAGGAGGTGCCCTCGACATTCACCTGCGCGGCCATCTGCTGGCCAAGTCCCTCCACCGCGCGGGCCACCTGCCGCGAGGCCCCCGGCAGCTCCGGGAAGAGCAGCCCCACCACGAGCAGCCCCACGTGGTTCGACACGAGGTGGTTGTTGGGCACCGCGCCCCGGTCCTCGAGATGCGCCTCCACCCAGGCCGTGTGGTCCAGGAGCGAGCTGAGCACCGGCACGAGGAACTCCGCGCGCCGCACGGGCGCCGCGTCGGAGAACATGAGGAGCGCCTGCGCGAGGTTGCTCGCCCGCAGCGCGACCTCCATGGGGCACGTCCACTGGACGCCCAGGCCCACGGGATTGGCCTGGAGGAAGTCCAGCACCTGCATCACGAACGCGGTGACCAGCCGCGAGCGCTCGTCCGCGGAAGGCTCGACCCAGTACCCCTGCCCCAGCGCCACCGCGCTGTCGAGCCGCCCCATCACCCACGGGTACTTCGGGTCATTGCCGATGGAGTGCAGCTGCATCCGCCCCACGGGCGCCAGGGGATAGCGGTGGCCGCTGAGCACGTCGAGCGACCAATCCACCGGGCGCCCCTCACCAAAGGCGACGCGGGTCCCGAAGACGTTCCATTCCTGACGAAGCGCGGTCCTCGCGCGGACGCTGGCGCGCTCCCGGGCGCCGGGAATCGCCGCGAGCGCCTCCAGGACGGATGCGCGCTGGGCCACGTCACACCAGACGCGGGAGGTGCGGCTGCCGAAGACCCGCATCGCGAGCGCCTCGGCTCGCGACACGCCCAGGGCTTGCAGCAGGCGCACCTGATTCGTGGGCTCGCGGCGTCGGTAGCGCGCCTGTCGCGCCACCCCCTGCACCCGCCTCACCGCACTGAGGGCCAGGGCCCCTGGTGCCAGCCGGGCGATGGCCGCGTAGTAGTCGAGAGTCCCCATCTGTCCCTTCCGCCACCCGTCGCACTGGCCGTTAGCAAGGGGCCGGCCAAGGGGTCATCGTGAGGAGTTGAGAGGGGTTGAGGGCGAATCCGCCCCCTCCGGACGGCAAAAAAGTCAGGAGGTATGCGGAGGCGGTGGGTAAAGGATTGCCTTCCAGCGACCCTTTCTTTGCCCATCGTGGGCAGTGTTGCGCCCTGGCGAGGTCATGCCCATACCTCTGCGCGTGCAAGCGGGTGCTTGGAGTGGGTGGGGCGTCGACCTCGGATTCGACGCGGGGATAGAGCAGGCGCTGGCGGCGGTCGCCGAGCGCGCGCTGCGCTGTGGCGCCCTCGCGGGCATGGAGCTTCTCCTGCGCGAGACACTCCGGCTGACGAGTGCCTCCGGCGCGGCCCTCTTCGATGGGAGCACGTGCGTGGCCCGGGTGGGCACCCACGCCGCGGGATTCCCGTCGAGCACGGGACGCCGCCTGCGACTGTGGCCCGAGAGGACGGGACCTCGGGACGATGCGCTGCTGGAGCGGCTGTCCGCCTTGGGGGGCGCGCTGCTCGCGGCCCACGCGCGTGAGGCCTCCTCCCAGGCGCGGCACGCACGGCTCCTGTCCGCGCGTCGGCGCTTGGAGCAGGAGGTGGCACACTGGGAGGTGCGCCGCTCGCTGGCGGCCCATGACCTGCGCACGCCCTTGATGGTCGTCCGGGGGTACGTGGACATGATGCTGAAGGGCCATGCGGGCCCCCTCTGCTCGACGATGCAGCGCTACCTGGACCGCATGGCGCGGGCCACGCAGGACCAACGCGCCGTCATCGACCAGCGGCTGGGCCGCAACCCCATCACCGACCTGGGTCCCCTGCTCCAGACAGCGCTCGGTCCCCACGCGAAGCAGTCACCGCGCCGCGAGCTGACGCTGGCCCTGCCCGAGCGTCCCATGCGCGTGAGGGCGAGCACCGCTCAACTGGAAGCCTGGGTGCGCGTCCTGGCGCGGGCCCTGGCGACGACGCGGTCCACCTCGGTGTGGCTCCTGGGGGTGGCCGTCGAGGCCACGCGGTGTTGGCAGCTCGACCTCCGGATGCAGGGAGGACACGCGCCCGCGGAGCGGCCGCTGGCGGTGGTGCGAGAGCACACCCGTCGGCTCGGAGGGACACTGCGCGCGCCCTCATCGGACGCGCGCTCGTGGATCATCCTGCTCCCAGCGGAGGCGACCTGAGCCAGGTCATCACGCGCGAGCGGGGAGCAGGTTCCGGACGAGCTCCAGCAGCTTGCCGCGCTCCACCTCGCGCTTGACGAGGTAGCCATCCGCGCCGGCCTCCAACCCCGCGGCCCGGTCCTCTGGACTGTCGAGCGATGTGACGAGGATGACGGGCGTGGAGTGCAGCGTCGCGTGGGACTTGATGCGCCGGGCAAGCCCGACCCCATCCAGCCGAGGCATCTGCCAGTCGCTCACGACGAGCTGGCACGGCGTCCGCTCGAGGATGCCCCAGGCCTCCTCGCCATCCGCCGCGGTCACCACGGGGAAGCCGGCGATCTCGAGCAGGGACTTCATCGCGAAGCGCGTGGTGAGCGAGTCGTCGCAGACGAGGATGCGCGGACGCCGCACCTCCGCCGACGAGGAGCGGGTCTCCGGCCGCGCCGCGCGCACGAGTTCCGGCGCGTTGAGCACCGGCACCACGCGCCCGTCGTCCAGCACGGCCGCGCCCGCCAGGTGCCGCACGCTCTGCAGGTGCTTGCCGAGCGAGCGCACGACAATCTCCTGCTGCCCCACCACCTCGTCGATGGCGTACAGCACCTTGTCGCCGCCCACGACGACCAGCGCGGCCATCTGCACGCGCCCGGAGTCGATGGCCAGGGGCAACCGAGGCAGGCCGATGGCCTCCGACAGCGACAGGAAGGTGAGCTGCGAGCCATCCACGCGCGCCACCACGCGTCCAGCCACGGTGCCCACGTCCTCCGGCATCAAGCGCATCACGCGCTCCACGCTGTCGGAAGGAATGGCGGCCACCGCCGTGCCCGTGCGCACCAGCAGGCCCAGCGCGGCGGCGAGCGTCAGCGGCAGGTCCACCGTGAAGCGCGTGCCCTGCCCCGCCCAGAAGTCCACGTCCACGGAGCCCTGGAGACGCGCCGCGGTGGCCTGCACCACGTCCAGCCCCACGCCCCGCCCCGAGGTGGCCGTCACCTGCTCTCGCGTGGAGAAGCCCGGCTGGAACACCAGGCGCGCGGCCTGGGCGTCGGAGAGCCGCGAGGCCGCCTCCTCCGCCAGCAGGCCCCTGCGCACCGCCGTGGCGCGCACGCGGTCCGGCGACAGGCCATAGCCGTCGTCCTCCACCACCAGCGCGATGCGCGCGCCTCGAGGCTCCACGCGCACCGTCAAGCGCCCCGTCTCGGGCTTGCCCGCGGAGCGCCGCTCCTCGGGAGTCTCCAACCCATGGTCGATGGCGTTGCGGACCAGGTGCAGCAGCGGGTCCTTCAGCGCGTCGAGGATGCGCCGGTCCAACCGGACCTCGCCTCCGGCCAGCTCCAGCGCCACGTCCTTGCTCAGCCGCGCGGACACCTCGCGCACGGTGCGGCGCAGGGGCTCCAGGAGCTGCGACGCGGGCACCATGCGCAAGTCGCGCAGGTCATCGCGCGCCACCTGGGCCACCAGCGCCAGTTGCTCGCCGTCGCGGTGCGCCTCGCGAGACACCTCCAGCAGGCGCTTCTGCATGGTGCGCATCAACGCCACGCCGGAGCGCAGCGAGTCCAGCGCCGGCCCGCCCCCCGCCAGCGAGAGCTGCGAGGCCGCGCGCTCCAGGTGCCGCAGCACCTCATGCGTGCCATCCGACATCGCGCGGTAGCTCTCGGAGCGCCGCGCCTGCTGCGACCGGCCCGACATCAGCAGCTCCACCTGGAGCGCCAGCGAGTCGAGCGTCTTCACCGACACGCGGACCGTGTGCTCCGCCATGGAGGCGCGAGCCTCCGGCGCCGCCACGGGCATCCCGGGCGTGAGCGCTTCCGGAGCGGCCTGCGCGGGCACCACCTTCGGCGTCTCGACGGACCGATTCGCCGAGGCCGTCGACTTCACCGCGTCCAGTCGTCCGCGCAGCTCCACCAGCGTGCCCGCGACATCCGACGCGGCCAGGCTCGCCGGGTCACCGCCCGGCTCCATGCGCGCGAAGCCCAGCGCGGCCGACTCGGCCAGCGTGGCCACCCGCGAGGCCCCACCGTCCAGCGCCAGCCCGCGCAGCCCGCGGGCCCGCTCCATCGCCTTGCGCACGACGGCGGCCCGGTCCGGAACGTCCGGCGAGCAGAGCGCGCGGAGCGAGGCCTCCAGGAAGTCCAGCACCTCCAAGCCCTTCGCCGACAGGCCCGAGGCCACCGACACCGACTCGGGCACGGCGACATCGCGGCCCAGGGACTTGAGCAGCGAGGCCAGTCCCTCGACCTCGGGCGACTGTCCCGCGTCGCCCCGGGCCATGGCCGACTCGATGCCGGACAGGCCTCGGAGCATGGACTCCACCGCGTCGCGCGGGAGGCCCACGTCCGTCCGAGTGTGGGCCAGCCCGTCCTCGATGGCGTGCACCACGTTCTCGATGTCGTCGAGTCCCAGGCTCGCCGCGGAGCCCTTGAGGCTGTGGACCAGGCGCTTGAGCGAGGGCAGCAGGTCCGCCTCGCGCGCGGTCGACGGCCCCTCCATTCCGAGCACCTTCGCTCCAATGGATTGGATCTGCTCACGCGTCTCCGCGGAGAACACCGGCCAGATGCTGCGCAAGAGCTGCGGATCCATGTCGCGCCTCTATTCCCGCGCCTGCCGGCCCGCGGCCGGGCCTCCGAGTTGCTCCAACTCCAGCACCGTCAGCCGGTCCGGCGTCAGGTACAGGAAGGGCCCCGGAGGAGGCTGCGAGAGCTCGGTCTTGGGCAACTCCTTGCGCCCCTCCACCGTCTCCGCCGCCAGTCCAAAACACTCCTCACCCACCTCCACCACCACGATTTTTCCCAGGTCCGACATGCCGCCGCCCTCCAGCCCCAGCAGCTGGCGGAGGTCCAGCACCGGCACCACCCGCGAGCGGCTGGCCAGCGCGCCCAGCACATGCGGCGGCGCCCCCGGCAGCGAGCAGATGCCGCGCGCTTCCAGCACATGGTCCACGTGCTCGATGCGCACCGCGTAGCGCTCGCCTCCCACCTGGAAGGCGAGCACCGACAACACCTCGTGGTGCACCTCGTGACGAGACTCGGCCAGCGCACGGGCACGGGCGCCCAGCACCTCGCGCCGCTTGTCCGCGCTCTCGCTTCGCTCCGGCGCGCTGTCGGGCCGGAGCGCGGGCTGCTGTGCGTCGCTGTTCACCTTGACCTCGTCGCTCGCCATGCGGGCATCACCGGTTCGTCGCGGGCAGATTCAACATGACGCGCACCTTCGAGCGCAGGTCATCCACCGACACGGGCTTGTTGAGGAAGGCGCTGGCCCCCACCAGGTTGCCCTTCTGGCGGCTCGCCTCGTCCTTCAACGAGGTGAGCATCATGAAGGGCGTGGCGTGCAGCTGTGAGTCCGCGCGCACCGCCGCGCACAGGGAGAAACCGTCCATCTCCGGCATCTGGACGTCGGAGATGATGAGGTCCGGCTTGAGCTCCCGCGCCTTGCTCAAGCCCACCACCCCATTGGGTGCGTCGAAGAACTCCAGCCCCCAGCCCATCAGATAGACCTGGAGCAAGTTGGTGATGGTCTTGGTGTCCTCGACGATGAGGACCTTCAAGGCCTGTCGTGACGTCGCCACGTTTGCGTTCATAGCTGGTACCTACCCACCAGGTCCGAGAAGCGCTTCGAGAGATTGGTCAGATTGCCAGCCACCTGTTCGATGCGTCGTGTGCCCACGACGGAGTCTCCCATGGCCGACGTCAGCTCGCCCATCGCGGCGGCGATCTGTTCCACACCAATCGTCTGTTGGCGGGTATTCCCCGCGATTTGTCGGGCCGCCCCGGAGGACTCGCGAATGACTTCCGACAGTCCCAGGATGGCCGAGCCCGCTCCGCGCGCCAGCTCCATCGCGGCCTGGGCCCGGCGGCTTCCCTCCTCCGTCGCGTTGACCGCCGCGCGCGTTCCCTTCTGAACCTCGTTGAGGAGTCCCCGCACCTGCTCCGCGGCGACGCGGGACTGCTCCGCCAGGGTGCGCATCTCCGTGGCCACCACCGCGAAGCCGCGCCCGTGCTCGCCCGCCTTGGCCGCTTCGATGGAGGCATTCAGCGCGAGCAGGTTGGACTGCTCGGCCACGTCCTTCACGGTGCTGATGATGTCGCCAATCTGGAGCGTGCGCTCGCTCAGGTCGGTGATGGACAGGGCGATGGCCTTCACCTGGTCGCCCAGCTTCTCCATGCCCGTCACGCTCTCGGCCACCACCTTCTGGCCCTCCGCGCTGAGCGACTCCGACTTCTGCGTCTGCGCGATGACGGAGTCCGCGAAGGCCGTGGCCTGCTTGGACGTCTGGGCGATCTCCGCGACGGTGGTGCTCGTCTCGCTGATGGCGGACGCCTGCTGGTGCGCCATGGCGGACTGCTGGGAGGACGTGGACAGCACACCCGTCGCCTCCTTCTCCATCTCCGAGGCCGCCGCGCGCAGGTCCTCCAGGAGGTGCGCCAGCCCGTCGGACATCGCCGCGAAGCTGCGCGACACGTCGCCAATCTCGTCGGACGCGCTGGTGTCGAACTGCTGGCGCAGGTTGCCTCCCGCGATGCCCGTCGCCGCGCGCGCCAGGCGCTCCAGCGGGACGACGAGATAGCCCGACATGAACCACGCCCCCATGATGCAGGCGGCGAGGATGAGCGTGCCCAACACCACCGTGAAGCGCGTGGTGGCCCCCAGGGCCTGGGCCAGCGCCTGCTCATGGAGGGCCACCTGCACCGTGCCCACCCGGCGCGCGGAAGCGCCCTGCCCGGTGTAGACGGGCACGGACGACTCCACCACGGCCTCGCCCTTCACCATGAGGCGCCGCTCCTCCACCGCGTCGCTGTCCGTCAGGGTCTGGTCCGCGCCCGCGAAGCGCTCGTCCGCCACCTCCGAGAGGAGCTCGCCCTTGGGGCCGCGCACCAGCACGTAGGCCACGTCCGGGACATGGCGCAGCACCCCGTGCGCGGTCGACTGGAGGCGGCTCGCGTCCTGGCTGGAGACCAGGATGGGGCCCAGCGTCTTCGACAGCTCCTCGCTCACCGAGCGCGCGCGCCGCGCCAGGTCCTCGCGCTGCGCGTTGCTCATCTGGTTCCAGAACGCGAGGGTGAGCACGCTGGCCACCAGCACGCCCGTCAGCCCGGTGACGGCGACAATCTTGAATCGCAGGCTGCGGCGGCCCAGCAAGAGCCACTCCGGCAGCGTCACCTTCGTCTTGTTGCCGTCCACATTGCCTCCCACGAGCGAAGGGCGCAGCTAGCGCGCACCCTGCCATCCGGCCTGCGTTCTGGGTGCCAGGGCCTGTCGCAGCCCCCCAGCCGTCATCGTCTCCACCCCACGCAGCGGCTGTTCATCATCGAGTCCATCCAGCGCGCGCAGCGCGTTCTGCCTCGCGCGCTCCGCGTCCTCGGGCCGCTCCAGGCGCCCGTAGAGTGCCACCAGCGTCGCGTGTCCCAGCGCCAGCCTCGGCTCCAGGTAGAGCGCCTTGCGCACCGCCTCCACCGCCCCGTTCAAGTCACCGCGGCCCTCGGCCACCATCGCCAACAGCAGGTAGGCCTCCGGCACCAACGCCTTCGCCGCCTCGCGAGCCAGCGCCTCCGCCTCCTCGAACCGTCCCGCCCGCGCCGCGTCCACCGCGCGCTCCATCGGCCCCGCCGCGGGCGTGGTGCCGGCGCGAGGCGCGGGGGCGGCCGGAGGCTCCGGCGCACGAGGAGCGGCGGGCGGATGAAGCTCCATCTGGGGCCGCGACGACAGCCCGTCGATGATGGCCGACGCCTTGGGCGCGGACGGAGGCACGAGGCGGGCGGCGGCCTTGAGCACCTCGGCGACCCGGCGCACGGCGCGGGGGACGGGCGGCTCCGACGGCGCCTCTCCCGGCGTCGCGACCCGGAGCGCCACGCTGCCCTCCGCGTCCACCGCCTCCAGCCCCAGCCCGTTGGTGAGAGGGACCTCCGCGGGAGAGACGAAGAGCAGCCCTCCGGGCGCGAGCACCGAGAGGAACGTCGCGAGCACGCGGCGCACCAGGTCCGGCGGGAAGTAGATGAGCACGTTGCGGCAGAAGATGGCGCTCAGTCCGCTCAAGGGGGGCGCATCGGTCGCCAGGTTGTGGCGGCGGAACTCCACCAGCTTGCGCACGGGGGCCACGACGGAGAGCTGCTCACCCCGGCGCTCCAGGTACTGGCGCTCCAGGTCCGGCTCGACGTGGCGCAGGGACCAGGGCCCGTACAGCCCCTCCTTCGCGCGCTCCAGCGCCCGGCCCGACACGTCCGTGGCGAGCACGCGGATGCGCGCCTCGGGAACCCCCGCCGACAGCAACGCCATGGCGATGCTGTACGGCTCCTCGCCCGTGGCGCAGCCCGCGCTCCAGACGTTGAAGAAGGGCCCCGTCTTCGGCGCCGCCAGCCGCGCGAGCGAGCGCAGGTGCTCGGGGTGACGGAAGAAGTACGTCTCGCCGATGACGGCGTGCTCGATGAAGGTCTCCACCGCCTGCGAGTCGCGCAGCAGCAGGCCGCGCAGGAAGGAGTCGGGCTCCACGCCGCGCGCCTCGGCCGAGCGCGACAGCGCGGTCTCCAGCGAGCGGCGCAGGCTGTGCGCGAGCGTCAGGCCGCAGGCGGTCCTCAGGACCTCCTCGACCTTCATGAGCGTCTCGTCATCGAGGACGGACTCGCTCACGTCCCCTCCGACCCCGCCAGCACCGCGGAGACACGCAGCAACGGACGCACACCTTCCGGCGTCCGGCACAGGCCCGCCATCAGCCCGGAGCGGTCCCACTCCAGGCTCACCGCGCCATCCACGGTGCCTTCCACCAACGTCGGCGTCTCCACCAGGTCCCGCACCCGGTCCACCAGCACCGCCACCGGACGCGCGCCCTTGCAGATGACCAGGTGCGCATCCAGATCCGGCTGCCGCTTCACCCCCAGCAGCGTCGCCAGGTCCACCGCGACCGCGGGACTTCCTCTGTAAATAAACGTTCCCAGTACATGGGCGGGGGCTCCGGGCAGGGGCGCCAGCTCCACCAGGCGCACCACCTCCTGGACGGCGTCGGCCGCCAGGAGCGCGGAGGTCCCCGCCGCGTCCAGCGTCAAGAAGAGGCCAGGCAGGCGCAGCTCTCCCGAAAGAGAGACGAGCTCCTGTCGCAGTCGAGCCTGCTCCTGCTCCAACTCGCCCAGGCGCTCCTGCACGGAGGCTCGACGCACCTGCGCTTCCACGGGATTGTGAGGGGTATCTGCCATGGGGGCGGCCCCGCCCGCTTCAGCCCTGGCGCGCGGGTCGACTCACGCTAATCCGGTAAATGCGGAACCGTCAATGCGGGGTGAATTGGACCGTCCCCCACCCGACGCGCCAGGTGTGCGCCGGTAACCGCCTTCCGATGTTGGCCCCCTCAAGGCCGGAAGTGCGTCTGGAAGTGGAGATATGGTTTGATGCGTACCCGGCACACTTCTGGAGAATCCATGTTGCTTGTTGGCAGGGGGTACGAATGATCAAGGGCGACTCGCCGAACCCCGAGACGCCTGCCGCGGCGGGTGCGGATCCGCTCATCGGCCGAACCCTGAACGGCCGCTTCAGCATCCTGGAGCCCCTGGGTGTAGGTGGGATGGGCAAGGTCTACCGCGCCCTCCAGGCCCCGCTGGAGCGAGTGGTCGCGCTCAAGGTCCTCAACCCCAGCTTCCCCAGCAGCAGGGACCCCGGCTTCCAGAAGCGCTTCCTGCGGGAGGCGTCGCTGACCTCGAAGCTGCGCCACCCCAACACCGTCACCGTGATCGACTACGGGCAGACGGACGACGGCATCTTCTACATCGCCATGGAGTACCTGGAGGGTCGCACCCTCGCCCAGGTGCTCGGGCAGGTGGGGCCGCTGCAGTGGTCGCGCGCCATCGCCGTGGCCCAGCAGATCTGCCGCTCGCTGCGCGAGGCGCACAGCCTGGGCATCGTCCACCGCGACCTGAAGCCCGCCAACATCATGCTCCTCAACGAGCAGGATCAGGACCTGGTGAAGGTCCTGGACTTCGGGCTCGTGAAGTCGGTGGCGGCGCCGCAGGAGGGGCAGATCTCCCCGGAGATCACCCAGAACGGCACCTTCCTCGGCTCACCGCAGTACATGGCGCCGGAGCAGGCGCGCAACGCGACGGACGCGCGCAGCGACGTGTACTCGCTGGGCATCGTCCTCTTCCAGATGCTGATGGGCCGCCCGCCGTTCATCGCGCGCGACCACATCGAGCTCATCTTCGCCCACTACAAAGAAGCGCCTCCGACCTTCCAGCAGCTGCGCCCGGACATCGCGGTGCCGCCGGAGATCGAGGCCGTGGTGCGGCGCTGTCTGGAGAAGGACCCCGCGCGACGGTTCCAGACGATGGACGAGATGCTGGAGGGACTGCGCGAGGCCAGCATGGCCGCGGGCGGAAACAGCGGCATCTTCAAGCGCCCCGGTGGCGCCACGACGACGGGCCCCTACCCGTCTCCGCTGTTCTCGAGCGTGGGCACCGCGCCCATGGACTCGGGTGACACGCTCGCGGTGGACATCAGCGTGGAGGTCCCCAAGGCCGTCCAGCGCGCCCGTCAGCGCACGCTCCTCATGGGCGGCCTGGGAGGCGTGGTGGTGGCCGGCCTCATCGCGGGCGGCGCCATCTTCTTCATGCGCGACAAGCCCGTCGCGCCGACTCCGGAGTCCAAGCCCGAGCCGGTGGCCCAGGCCCCCGTGCAGACCCCTCCCGCGGCGGCGGTGCAGGAGGCGCCGACCCCCGCTGGAGCCCAGAAGGTCCGCTTCAAGCTGATGAGCCAGCCCAGCGGCGCGCGGGTGTTCTACCGAGGCAAGGAGCGCGGCTCGACGCCCTTCACCCTGGAGCTGCCCGCGGGACAGGACGGCTCCATCACGGTGGAGCTCACCTTCGCGCTGGAGGGCTACCAGATGGAGACCGTCGTCACGGGCGGCTCCGGTGAGGTGGTGCTGTCGCAGAAGCTCCAGAAGCGCCGGGGCGGCCGAGGCGGCGGGAGCACGGAAGTGGCCTCCGCCTCCGCGCCCGACGAGGTCGAGGTGGCCGAGCCCGTGGCCACGCCGGGCGGCATGTCCGCGCCGGTGATGCTCGCGCCCACGCAGGCGCCCGTGGACATCGTGGAGCCGCAGACGGCGGGCGGCGTGGGTGCGGCGGCGGCGGCGCAGGCCAAGGGCGCGGGGGGAAGCCTGGCGGTGCCGGTGCTGCCCTCCGCGGCGCTGGCCTCCGCGCGCGGCGACGTGCTCCCCTACAACGAGAACATGCCTCGGCCGGAGATGATCGACCAGGGCAAGGACCTCGTCTACACGCGCGAGGCGATGGCCGCGAAGGCCGAGGGCGTGATGCTCTTCCGCTGTACCATCACGACCAAGGGCCGCGTGGAGAAGTGTCGCGTCATCAAGCCGGTGGCGCACATGGAGAAGGCCGTCCTGGAGTCCTTCCAGTCGCGCACGTACAAGCCCATCCTGTACCAGGGCCATCCGGTGAACGTGGACTACACGTTCAGCATCCGGTTGGTGGCTCCGCGCCGCTGACGGCTCGCCCCTTCCACCGGGCCTGGTGTCTCACGGCCCGGTGGAGGGACTGATGCCCGGCGACGACTTCACCCCTCAGCGTCCGCCCGACTTCCGCTTCGCGCGCAGCAGCGCGAGGACGGCCAACGCGACACCCGAGAGCGCCGTGCCCGGAGCCGAGGCACAGCCCGTACCCCGCCCGTCCGCCAGCAGGACGATGCCCGTGTCCAGGCGCGGCACGCACTGGTTGGGGGGCTGCCACCGCGGATAGATGGAGCAGAAGCCCGCGATGGAGCCCGAGTCCACCACCCGCTTGCGCGTCTCTCCCGGAGGCGCGGTGGGCGCCATGGTGGAGCCCGCGTTCGCCACGTGGTCCAAGCCCACCACGTGGCCAATCTCATGCGTCATGGTGTTCTGCAGGTCCACCGCCACGCAGTCCGTGGCCGGAGGGCCCTGGCATGGAGGACCATCCACCGTGGTGAAGAGGTGGCCCGCGGAGCCTCCGGGCTGGGACGCGTTCATCTCGATGTCCGCGTCCAGCACCCGCCCGGAGGCGATGCTGTACGTGGACGTGGTGAGCGCCAGCGTCTCCTCGCCAATCTCCCAGCACCCATGCTTGTTGCCGCAGCTCTCATCCCCCCAGCATGCATCTTCGCGAGGCACGACGTCCTCACACGCCGTCTCGCGGAACGTGACGATGTTGTAGTTGGAGCGCGGGTTCTTCTCGTCGTAGCCCACGGCGATGGGGCCTCGCCAGTCCGAGCCCCGCCGGAACTGATAGTCGCTGCACGACTCCGACACGCGCCGCCAGGAGTCGAACGACGCCTCGATGGCGGCCACTTCCGTGTCGCCGGGGGTCCGGGCGCTGCCCGCCGGGTCCAGGTGGTAGACGTACTCGCGAATCGGCCACAGCAGGCACAGCGGCCTGCCCCGGACGAGCGTGCGCTGGAACGGCAGGGTGTCCTGCGCCACCGAGGGCGTCGCGAGGAGCAGGAGCCCCCACAACAGCGGCCTCTTCATGAGCGGCCCCCGCGCTCGCGGCGACGAAGCCCCCACACGGCCCACGCCAGCAGCGCGGCGCCCATGGACGTCGCGCCCGTCGACGCGCAGCCGCCATCCTTCGCCCCCAGCGTGTCCTCCACCGTGGGGTGCAGACAGGCCTGGCTGGCGCGGCCCTTGGGATAGACGTCGCAGACGAACGAGCTCGAGCCCGTGTCGATGGTGCGCTTGGACACCTCGCCTGGACTGGCGCTGGGGTTCATCGTGGAGCCGTTCGCGCGCGTGTGATCCAGGCCGATGAAGTGGCCAATCTCATGCGTGGCGGTGTTCTGCACGTCGGCGGGCACACAATTCGTCGGAGCAGGCGGTTCACACTTCGCCCCGATCACCGTCGTGAAGGTGTACTGCCCCGCGTTGAAGGAGATGTCCGAGTCGAGGATGATGCCGGAGCGCTTGTCGTAGGTCGTGAGGGTGATGGCGAGCGTGCTGTCGTCGTCATCCCAGCAGTCGTACTGGCTGGCGCACGTCTCTGCCTTCCAGCACGCGTCCTTCTCCGCCACCACGGTGCTGCAGTTGAGCGTGCGGAAGAGCACCACGTTGTTGTTCTGCTCGTTGCGCCGGTAGCCCACGCGCCGCTCGTTGATGACGGGGCCCTCGCGCAGCGACAGGTTTCCGCACCGCGCGAAGATGTCCTCCCAGCTCTTGAAGGAGACCCGAACGGCCTCGAACTCCGTGTCCCCCGCCGTGCCAGGGTTGCCCTGCGTGGCCTGGCTCCAGGTGACCTGGGGCACGGTCCAATAGAGGCACTGGGTGGAATCATCCCCTGGCTTCACCCGGCTGCGGACATAGGGGGCGAACTGTCCCAGCGCCAGGGCCGCCAGCAACGCTGCCGCGGCACTCACGGCGCGGACTCCTTCAGCGCGGCGCGGATGGCCGCCTTCAGGTCCTCGAGCGTCCTCGGCTTCTCCACCGAGGCGGTCGGCTGACGCGTGACGGGGTCCAGCAGCAGCGCCTCCGTGGGCTCGGGAACCGCCATGGCGGGCTTGCCGACCTCTCCGCGCCGCACCTGGTACTTGCCCTGCGCCTCACCGGAGAGGCGGAACGCCTTCGCGCCGCGCTTGCGCAGGAAGATGACCACTTCCTCACCCGTCTTGAATGCGGCAAGTCCGTGCACCACTTGTCCGATATCGCCCACCTCGCCGCCGGGCTGAGTGAGGAGCACCGTGCCTCCGGGCTGTCCCTTGAGGGGCTCCACCACCTCGACCTCGACGTCCGTGACGATTCGCTGACCATCTCCCGCCCAGCGGCTCTCCACGCGGCGAACGACGCCGTGGACCACCGCGTCCGACTGGAGAGAGAGCTGCGACAAGTCCATCCGCAACTGCGTGGTGGCGGCCGCTGGCAGCGCGGCCAGGAAGCCCCCCATCACCATCCCCATGCGAAGTAGCTGACGAATCGACATACGCGTTCTCTCCCCGTTGCGAGCACCATACCCCAGAGCGTGCCCATCCGCGTTGACCCCCTGACCACCTCCCTGCTAATCCGCGCGCCGGTATGCCCTCTGCTCCTCGCGTCCGCTTTGCTCCGTCCCCTACCGGATACCTCCACATCGGTGGTGCCCGGACGGCGCTGATGAACTACCTCCAGGCTCGTCGCCATGGCGGCACCTTCATTCTCCGCATGGAGGACACGGACCGGGTCCGCTCCACCGCGGAGTCGGTGCAAGCCATCCTCGATGGATTGGTGTGGCTTGGCATCGACTGGGATGAAGGACCCGGCAAGGAGGGCCCGCACGCGCCCTACTTCCAGACCCAGCGGCTGGACACCTACCGCGAGCACTCCCAGCGCCTCATCTCCGAGGGCAAGGCCTACCGCTGCTACTGCACCCGGCAGGACCTGGAGGCGCAGCGCGAGTCGGCCGAGAAGGCCGGCGGCTTCTACAAGTACCCGGGCACCTGCCGCGACCTGAAGGCCCCGCCCGCGGGCCGCCGCGAGGAAGAGGCCGTCATCCGCTTCAAGATGCCCTCCACCGAGGGCACCGTGTCGTTCACCGACAAGGCGCTGGGCACCATCGCCAAGCCCTACTCGGACCTCGACGACTGGGTGATGCTGCGCGCGGACGGCATCCCCCTCTACAACTTCGGCTGCGTCATCGATGACCACCTGATGGACATCACCCTGGTGGCGCGCGGCCAGGAGCACGTCAACTCCACCTTCCCGCAGCTCATGCTCTACCAGGCGCTGGGCTGGCAGCCACCGGAGTTCGCGCACCTGCCACTCATCCTGGGGCCGGACCGCGAGAAGCTCTCCAAGCGCAAGCACCCGGAAGCGGACGTGATGCTGCACAAGCGCACGGGCATCATGCCGGAGGCGCTCAACAACTTCGTCATCCGCCTGGGCTGGAGCCACGGCAACGACGAGGTCATCAGCCGCGAGCAGATGCTCGAGTGGTTCGACTTCTCCGATGTCGGCACCACGTCCGGCGTGTGGAACCCGGAGAAGCTGCTCTGGCTCAACCAGCAGTGGATGAAGCTGCTGCCGGAGAAGACCGTCGCGGAGCGGCTGGTGCCCTTCCTCGAGGCCAAGGGCTTCCAGGTGAAGGGCGACTCGCGACTGGTGCCCCTCGTGCATGCGCTGAAGGAGCGCGCCCGCACCCTGGAGGAGATGGCCACCACCGCCTCGCTCTACTTCCGCTCCGGCGTCACGCTGGACGAGAAGGCCGCGGCCAAGCACCTCACCGGTGACTCGCTGGGGCTCCTGCGCAAGGTGCGCGACGGCATCGCCGCGCTGCCCGAGTGGACGGTGGAGGCGCTCGACGGCGTGGTGAAGGCCGTCAGCGAGTCCTCCAGCGTCGGCATGGGCAAGGTCGCTCAGCCCGTGCGGGTCGCCATCACGGGCAACACCACCAGCCCTGGCATCGGCGAGACGCTGCTCCTGGCGGGCCGCGACGAAGCCCTGCGCCGCATCGACGCCGCGCTCACCCGCGCCGCGTGACGTCTCCTTCGCCGAAGCGGTGGACGACCGCCGCTTCGGCACCTATCTTCGCGACCCATGACGCGTGCGCTTGACACCATGAGACAGCATTTCTATAAGGCGCGCCCACTCGGGGCGGTGATGTGCGCGCTCTGGGTGGCGACGGCGGGTGCCGAGGTGGTCAGCGGCGCGCAGCTCCCGGATGGCTCCCAGAAGGTGGGAGAGAATCGATACCGGGCGCCGAGAGACTTCGAGGCGACGTTGGATTACTACCGCTCGGTCTATTCGACGAGCAGTTATCCTCGAAGGCAGATCGTCAACCAGCCGGGCGTCAAGGCGGTTCACATCAGCAACCCCTCGGGGAAGAACTTCGCGGGGCTGAATATTTACGAGGCGAACGAGGAAGTTCGCATCTACATCGTCCCGACCCAGCAAGCGGTCAAGCCGATGAAGAAGCCGGAAGCAAAGCCGGCGAAGAAGAAGTAGACGCCCACCGAAGTTGTTGCAGTCGCTGGGCGGTGTTGGTAGTAGAGGCAGCCGCAGTGATTGGGGAATCGTCTAACGGCAGGACAGCAGACTCTGACTCTGCTTATCTAGGTTCGAATCCTAGTTCCCCAGCTCGCAGCACCGCAGTCCGCAGAAAAAAAGAAGCTCGAAATCAGATGGTTGACGAGAGCGGAAACAAGATGTAGGAAGCAGCAGCAGAAACACGGTGGTTGCAGCGAAATGTCGGCCCTGTCGTCTAGCGGTTAGGACGGTGCCCTCTCACGGCACAAACTCGGGTTCGAATCCCGGCAGGGTCACTCAGACGCCCGCCTTCTGAAAAGAAGGCGGGCGTTTTCTTTTTCAAAGACAGGCTGCGGGCATGAGCACGGCCCGAGCCATGTATCGCCCGAGCCCCTGCCCATGTGTTCGCCCTCTCAGGCTGAGCGCGCGCGGATGCTCTGACGAAACGCGGTGAGCGCGGCGGCAAGCCGGTCCAACGCTCGCTGGACGCCTCGCCTCAGCAACAGCATCCGCACCTTCTCCGGGAGGACGCTCGCGCCCTGTGAGGAGCCGAAGCCCACCAGGTCCATGCGCAAGGTGATGGCCTCCAGCAAGTCGCCCAGGTCCGCCTGGGGGCTGGCGAGCAACAGCACATCCGGCGGCCGGCTCTGAAGACGCTCCGCCAGCGTGCGCCACTGCGGGTCGCCCGTCTCCACGACGACGACGTCCACGCGCTCCAGCTCCGGCGCATACGGGGCCAGCTCCAGCACCTCGAATCCCGCCTCCGTCAGCGCGGAGAGCGCATCGGCGCTGCCCACCACACCCACGGTGCCCTGCTGCACCGCGCGCGAAGACTCTTCGTAGGCTCGGAGTTCCACTTCGAGTGCTTCATGGGCGGGCTCTGGCGCATCCTGCCCGGCGGAGAGGAGCGCGGAGGCCTCGCGCGCCACTTCCCTCGCCTGCTCTCGCACGCGGCTGCCAGCGGTGCGCCGCTCCAGCGCCGCCCGCACCTTGGCGCGCAGCACTCGCAAGTCGTCGAACGGCTTGAGGATGTAGTCGCTCGCGCCCGCGGCGAAGGCGGCGATGACGGACTCGCTGCTCGCGTAGGCCGTGATCATCAGCGCTTCGAGTGAAGGTTGCAGCCCGCGCGCCTGGGCGACGAGCTCCACCCCTCCCATTCCTGGGAGGTTCTTGTCCGTCACCAGCACGTCGATGCGTTGCTCGCGCAGGAGAGGCAGCGCTTCCTCCGCGCTCTCCGCCACCAGCACCACCAGGTCCGACTCGCGCTCCAGCAGCCGCGCGCAGATGTCCAGAACGACGGGCTCGTCGTCCACCACCAGCACCGTCGAGGCGAGCGTCCCCCCCTCCTCACCGCCGCTCTCACCGGTCTCGAACGGGAGATCCATGGCTTTGGAGATTCGCACAGCTTCGCGCGGACTTCGAGGCTCGCATGCGATGGACCGCTATGCTGGGCGCGTGGCGAGCTTCCAGGACGCGTTGCAGGAGAACCGGATTCCCCCGCTGCTCGGCGACGTGCGCCTGCGCTACGACAGCGGCCGGCTCGTGGGTGAGTCCCTTCCACCTCGGTGGGAGTGGAGAATGCTGCCCGGGTTGAGCGTGGCCGTGGGCGTGGGCTGCGCCGTGGGCGCGGCCATCCTGGTGGGCCAGGAGGCAGGCACACTCCCCTCCGCGTCGGCCGCGCTCGCGCTGGTGGCCGCCGCACTCGTGGGCCTGGCGCTGAAGCTGGAGTCGCGACTGAGCCGCCGCCGCTTCGTCCTGCACTTCCGCACGGAGACGCTGCGACTGGAGCGACTGACGTGGGCCCCCAGCGCGACCCGCTCGGAGCTCATCGCCTTCGACGCCGTCCGAGCCGTGCACCTGGTGGAGCGCCCCGGCCCTCGCTACGCGCTGCTCGTCGAGTACACACGCGAGGGCGCGGGCCCCACGCGCGCGCTGCTGGTGGAGGACGTGCGCCGCTCGGAGAGCGAGACGCTCCACCGGGTGTGGCGCATGCTCAGCAACGCCTTCGGCCTCAGGGGAGCGGGGCTCGCCGGAGGGTGATTTCGATGTCCGTCCCCTCGCCCGGCGTGGAGGACAGTCGCAGGCTGCCGCCCGCCTGAGTCACCAGCTCGCGGCAGATGGACAGGCCCAGGCCCGTGCCGATGCCCACGGGCTTCGTGGTGAACAGCGGCTGGAAGACGCGCTCCTGCAGGTCCATGGGGATGCCGCAGCCGTTGTCCGCCACCGTCAGCACCACGTCTTCCGGCCGCACGGCCCAGCGCACCTCGATGCGCCCCTGACGCCCGGTGCCCCCCATGGCCTGCGCCGCGTTGACCACGAGGTTGAGCAGCACCTGGCACAGCTTCACGGGACCGAAGACGACTCGCACGGGCTCGCCGTTGCTCGTCAGCCGAGCACGGTCTCTCACCTCCGCGCGCGCCAGCTTCACCGCGAAGGACACCACTTCGGCCACGTCCGCGGTGGCCTCCATGTCCTCGCCTCGCGCCTGTGCGCGCAGCCCCAGGGCGACCTGCCGCAGGTGCTCGGCGCCATCCGCCAGGTCCTTGATGAGCGCGGGCAGGTCCTCCACCGTCTCCGCCACCGACGGGTTCGGGTCCGTGGACAGGTGCCTCGACACGTACTGGATGACGCTCGTGAGGTCGCGCTGGAGCGAGGCCACGTTCTGCGAGAGGTAGCCCACCGGGCCCATCAGCTCGTGAGCGATGCCCGCGGTCACCTGCCCCAGCGTGGCCAGGCGCTCCGACTTCATCATCCGCCCTTCCACCTCGCGGATGCGCAGCTCCAGGCGCGCGATCTTGAGCGCATCATCCAGCGCGGCCTGCAGCTCCGAGCGGTCCCACGGCTTGACGAAGTAGCGCGTCACCTGTCCGCGGTTCACCGCGTCGATGACGGCCTGCATGTCCGCGTAGGCCGTGACGAGCATGCGCTTGGCGTCGGGCGCAATCGAGCGCGCGCGCTCCAAGAGCTCCACGCCCGTCATCCCCGGCATGCGCTGGTCGGAGAGGATGACGCCAATCTCGCCCTTGCGCTGCTCGAGCAGCGTCAGCGCTTCGCTGGGAGACGCGCTGCGGAAGATGCGGAAGCGCTGTCCGAAGTTCGCGTCGAAGACCCGCAGGTTGAGGGCGTCATCGTCGACGTACAGCACCGCGGGCAGTTCAGACGGGTTCATGACGCTCCTCCTGGCCGGCTATCCCACGGAGAGGCCAGGCTGGTGGCTCCCAGAATAGCGCCTCCTCCGACTCCCTTTCTTCTCCGCGCCCACGGAACCGTCCCCCCGTGACGCCACGCCTCCTCAACTCTAGAGCAACCAGACAGGTTTGACCCCCAGGAATTTCTGGACGAGCGCATGGTGGTCCGCCTGCTCCCCGGGCGTACCAGCGGATTGAGCACGCCAGGACAGAGCCTGGCGCGCGCTGGAGAGACGAGCTCAGCGGGAGGACGGGAGGGAGGGTGTGGGGGGGAGCGGGTCCGGGCGGGAGGCATCCTGCTCCAACGCCGAAGTCACCGCGTCCATCGAGGAGAAACGTCCCTGCGGCAGGCTTCCCAACAAGGAGAGGACGGAGGACGGCGCCTCGTTCTCCCGAGCCACCCAGGTGAGCTCTTCCGCGGTGAGGGGGAACACCGCTCCGAGCAGGGCCTTTTGCAGCGACTGCGTGAGAGGCAGCGGCGGGCCCACCCGCGCCTCCAACTCCGACACACCCTGGACAAGCCGTTCGCGTGTCATGTCGTCGTTCATTTGGAACGAAGTTAAGCAGCGAACCGACTCGCCTGCCGGGCTTTTTTTGCGGCCGCCCACTGAGCGGGGGAGCGGGCCACGCAGCGGGCCACGACTGGCCCAGCGCCCCGTCGCGCCGCACCGTTAACGGTGGAACTTCCGCCACGTCCCGAAGGAGGACACCGTCATGGCGCACCAGGACAAGCCAGACGACATGCCGCGCAACGCGCCCCCGGACAACGAGTACGCCGAGCACATCGACCATGTGGAGGCCACGCGCCCCGAGCCCTGGCCCGGCATGGTCGGCCGCTCCCTGGAGGATGAGCACGAACTGCCCACCGGCACCCCCAGGGAGCAGCAGGCGCGCGTCACCTGCGAGCAGCGCCGGCTGGAGGAACAAGCGCACGGCGCGGAGCCCACGCGCCGGTAGTGGATGCAACAAGGCCCGCTCCCACGCGCCGGGGTTGGCGCGGGAGGAGCGGGCCTTCAAGGCAACGACGACTAGAAGAGCAGCCGCGTGGGGTGCTCCAAGAGGCCGCGCAGCTCCCGCATGAACTCGGCGCCGATGGCACCGTCGATGATGCGGTGGTCGCACGACAACGTCGCCGTCATCATCTTGCGAATCACCATCTGCCCGTCGCGCACCACCACCTTGTCGCTCACCGCGCCCACCGCGAGGATGGACGCCTGCGGCGGGTTGATGATGGCGACGAACTGGTCGATGCCGTACATGCCCAGGTTGCTCACGGTGATGGAGCCGCCCGTGTACTCGTCGGGCTTGAGGGCGCGCTTGCGGGCACGCTCGGCCAACTCACGCACCTCCGTGGAGATGGCCTGGAGCCCCTTCTGGTCCGCGTCCCGAACCACGGGCGTGATGAGCCCCTGCTCCAACGCGACCGCCACACCGACGTCCACCGAGCCATGGTGGACCACCTGGTCCCCCTGGAGCGAGACGTTGATTTTCGGATAGCGCTTCACCGCCATCGCCACGGCCTTCACGACGAGGTCGTTGACGGAGACCTTGAGGTCCAGCGCCTTCGCCTCCTCGCGCACCTTCACGGCCGCGTCCATCTCCACCTCGATGGTGAGATAGAAGTGCGGCACGCCGGGCTTCACCTCCGTCATCCGCTGCGCAATCACCTTGCGCATGGACGTCAGCGGCTCGGTCCGAGACTCGGCGCGTGCAGCCACCGCGGCCGGAGCCTTGCGCGCCACCGGAGCCGTGGGCGCCGAGGGAGCCGGAGCCGTCACGCCCCGAGCCAGGGCCTCTTCGATGTCGCGCTTCACCACGCGACCCGACGGACCCGAGCCCTGCACGCGCGTGATGTCCACGCCACGGTCGCGGGCGATCTTCTTCGCGAGCGGACTGGCGCGCACCCGGCGGCCCTCCGCCTGCGCCGGGGCCACCGGAGCCGGAGCGGGCGTGGCCTGGGGCTTGGGCGCCGCCGCCACTTCCGCGGGCCTGGCCACGGGAGCGGGAGCCGCGGCAGCAGCCGCCGCCTTGCCCCCCTTCGCCGCGATGTACGCGATGGGGGAACCGACGGGCGCCGACTGGTTCGCGCCCACGACGATCTCCGCCAGCGTGCCGTCGTCGTAGGCCTCGATCTCGAGGTTGGACTTGTCCGTCTCCACCTCGGCGAGCGCCTCACCGGAGGAGACCTTGTCCCCCACCTTCTTCAGCCACTTGACGATCTTCCCCTCCGTCATCGTCGGGGAGAGGCTCGGCATCTGGATGGCGATGCGGCCGCCCCCCGAAGCCGCGGGAGCGGCGACCGGAGCAGGAGCCTCCACCTTCGGCGCGGGCGCCGGGGCAGCAGCCGCCTGGGGAGCCGGGGCCGCGCCACCACCCGCGACCTTCTCTCCCTGCTTGCCGATGTACGCGATGGGCGCGCCGACAGCCGCCGTCTGGTTCGCCTCGACGAGGATCTGCAGCACGTAGCCGTCGTCGTAGGCCTCGATCTCGAGGTTGGACTTGTCCGTCTCCACCTCGGCGAGCGCCTCACCGGAGGAGACCTTGTCCCCCACCTTCTTCAGCCACTTGACGATCTTCCCCTCCGTCATCGTCGGGGAGAGGCTCGGCATCTGAATGGGAATGGCCATACGGTCAGGCTCCCTGGCGGTACAGCACCTTCTTCACCGCGGCGATGATCTTGGGCGCGTCCGGCTGGGTCGCGTTCTCCAGATTCGCCGCGTAGGACATGTTCACATCGAGCCCCGTCACGCGCTCCACCGGCGCGTCCAGCTCGTCGAACGCCTTGGACTGGATGATGTCCACCACCGAGGCGCCGATACCCGCCAGCGCCCACCCCTCCTCCACGATGACGGCGCGGTTCGTCTTGCGCACGCTCGCGAGGATGGCCTCCTCATCCAAGGGCCGCAGCGTGCGCAGGTCCAGGACCTCCACGCTGATGCCCTCCTTCGCCAACTCCTCGGCCGCCTGCATGCAGAAGTAATACATGCGGCTCCAGGTGATGACGGTGACGTCCGTGCCCTCCCGCTTCACGTCCGCCTTGCCCAGCGGCACCACGTGCTCGCCCTCGGGCACCTCGCCCTTGAGCGCGTAGAGCCGCTCGCCCTCGAACATGATGACGGGGTTCTCGTCGCGGATGGCCGCCTTCAACATGCCCTTGGCGTCCGCGGGCGTCGCGGGCGCGATGACCTTCAGGCCCGGGAAGTGCGCGTAGTTCGCCTCGAGCGCCTGGCTGTGCTGGCTGGACAGACGTCCACCCGCGCCACCCGGGCCGCGGAAGACGATGGGGCAGCGCAGCTGTCCACCCGACATGTGGCGCAGCTTGGCGGCGTTGTTGACGATCTGGTCCATCGCCAGGATGGCGAAGTTCCACGTCATCATCTCCACCACCGGACGCAGGCCCACCATGGCCGCGCCCACGCTCATGCCACCAAAGCCCAGCTCGGAGATGGGCGCGTCGATGATGCGCGCGCTCCCGAACCGGTCCAGCAGTCCCTGCGACACCTTGAACGCGCCGTTGTAGCGGCCCACTTCCTCGCCAATCAGGAAGACGTTGGCGTCGCGCTCCATCTCCTCGGCGAGCGCCTGGTTCAGCGCCTCGCGGTACATCAACTCGGGCATCGTCGGCTCCGACTCGAAATCAAAAAAGGTTGGGTTGAGACAAGGGTCCTGAGCGCCTTCAGCGGATCAGGCCCGCCTTCTTGTCCGCGGCTTCCGCCTGCTCGCGAGGCTCCAGGTCCCAGGTGACCTTCAGCTCCTGGCCCGTCGGGTACGACGGCCAGTTCGTCACCTTCATGCCCAGGACCCGCTCACGGGGCCGCACGTCGGCCTCACCCGGCTCGACGATGGTGTCTCGCCACAGCTCCTCCACGCTCGGCTCCGGGGACTCGTCCGCGAACTTCACCGCGGCGTCCACCTGCGCCTTCACCTCTTCGTCGATGCGCTCGAAGTCCGCCGCCACCGCCAGGCCCTGCGCCAGGGTGTACTCGCGCAGCTTGGGGATGGGGTCGTTCTTGCGCTCGTCCTCCACCTCCTGCTTGGTGCGGTAGTTGGCCGGGTCCGCCATGGAGTGGCCGCGGAAGCGGTACGTGTTCGCCTCCAGCAGCACCGGGCCCTTGCCCGCGCGGCACCACGCGGCCGCGTCCTTCACGGCCTCGTACATCTTCAGCGCGTCCATGCCGTCCACCGGCTCGCCCCGCATGTCGTAGGCGGCGGCGCGCTTGTAGATTTCCGGCACCGCGGCCGTGCGGGCGATGGCGGTACCCATGCCGTAGCGGTTGTTCTCGCAGATGTAGATGACCGGCAGCTTCCACTTCGACGCCATGTTGAACGTCTCGTGCAGCGCGCCCTGGTTGGCCGCCGCGTCGCCGAAGTAGCAGACCGTGACGCGGTCCTCGTTGCGATAGCGGCTGGCGAAGGCCATGCCGGCCGCCAGCGGAATCTGCCCGCCGACGATGCCGTAGCCGCCGTAGAAGTGGTGCTCGATGTCGAAGATGTGCATCGAGCCGCCCTTGCCCTTGCTGTAGCCGGTGCCGCGGCCGAACAGCTCCGCCATCACCATGCCCGCGTCACTGCCACGCGCCAGGGGCTGGCCATGGTCGCGGTACGCGCTGAGCATGTAGTCGTCCTGGCGGATGGCCTCCACCGGACCCACAGCCACCGCCTCCTGCCCGATGTACAGGTGACAGAAGCCGGCAATCTTCCCCAGCGTGTACTGCTGACCCGCGCGCTCCTCGAAACGGCGGATGAGGTACATCTTCCGGTACATCGTCAACAGCAGGTCCTTCGAGTACGGGCTGGCCACCGCGGGTGCCTCCATGCTGGCCGCCCCTACCCTCCAGGAGCGGCGGACGCCGTGCGCCTCATAGCGCGCGGCAGGGGGACTTCAAAGCCTTTCAAACCCCATCCGGCCGCGCCTGTCATTCAGGCGCGGTGCGTCAGGAAACGAGCGTGAAATGAGGCACGCTGATGATGCCATCCAACAGCGTGACGGGCCTGCCGGAATGGTCCGTGGCCAGATGAATCACGAGTGCCTCCGGAAAGCGCCGCTGATAGTCGTTGGCGTGGGTGGGCTCGTTGTCGAAGGCGGCCACCACGGTGCCCAGCCGACCCAGCCTCGCGTGGGCCTCTCGCTTGAACGCGTCATCGTCGTCGCTCAGCGTGGGCTTCATCACCAGGAGCACCTGCTTCTCGTCGGGCGTCACCATTCCGTGGCGGCGCAGGCAGGCGGTGGAGCCGGCGCGCATGCCCTCATGGCGGCCCGTGACGTAGACCAGGTGTGCGCCCGTGGCGACCACGGCATGCGTGAAGGCCGCGGCCCCTTCGATGGCCTCGTCGATCTCGCAGTACTCGCTGGTGAAGAACCGCTCCGCCCAGAACTTTCGCGCGACAGGGAAGTGGTCTTCGACCTGCACGTCCCCCAGGCCGCATGCGCGCATCGCGTCACGCATGTCCCAGCCGGAGGTCCAGTGGTCCGGCCCACACGCGGCCAGGGCGGCAACCGCGTGCGCCTGCCCATATTCCCGGAGGATGCGGGCCTGGCGGTGCCGGTTGTCGAGCAGCGTGGAGTCCAGGTCGAACGCCAGCACCGCCCGCTCACCGAGCGAGCGGGCCCGGGCCAGGACGGCGTTCAGGCTGTCGCGCCAGTCGGCGCGAATGCGCTTCTTGAAGTCTTCAGGAGCCATGGGCGCGGCGAACATTACCCTCGCGCGCGCGACCGTGCCGCCTAAACCGCCGCCTCAGGCGGCCGACTGCCAGGGCATGGGACCAGGAGGCACGCCCTGCCCCGCGTCCGCGAAGCGCTGCATGCGCTGGATGCCGTTGCGGTCCAATACCAGTCGCACCATCTGCGTGCTCTCCTGGCGCCGGTCCGTCTCCCCTTCCTCCACCGTGAAGCGGAAGACCACGTCCACGGGGTAGCGCTTGGCGCCTCGGATGTGGCCCACGGACAGGTCCGCCAGGTCCACGTACTCCAGCGCCAGCTCCGGCTCGTCCATGTCCCGCAGGAACCGGCCCACGTTGAGCCGGAGGATGTCCGTCACGCCCGACAGGCCCCGCTCCGTGCGAGGCAACAGGCGCGCATCCAGCACGATGTGCTTCTGGTAGCGGATGACCGTCTCCGTCACCTCGCCCTGGGACACCATGAGGAAGTCGTCCTGGTGGCGCAGCGCCGTCACGGACGCCGGCACCTTGGGCGCGTAGTCCACGCGCTCCTCACACGTGCCGATGGTGCGCCCCGTCACCGGGTCCACCAGGGCCGCGGTCCGGTCCGACAGGTGCGTGGCCGCCACCCGGCTCAGGACGCGCCGCAGGCCCTCCTTGATGCGGTCCTTCATCATGTAGCCGACCACGGCGATGAGGAAGAAGTTGAGGCTCACCTGCGTGAAGCGGATCTGCGCCCACAAGGCCACCGCGGTCGCGAACGACATGGCGATGCCCGCCGCGAGCGCGAAGAGCACCTCCTCCCAGCCCTGCCGCTTCTGCCGCCGGCGCGAGGAGAGGAAGAGCACGTTCATGCAGAACTTCTTCAGCATGCCCAGCCGCTGGATGTACTCCTCGTTGTCCCCCGTGGGGCTCAGCACGCTGCGCAGCCGGTTCTCCTTGCGGTAGACCTCCTCGCGCAGCACCGCGTCCATCAGCCCCTTGCGCAGCCCCAGCCACGGCTCCCCTCGCGGCAGCGACTTCATGTCCGCCACCGCGCGCCGGAAGCCGTTCTCCACCAGGAGGCTCACGTACTCGTCCACCAGGCGCAGCGACATGCGCGAGCGGTCCTGCACCCGCAGCTCCCCCACCGAACGAAGCCACTGGCGGAAGCGCTCCAGCACCTGCGCCACCCCCGACTGCATCGCCAGGACATCCGACTCCAGCGTCGCGCACGCGTCCGTGGGCAGCGACACCGGGCCCTCGCAGCGCGCCTCCACGCCCGTGGCGAAGCGCCGCAGCGCGCCCCGCAGCACACAGGACAGCAGCTTCGCCTGGTAGACGATGTCCCCTTCGGAGCCCAGCCCCGTGCGCAGCCACGCCTCCAGCTTCACCAGCGGAGAGGCATCCGACGTGAGCAGCTCCTGCACCGCCATCACCGGCGTCTTGAAGCGCACGTAGTTGTGGATGTCCGCGTAGAAGTCCGCGCGGGGGTACGTCTCCGCGTCGATGTAGAGGCTGCCCGGAAGGAACAGGTGTGCCTCCACGAGATAGCGAGTCTCATCCACGCCCGAAGGCTGGTACTCGAGCTTGATCTCGAACTGCTTCCGGTCGTGAACCTCGAAGCGGCTTTGCAGGGGTGCGGGTGCCTGGGTCACAGCCTCACTCTACGTTACAACCCTGTCACGGGGGAGGGATGGCTCCCCCGTGACGTCTCCCCCTTCACAGGGACCTCAGCCCTCGGTACCAGTCCTAGGAGCTGAAACTGTCTGCGCGGTGGCAACCGCTGGCGCGGCGGTGCCGGCCTTCGGCTGCGGGCGGGCATTCCACACGCGGGTGGCCAGCAACAATCCACCGAACGACAGCGGCAGCATGGCGAGCGGCCAGTTGCCCCAGTTGCCCGGGTCCTTGGCGACGTCGCCCGCGGGCAGGATGCGCCCGAGCAGCAGCGACTGGAGCGCGGTGCCCGCGTACACGGCGCCGTCGATGATGCCCACCGCGAGGCCCGCGTTCTTCTTGCCGCCGAAGTCCATGCTGGCCGTGCCGGACAGCATGCCGTGCACGCCAATCACACACAGCGACATGAAGATGACGGTCCACCCCAGCGCGGGGCTCTCGAGCAGGAACAGCGCGGCCACGGCGCCCAGGCTCATGCCCGCGTAGAGCACCGCGGAGACAGGCCCGCGGCGCGAGTCGAACACGCGGTCGCTGATGACGCCGGCGAACATGCCGCCCGTGATGCCCGCGACACACAGGAGCATGCCCCAGTTGGACGCGACGAAGGTCTCGCCGATGCCCGTCGCGCGGGCGAACTTGGGGTACCACTGCATGATGGCGTTGCGCATGAAGCCGCTGCAGAACTCCACCAGCATGATGATGATGATGGCCCGGTTGGTCAGCATCTTCCAGAGGACCTCGCCCACCCCCAGGCTCTTGCCCTGCTCACCGCTGGAGGCATCCTGCGTGTCGAAGTCCGGGTGCCCCGTGTGGCTCGGCGTGTCGCGGATGACGAAGAAGTCCAGCACCACGAAGGCCGCGAGGACGACCGCCGGCACGAAGAACACCCAGTACGTGGGCGCCGCCTTGGCGATGACGCGGCTCCAGTCGTAGGCGAAGTACACGCCCAACGAGATGAGGATGCCGAAGACGCCGCCCAGCTGGCCGCGCTCGCGCACGTGGAACCAGGCCGCGTTCACCTTGACGATGGAGACCGCGCCGAAGCTCTGGAAGTACATGTTGACGGCGTAGAGGAACGACAGCGAGCCCACGATGCCACCGGGCGGCTGCCAGCCCTGCGTGAGCACCTTGTAGACGACGGTGCCCATCAGCACGTTCGCCACCGACGAGCCCGCGGCGGCCAGGAGAATCGTCTTGCGGCCCCCCAGCTTGTCCGTCAGCGGGCCGTTGATGAGGAACGCGAAGCCGTAGACCAACGTGCCCCAGAAGAAGATGGTGCCGAAGTCCGCGTTGGACGTGTGGCCCTTCATCGCGCTGGTGGCTTCGTTGACGTTGTAGCGCCCCATGTAGAGGAACGCGTACGTCATCCCCAACGGGAACCAGTTGAAGAAGCGGCGTCGGCGGAAGGCATCCGTATGGCCCAGCTCCACCTTGGGGAGCCTCGCGAGCACGAGCGAGATGGCTCCCAGCAGGATGACGATGGGCAACAGGTTGGCCAGCCACGGGGGCAGCGACGACATGCAGCAACCTCGGCAGTGGAGTTCGAAACGCCGCGCACCCTACCCCGGCACGCGGCCCCGAGGAACCCCGCCGCGGCGCTTCACCCCATCCGGGCAAGCAACCTCGTGAGCGACACCTCCGTCTTCGCATCCGGGATGTCCCCTCGCCTGCACGCCTCCAGCACCTCCTGGAACGGCCGCCAGTGCAAGAGCGTCCCCTCCTCCAGCGGCGACCCGTCCCCCTCCGGCTCCTCCTGCGTCACGCCCGTGACGTCCACCGCGGCGGGGAACACCTTCTCGGAGAGGATGCCCGGCGCCAGGAAGAACGCGCCCCCCAACAGCTGGATGTCCTCCGGCCTCACGCCATAGCCCGCCTCCTCCCGCACCTCCTCCGCCGCGCGCCGGCGAAGCCCTTCCTCCCCCTTGTCCTCCGGCTCCAGGAGCCCCGCGACAATCTCCTCCACCCGCAGGTAGCCCGCCGCCGGGTCCGGCACCGTCATCGCGTCGCGCTGGTCCTTCCGGAAGAAGGCCGCGGGCCTCAGGTTCATCCGCGTCAGGACCTCGAGCCCCGCCGCACCGCGTCGATAGACGAGCACCGACACCGCATCCAGCCGGGGCCGGTCCACCACATCCACCCTGTAGACGGGTGAAGACGAACCATCCGCGCGTCGGTTGCGACACCGCAGGCGTTTGACTCGGAGGAACCCCTCGTCGCAACGGGCTGAAGACGAGAAATCCTCGATGATCTCGATGTCAGTCACACTGGAATGGCTTTGCCGCATGTCTGGCTGTTCTCCTGAGGGTGCGCATCGCGGTAGATGAGGCGGGTTGCCATCGCGCCGTTGCTTGCCCGATCTTGTCCGATACCGTACTTTGCGCGCGGTTTACCCCCGACGTCCTACCGAAACACGGAATCTTCCTGATGCGTCGCCTCCTGCTCGGCCTTCTATGTGCCCTGGCCACTGCTTCATGCATGCCTGTGGTGGAGGGCCAGGACTACCACCTCGAGGGGCAGGAGGTGCGGCTGACGCTCCTTCATACCTCGGACATCCACTCCCGCCTCATCCCCTATGACTTCGCTCCGTTGAAGACGGACCAGGACCTGGGCCTCGTGCCCGAGGCCGGTCCCTTCGGTGGAGCCACTCGCATGGCCGCGCTGCTCAAGCGCGAGCGCGAGCGGGGGGAGCGAGTGATGCACCTGGACTCTGGAGACTGCTTCCAGGGTGCCCCCATCTTCAACCTCAACAACGGCGAGGTGGAGTTCCGCTTCCTCTCCGCCTCCCGCCTGGACGCCGCCGTCGTGGGCAACCACGAGTTCGACGCGGGCGCGCTGAACTTCACCCAGCAGGCCAAGCAGCACGCGACCTTCCCCCTGCTGGCCGCCAACTACAACTGGAACGACTGGCGGCAGAACGGCAGCAACGAGACCGCGCTGGAGACCTCGCCGTACACCATCCGCAACATCAAGGGCGTGCGGGTGGGTGTCATCGGCATGGCCAACATCTCCTCCCTCAACTCCATCGTCGAGGGTGGCAACAGCATGCAGGTCACCCCGCTGGAGCAGAACGAGGTGGTCCGCGCGTACGTGGCGCTGCTGCGCCCGGTGACGGACCTCATCGTCATCGTCAGCCACCTGGGCCTCACCGAGGACCAGGACGTCATCCAGGGCTATGAGGCCTATTACGAGTACGGCCGCGCCCGCAGCTTCATCCGCCGCGAGAGCAACCCGTGGCAGGTGCTGGAGTGGTTCGGTCCCGAAGGCCACGAGAAGTCCGTCGTGCGCGTGCACATCCCGGGCGTCAGCGGCGTCGACGTGGTGATGGGCGGCCACCTGCACGTGGTGCTCAACCCGCCGCAGCTCATCTCCGACCCGAGCGGCCGCAAGGTGGTGCTCGCGCACTCCGGCGCCTTCTCCAAGTACGTGGGCCGGCTGGACCTGGTCGTGAAGATGCCGGACGTGCTCGGCTCCGGTGAGGGCGGCGAGGTCATCAGCCAGGACTACCGCGTGTTCCCCATCGACGCGCTCTGGTGCGACGACGCCATGCGCCGCTTCCGCTACGACCCGAACATCTTCTGGGAGGACGGCCAGTTCATCCAGATTCCCGCCGTTCGCGCCGCCATCGACAAGTGCCGCGAGCAGGAGGACCGGTTCACCACGCACATGCTCCAGCCCTACATCATCGGCATGGACATGAAGCTGCAGCTCACCAACATCTTCGCGTACGCGCCCACGGATGTGACCCGCCGCAACAACTCGACGGGCGGTGACTCGCCGCTGGGCAACATCGCGGCGGACTCCATGCGCAAGCGCCGCCGGGTGGACGCGCAGATGGCGCTCACCAACTCGCTGGGCATCCGCGACAACCTCTACTCCGGCGTCATCTCCCAGGAGTCGATGTTCAACGTGTTCCCGTTCGAGAACACCATCAACATCATGTACATCTCCGGCAAGGAGATGCAGGAGATGTTCGACTTCGTGGCCGAGCGCTCCGCCGAGCGCGGCTGCGTGAGCCAGGCGCAGATCTCCGGCGCGCGGTTCACCATGGACTGCGCCCAGGTGCAGATCAACGACCTGCGCGTCGAGTGCGACATCTCGATGGCGGGCGCGGACTGCCCCACCGACAACCGCGAGGGCCACGCGCCCTGGCAGTGCCTCCAGGACGAGAGCAGCTCCTCCACCAAGGGCCGCTGCTACGCGCACCCCGGCACGGACATCCAGATTGGCGACGAGCCGCTCAACCCGTTCGGCACGTACCGCGTCGCGGTGAACGACTACATCGCGAAGGGTGGCTCGGGCTTCAACGTCCTCAAGCGCAACACCACGCGCCAGGAGACGGGCATCTCCCTGCGCGACTCGCTCATCGGCTACATGCAGGACTTCTGCACCTGCGACGACATCAACGCGGGCTTCGCCACGCGCGGCAACAAGCCGGATGGCCAGCGCTGCGGCGCCTTCATCGGGGGCCGCTGGGTGGTGAACGAGCGCCTGGTCGCGTCCTGCCGTGAGATGCAGGACTACGAGAATGAGCTGGCGGCGCGCGTGGGCTCCTGCTCCTGCGGCGACCTGGCGCGCAACGGCTTCGATGCGTCCAAGTGCGGCGCGCCGGAGATCACCAACGCCGACCAGGCCCGCGCGGCCTGCATCGCGGCCAAGCCGGTGGGCGACTGCACGTGCGCCGGGCTGGCGGCCAAGGGCTACGACCCGGCCGGCTGCAACGCGCCGGGCGTCGACGACACCGCGAAGGCCAAGGCCGCGTGCACGCCCTCCCCGGGCCCGTTCACCGGCCGCTGTGACTGCCGCGACATCCTGAGCGGAACCAATCCCGTGTGCGGAACGGTGACGCAGCAGCTGCGGAATTTCTGCTCGAACCCGACGGCGATGCCCATCGCCGACGCCGTGGAAGACGGCCGCATTGGCCGGAGGGTGAAGTAATGAAGAGGCTCCTGCTGCTGTCGGCGCTGTCCCTGGCCGGCTGTTACACCCAAGAGACGCCCCAACCTTCTGGGCTCGGGGCCTTCCAGGTCACGGTCAAGGGCATCTACGAGGCGAACACGAACCCGCGCAAGGACGTGCCCGTCGTGGCCGCCTGCGCCGCGAAGTACGGCGGCGTCCAGTCCGCGGTCCCCCTGGACGTGCGTGGGACCAAGGACTGCCTGCTGGCCCTGCCCCGGACGCTGGTGGAGATCGAGCTGGATATCCAGGCGATGGACGTGAAGGGCCAGCCCCTGGCGGACTTCAACGGGCCGGCCTCCTTCCGCACCGTCCCGGGCAACCTCACGGGCCCGTACCGCTACCGCTGGGCGCAGCTGACGAACGGCCGGGGAACGGGCAGCGTGCGCACCGGCCAGCTCTACGGTGAGACCCACGTGTGGGTGGAGGACGAACCCGTCCAGGTCGACTACGCCAACGGCGAGGTCGTCCCGGGCGAGCTTCCCCCGGAGCCCGCGCACCGCACCTCGTCCACGGGCCTGTCGCGCTCGCTGTTCTTCGAGGAGCCCACCATCGCCACGGTGCAGGTGCCGCAGAACGGCAACCAGCAGACGGCGTACAGCGGCACGTTCATGCGCATCGGTCGCGCGCCCGAGGCGGGCCCGGCGCTGGTGCAGAACTGCGCCCCGGATGACCCGAACAACGGCCAGCCCGTCACCCTGCTCGTCACGGGCACGGACCCGGGCGGCTTCTTCGTGACGGACCTGACCGCGTGCCAGGTGCGCGAGGGCAGCATCTCCGGCTCCGTCTCCCAGTTCACCGCGGAGCCCTCCGGCTTCTACCCGGGCCGGTTCAACTCCATGTTCATCTACAACTACTCCTTCCCGGAGGGGTTGGACCCCGGTGACCTGCTCTGGTCCATCGCGGGCTCGGTGCAGGAGTTCACCTCCACCACGCAGCTGACGTTCCCCTCGTGGAACATCCGCGAGAAGGTCCGCCTGCTGCCCCAGGACCAGTGGAACAAGTACCTGGACCTGTCGAAGCCGGTGGAGATCAACGGCCGGCTCTGTGGCTACACCGCGTCGCCGTACATCACCGACCCGCTGTGCGGCTACAACTACGGCAACTACAAGATGGAGGGCCTGGAGTCCTCGCTCGTGAAGGTGCGCCGGGTGAAGTTCCCCACCGTCTTCAAGAGCTGCGACGCCAACGGCAACAACATGGTGGCCACCTTCTGCCAGGCGGGCAGCACCGGCTACGGCGCCTGCGGCACGGACTCGCCCACCGACACGGACGTGCCCGAGCGCCAGTGCAACATCGACTGCACGCTGGGCCGGGGAGAGTTCCGCGGCAAGCTGTGCACGGAGAAGACGACCTACGACAACTTCGGTCAGTTCGTG
The DNA here is from genome assembly GCF_000331735.1 of Myxococcus stipitatus DSM 14675. Lineage (GTDB taxonomy): Bacteria > Myxococcota > Myxococcia > Myxococcales > Myxococcaceae > Myxococcus > Myxococcus stipitatus. The sequence goes on along the minus strand of NC_020126.1, from coordinate 3,881,286 downwards.
GTGGAGATGAACCCCACGGGCGCTCCGGCCGCCGGCCTGGATGACTCCGTGCCCGCGCGCCTGCACACGCTGAACGCGGTGCCCCCCGTGGCCCCCGCCACCGCGCACTGGACGCGCTCGCCCAACGCGTACACGGCCGGCTCGACCATGAACATCTGGTGCGACAAGCCGGCCCACGTGCGCTTCGGCGGTGCGGTCGAGCCGGGCCCGGAGACCACCGTGTCGCTCGCCGCGACCACCCGCCTGGAGCGCACGCTCACGGGCGACCAGACCGTCATCTGGGTCTCCCCGCAGGACCCGCTCGGCGGCGTGGTCACCTGCACCCTGGCCCAGCACCCGAACACCCGCATCAACCTGGTCACCAAGGACGCGGTGCCGGACCTGGTGGTCCAGTGTGACCCGAATGACTCCGACGCGGAGCGGGCCAAGCAGTGCCGCTTCCTGCAGGGGGCGACGTTCGATGTCGTCGGCCACCTGCGCCATGTCGGCGCGGCACGTCCCCGGTGGGTCGTGCTGCCTCGAGACCAGGACGACCTCTGCTGCTACCCCGGTCCGGGCCTGGAGTGCCCGCGTCCCATCAAGCCTTGCGTGACTCAGTAGACTTTTGACAAAGCTCGCGCCCCGTTTCATCGGGGCGCAGGGAGGAGCGTTCCAAGCGGGCGCTCCGTGGAGAGGGACATTGAAAACGCTGCAGAAGCTGGCCCTGTCGGGGCTTATCTCCTTGAGTGCGCCCGCCTGGGCCAGTGACTTCGTGGACACGCGCCTGTCGTTCGTCTTCGCGGACGACAACGTGCTTGCGGGCTCGGGCGAGACGACGCCCAACAGCCCCAATGCGCGGTTTGGCGCGGGCAACCAGAACACCCAGTTCTACGACAACTTCAACACGCGGTTCTCCGGCTTCGAGTCGCTGTCGAACATCGTGCTCTACAAGAAGGCACCGGCGTTCTTCGAGGGACTGACGACGGAGGCCGCGCTGACGTTGCTCGTGCTCGAGCGTCCCAGTGGCAACGTCGCCATCCAGGACAACTCCAGCTACATCCGGCTGAACTACCAGCCGCCGGGCTGGGGCGAGAAGGAAGGCATCTCGCTCGTCGGCTTCCCGGTGTCCGCGGACCGCTTCCGTCTGGGCTACGCGTACCGCATCTCGTGGGGCGGCAGCGGCGTGTTCACCACGCGCTCGGCCACCAACGGCGTGCCCGGCGCCAAGCTGCAGATCACGCGTGAGAAGTGGTACGCGTACGTCGGCGGCAAGACGGCGCTGGTGCAGAACGAGCTCATCCTCGAGGAAGAGACGCTCTACGGCGTCATGGCCGGCGCGGGCTGGGACATCCTGGACACGCTGCGCGTCGAGGCGGGCGGCGGCTACTTCCAGAAGGGCCTGGTTCCGGGACTCGCCACGCTGGGCGTCGAGGCGCCGGTGAATGCGGCGGGCCTGTCCGCGCAGGTCGTCTACCACGTGGGTGTGCCGGTGGGCACCAGCGTGGACTTCCGGCTCTACAAGAACGACCCGGAGATCTACGAGCGGTTCTTCGCGCCGGAGCAGTACCCGGGTGGCCTCTCCTACTCCGTGTCGCTCGAGGGCAGCTACCTGTCCCAGACGCTGGAGAAGCCGGACGAGTTCGGCGCGACCAAGCCCCAGGGCGCCACGGCGCTGGCGCTCCAGGCGCGCGCCAAGCTGGGCTTCCTGCGCATGAACGTGCTGGGCCTGTACCGCAGCCTCTCGTACATCCAGTTCGACGTGCCGGGCTTCCCCCCGTTCCAGGACTTCCCCGAGGGGACGAAGCTGAACCCGGAGATGTTCCTGGCCATCGGCGCGGACTACCACCTGCCGAAGCTGCACTTCACGCCGGGCGTCATCGTCGGCGTGCAGCGTCCGGCGTCGTTCCGCAGCCCGTCGCCGGTGCTGGGCGGCAACAACCCGCCGGCGAACCTGATTGGCACGCGCACCGTGGTGGTGCGTGACGTCAACCAGCTGAGCATCCTGCCGGAGACGTGCGGTGGCTCGGGGGCGTGCGGCGCGGAGCCCATCTACTCCGCCAAGGCCACGTTCCGCTGGGACCTGTCCGACTCCGTCGCCGCAGTCGGCGAGGTCTACTACACGTACGACACCAACCGGACCACGTTCCGCGACGACATCACCGGCGTGGCGCAGCCCACGTTCGAGAAGCCGCACGCCCTGGGCTTCAACACGCTGCTGCAGGCGCGCTTCTAGTCTCCACGCGCTTCGGCAGGCCGTCCCATCGGCCCGGTCCCCTCCCCTGGGGGCCGGGCCGCTGTCGTTTCAGGCCAGGGCCCCGCTGATTCCATCCACGGCGGATTGGCGACTATGCGACAATTACGGGACTCGCGCTGGAGAGGGGATGGCTGAAGGTCTGGCCATGGCACGAGCCGAAAGCAGGAAGAACGATGCGATGTCGTGACACGTCGGTGTTGCTGGCAGTGCTCGTGGTCATGGGTTGTTCCCCGTCGAAGGACGAAGTGGACGACGGACCGGGACAACCGGGGCAGGAGTCGCCCGACGACTTCTACAAGAGTGGCTCCCGTCTCAAGGCGCAGGTGACGACCACGGCGGACGGCCTGCGCTGGCCGACCGAGGGCTTCCTCTGGTTCGACACCACGTTGAACCAACCCTGCTACTGGGAAGAGAGCGGTGGGGGCGGCGCCGTCTCCTGCATCCCCCGGGAGATGAACTCCATCCCCCCGGGGAAGGGGGGCTTCTACGCCGACGCGGGCTGCACCGAGGGGCTCATCCTCCGCTCGGAGTTGCTCCCTCCAGGCACCCACTTCGCGAGGAAGGGAGCCGCGTGTGGCGAGTACCCGCGCTATCACGCCATGGGAGAGCTCGTCTCGCGCACGACCGCGTACTTCCATGACGGCACGACGTGCTCGGAAGTGCCCGTGTCCCCCGCCTCCAAGGTGTACCGCGTGGGCGCGGGAGTGACAGCGGGGACCTTCGCGCGAGGGACCTTGAAGGAGCGGACGAAGGACTCTGGCATCTCGGCCCACTTCATCGACGGCGAGGACGGGTCGGCGCAGTTCGTCCACCTCCGCGACGTAGCCCGGGACACGGCCTGCGGGAACCACTGGGCAAGCGACGGGAAGCGACGCTGCCTCCCCGTCGGCCCCACCACCGCGCACGGACAGCTGGCCTTCGCCGCGGTGAACCCGACGTGCACCGAAGCCGCCTACTCCGCGACCTGCGTGGCGCGGCCCCGCTTCGCGGTGACCTTGTCGCAGTCCTCGTGTGCACCGGCCTCCACGGTCCACGAAGCCGGAGTGGAAGTCACCCAGGTCTACAGCGCGGCGGGCGCGGGCGTGTGCCAACCCCTCACGATGGTGCCTCCGGACACTCGCTTCTTCCAGGCGGGTGCCCCGATTCCGGCCTCGAGCTTCGTGGAGCTGAAGGAGGTCGACCTCAAGACGCATGGCCGGCTCAAGGTGCGCGGGATGGCGGCGGGTGACGCGGTCCGCATCCCCGTGGGCGTGCATGACACCGAGCTCGACACCGACTGCAGGTTCCTGGAGGACGCGAGTCGAAAGCTCCGCTGCTTCCCCCTCTCGAACCTCAGCAGCAATCAGAACCTCTTCGCGGACTCCGCCTGCACGAGCCCGGTGGGCGTCGAAGACGTGCCGACGTGCGCGTCCTCGCCGCCCTCGAAGCATGTCCTGGTGCGCACCTTCACGGCGACGACGCCGTACTACCGCGCCTACAACACGGGCGCGAAGCACGACGGTCCCCTCTTCGAGCGCCCGTTCGGCGGAGGGACACCGGGCGACTGCCGACCGGCGCAGCGCACGTCAGGCGCCGCGTACTACCAGCTGGGAGTGGAGATTCCCGCGACGTCGCTGGTGGAAGGGACACGGACGCGGGACTGACGCTCGCGGAATGAGAGCAAAGGCTCTCCACTGCTGAGACCCAAGATGCCGGCCCGGTTCCCACGTGAGGACCGGGCCGTTGTCGTTCCAGATATGGGATTTGGGATTCGCGAACAGCGCAACGTTCGAAGGCTGAAGTCATGACATCGGTCGACTGTCGGGTTGTCGCCGCGTTGCGTTGGCGCTAAGCCGACAACTCCGGCCTTGGGGGCCGGATGGTCGCGGCATGGGGGCCGCGCCACTACTCGAGCATCATCGGGAAGACACCATGCGTTGCATCTACACAGGTCTGGTGCTGGCTGTGCTGTGGGGGACGGGTTGCGGTGGGACCAAGGACTCGGACGACGACAACAATCCGGGGCCAGGCGGTGAGCCCGGAGGGACCCTCAACGTCGCCGACTTCTTCAAGAGCGGCTCGCGCATCAAGGCCCAGGTGACCACCACCACGGATGGCCTGCGCTGGCCGGATGAATGGCATGACAGCAAGCTGAAGAAGACCTGCACCTGGGAGAGCGCGGGAGCCGATGGCGCCCTCTACTGCGTCCCGGGCGGCATGGAGTACGTCCCCGCGGGTGGCTCGGGCTACTACCTCGATGCGAGCTGCACCGAGGGAATCGTCGTCACCTCGGAGCCCGTGGCGGCGACCGACTTCTTCATGAAGCGCAACGTCGGCTGTGGCGTGAACCCGACCTTCCACACCGTCGGCGCTGAAATCACGACGTCCGTGTTCGCCAAGAGCAGCACGGGGGCATGCGACTCCATTCCGGTGTCCCCTGGCTTCAAGGCCTACCGCGCCGGCCCCGAGGTCGCCGCTGGCACCTTCGTGCGAGGCGCTGTGAAGCAGAAGCAGGCGGACAAGGGCATCACGGTTCACTTCATCGAGGGTGAGGACGGGTCCGCGCAGCTGCACCACATCCAGGACACAGTCCGGGACACGGCCTGCATCCTCCAGAAGGCGAGCGACAACAAGGTGCGCTGCCTGCCCACGGGCACCAGCACCGCGGTGGGCAACGCGAAGGTCGCCGCCGTGAACAACACCTGCACCGAGCCGGCCTTCTATTCGACGTGCGGGACGCCTCGCTTCGCGGTGACCTTCGCGCAGGACCAGTGTGGTCCAGGCGCCAAGGTCTACGCGGTCGGAGCGAAGGTCACCCAGGTCTACGGGACGACGGGCGGTGGCGCGTGCCAGCTGAACCCGCAGTCCCCTCCGAACACGACCTACTACCAGGCGGGCGCGGAGATTGCCGCCTCGAGCTTCGTGGAGGCGAAGGAGCTCGACCTCAAGACCCACGGCCGGCTCAAGATTCGTGGCGCGAGCGCGGGTGACAAGGTCCAGATTCCCCTGACGCTCCACGACACCCAGCTCAACACGAACTGCGCCTTCCTGAAGGACTCGGCGGGCACCCTGCGCTGCTTCCCCGTCTCCAGCATCTTCTCCACGGGGAACCTCTTCGCGGATGCCTCCTGCACGAAGCCGGTGGGCCTCTCCAACACCACGTCGTGCACCCCGGACCGCTACGTCCTGGAGAACGACGTCTCGAATCCTTCGGACACGAGCTACCGCGCGTACAACGCGGGCCAGCCGTTCACGGGCACCGTCTACGTCAGCGTGGTGTTCGGCACGGGCGGCCCCCGCTGCATCCAGACGGAGCGCAACCCGGGGAGCACGTACTACCAGCTCGGCTCCGAGATTGCCGCCACGTCGCTGGTCCAGGGCACGACCAAGCTGGACTGACGCATCGGCGTGAGTCGCTCCGACGACCCGGTCACCCTCTCGGGCGGCCGGGTCGTTGTCATTTCCGTGGACTTCGTGTCAAGTGGACACTAAATATACTTGCGCCTTGTGCACCTGAGTTGCTGTCGACTCGTGGAGACAATAGAGAACCGGCGCAATCAGACGGGGGCGGCATGACAAGGCCGCTCCTTCGTTCATGCGGAAGAGGGGGAACCATGCGTCGTGTCCAGGCAGGCTTGCTGTGCGCTGTCTTGTGGGGGATGGGGTGCGAAACCACGAAGGACGCGGATGAAGGCGGACCGGGGGGAGAGACACCGGAGGAGTCCCCCCTCGAGCTCTTCAAGAGCGGCTCACGCATCAAGGTCCGTGGCGTCACCACGAGCGACGGGTTGCGGTGGGTTGAGCGCCTGCACGACAGCCAGAGACAGGCGGACTGCTCCTGGGAGAAAGCGGCGCCCGACGGTGCCGTCTACTGCGTGAGCCACGAAGGCCTGTTCAACCTCCCAGGCCCTGGCAGCCGCGGGGACTACTACTTCGATGCCAGTTGCACGGAGGGGCTCCGCGTCCATTTCGGGCCCCTTCCCTCGGGCGCGGTCCTCACGAAACACATCGCCTGCGGCGAGCTCCCTCGGTTCCACGCACCGGGTGAACGCGTGACGACCACGCCCTACTCCCTGGACCTCAACACGGGGGCATGCCTCCCGCGAGCGCTGTCCTCCGGGGACGTGGCCTACCGGGCAGGCGCGGAGGTCTCCGCCGGCACCCTCTTCGTCCGAGGGCAAGTCACCCAGAAGTGGAGCGGGAGCGGCTTCACGCTCCGGTTCGTCGATGGAGAGGATGGGTCCTCGAGCATCCATCGCATCCAGGACACGGCGCGGGACACGGAGTGCTCCATCGAGCGGGCGAGTGACCAGAAACTGCGCTGCCTGCCTTCGGGCCACTCCACCGCGGTCAGCTTTGGTGGCCTCAGGATGAACACGAATGCCACGTGTACGGAGGAGGCCGTCGGAATCAGCTGCGACACGCCCCGCTTCGCGACCATCACCTCGGAATCACGCTGCAATCCCACCACGGCCACCTACGCCATCGGCGCGGAGGTGACCCAGGTCTATGCGCGGTACGGGAACACGTGCGAGCGCTCGACAGCGGTTCCCTCGGATTGGCGCTTCTTCAGCCCGGGCAAGGAGCTTCCCGCCGCGACCTGGCTCGAGGCCCAGGAGCGCGACTTCAAGACGTACGGCCGACTCAAGGTGCGCGGCGCGGAGCTGGGGGCAGTGCTCCAGCTTCCTCGGGAGCTTCACGACACCCAGCTGGGCACCGCGTGTGGCTTCCAACCGGATGTCGAGGGGACTCCGCGCTGCTTCCCGCTCACCGAGGCCTCTGTGACGAAGGGCAACGCGGGACACTACGCGGATGCGGCCTGCACGCGGCCGCTGGCCAGGACGCCCAACCAGCCCTGTACCCCTCCGCGCTTCGCCCACCAGTATGACGACACGACGGGCCCTCAACCCGGCAATCGCATCTACGCCCTGGGCGCGACGCACGCGGGGGACATCTACGTCTGGGTTCAGTCCCGTCCCGACGCGCCCGCCGAATGTGTTCGCGGTGAACGCCAGTCCGGCACCACCTACTCCGTCCTCGGCGATGAGGTTCCCGCGAAGTCGCTGGTGGCGGGGACGAAGCGCATCGACTGACACTCCACGGACTTGAAAGCCTGACGACGGCCCGGTCCTCGCCGAGAGGCCGGGCCGTCTGTCTTTTCATGCGCCCAGCGGCATCTCGGGGAAGACGGCGGACCACGCCGCTCGGATGGCTGCCAATGCGGCCGCCTTCTCCCGCGCGGAGACACTCTCCTCCCCCAGCTGCTCCCAGAAGAAGAGGTGCGCGAACACCGCCTCGTGATTCACCGCGACCTCCCGCTGAAGGGCGCCGGGCTCCTGGGACACGAGCGCACGCAGCGCCTCGAACTGGTCGCGCGCGTTCAGCCCCTTCAGCGCGGACTCGGAGGGGGCCACTCCGGCGAACGATGCGCCGAAGAAGGCGCCCAGCACCCGAATCGTCCCCTGGATGTGGTCGTTGAACACGTCGAGGGACTCGGCGGGCACCCAGAGTTCCAGGTGCTCCCGGCCCCCGACCTGCTGCACCTCGAAGGAGCGAGCGTGGGAGTCCTCGACCTCGAACTCCGTGACGTAACCGGCCAGGGTCCCGCTCTTCGTGTTCCAATCCCGAGCAATCTGCTCCGCGTACCCGCGATTGAGCACCGGATAAAAGATGGGTTGGTCAGGCAGACGCGGCGGGAAACGCCGCATCCCCGTCCGAGAAATCAACAACAGCTCCTCGAGCCCGACAGGTCGAAAGAGAATCACCGCACCGCTCCCACGCTCACGAAAGACTTCATCGCCTTTTCATCTCACGCGGACGTCATTCGCACCACTTCATCGAACGCGGTGAGTCCTTGGGCAAGCTTTCGCACCGCGGCTTCGCGCAGCGTGCGCATGCCTCCGCGCCGGGCAATCTCCACCAGCTTCTCGTACGGCGACTCGCGAGCGATGTGCTCTCGCAGCTCCCCGTTCGTGGTGACGATTTCAAAGACACCCGTGCGGCCCACGTAGCCCGTGCCACGGCACCGCACGCAGCCCGCGCCCTTGAGCACCCGCACGCCCCCCGGCAACAACGGCAGCGGGGCCTGGAGCGCCAGGAGCTCGTCCGGAGTGAGGCTCGCCTCCTCCGCGCAATGACTGCACACCCGGCGCAGCAGTCGCTGCGCCATGACCCCGAGCAGACTCTGCGCGAGGAGGAACGAGGGCACGCCCAGGTCCCTCATGCGCGCCACCGCGCCCAGCGCGTCGTTCGTGTGCAGCGTGGACAACACCAGGTGGCCCGTGAGCGCGGACTGGATGGCGTTCTCCGCCGTCTCCGTGTCTCGAATCTCGCCCACCATGATGACGTCCGGGTCCTGGCGCAGGATGTGGCGCAGCGCCCCCGCGAAGTCGAGCCCCACCTTGGGCTGCACCTGCACCTGGTTGAAGGCGTCCCACACCATTTCGATGGGGTCTTCGATCGTGGTGACGTTGACGTCCGGCCCCGCCAGCGCCTTGAGCGCCGAGTAGAGCGTCGTCGTCTTCCCGCTGCCAGTGGGCCCCGTGACGAGGATGAGCCCGTGGGGCTGGTCTATCCACGACTCGAAGGCGCCCTTCTCGTCCGGCTCGAAGCCGAGCTGGGCGATGTCCTGAACCAGCGTCTCCGGGTCGAAGATGCGGATGACCACCTTCTCGCCGAAGGCCGTGGGCAGCGTGCTGACGCGCAACTCCACCTCGCGCCCGTCCCGCTCCGTCTTGATGCGACCGTCCTGCGCCTTGCGCTTCTCCGAGATGTCGATGCGCGAGAGCATCTTCACGCGCGAGACGATGGGCGCATGCACCTGCGCTGGCAGCGAGTACACCGGGTGCAGCACCCCATCGATGCGCAGGCGGACCTGGCTGGTGGACCGCTTGGGCTCGATGTGGATATCCGAGGCGCGGTTGTCGAACGCGTAGCGCAGGAGATAGTCCACCGCCTGGACCACCGGGCGATCCGACGCCTCCAGCTCCTGCGTCCCGCTGAGCGAGACGAGTTGCTCGAAGTTGGAGACCTGCTGCGCGTTCGTCGCGCCGCCGAAGTCATCCGCCGCGCGCGCCAGCGTCTTCTTGAAGCCGTAGATATCCGAGATGGCCTTGAGGATGTCGGCCTTCGCGCTCAGCACCGGCTCCACGGGCAGCCCCGTGAGCCGGTGGAAGCTCTCGAACAACTCCCGGTCGAACGGGTTGGCCACCGCGACCACCAGCCGCCCCTGCGCCGAGCGCTCCAGCGGAAGCAGGACATGCTTCTGCGCGTAGGGCCGGGACACCGTGCGGGTGGCCAGCGTCATGTCCAGCTTGAGCGGGTCAATCTTCCGGTAGGCCAGCCCCGACGCGCGGGCGGCGACCTCCGTGACGCGGTCCTCGTCCAGCACACCCCGGCCACTGGCCAGGGGTATCTGGAAGGCGGCGACCACCTCCACCGGCGACACGTCGTACCGCGCGGCGTCCTTGCCGCCCGATGCCGACTGCGTCTTGAGGACCCGGGCTCGCGCCGCGCCCTCCTTCGCGAGCACCTCCTGGGCCTGCTGAGGCGTCAGCAGGCCTTGCCCCACGAGCGCCTCGAGGACGAACAGGGTGGTGAAATCAACCCGGCTCCTCGCCGGCGAAGAGCCCGAGCCGCTCACTGCTTGTGCCAATTCCGTCTCCTTCCAGCCAAGAGCAGCAGCAGGACCAGGCCGCCCAGGAACGCCGCGGACAGCGGCGTGCTCTGGCAACCACAGCCACCCGACTCTCCCTTGGGGGTTTCGGGGCCCGCATCCGGGGGCGGCGGGGGCGTCCCCGCGTCGTTGCACAGCGCGCAGCCACCCGCGTCCGGCCGCGCCTTGGGATCGTAACAGGTCCCTCCACTCCCACAGCGCATCGACGGTCCGCAGTCCTGGTCCGACTGGCAGGCGGGGTGGCAGGCAGGAGTCCCCTGCTCCGTCGTGCCGCACCGGAGCGAAGAAGCACACGTGCTCGCCGCGCAGTACTTCATGCACGCACGCTCTCCCTCCTTGTTCACCACCTGACACGACGTCCCGCCGGGGCAGGAACAGGCCGCCACCGAGCACGGCTGTGCGCACACGCCCTGGGGATTGCCCTCGGCGAAGAGGCAGTACTGATTGGTGCCGCACTCCGCGTCGGCCGTGCACGCATCGCCCACCTGCTTCGCCGAGGTCTTCTTCGGCACGCAGACGCGGTCACACGTCCTGCAGACGGAGTTGCTGTCGCAATCCTGGTCACCAAAGCACCCCGGGACACAGACGCTGCCCTCGGCGCGGGTCTCGCACGCGTAGCCAGGGCGGCAGTCGCTTCCATTCACGTCGCAGGTCTTCAAGCAGATGGAGCCCTGCCCCGGCATGTTGGCGCACGCCGCGCCCGTGGGGCATGAGATCGCGCCGCTGCATGCCTCCGTGCAGTAGCCCAGGTCCCACCGGTCGAAGTCGCCATTGCCCGACGGAGTCGACACGGGCGGGATGCAGGTGCCGTTGGTGTTGCCACACGCCCGAGGCCCGGGCGTGCACTCGCGGCCCACCGGCGTCACGCCGTCGGGCAGCGCGGGGAGACACGCCTGGGTGGAGCCGGAGACGAGCGTGGACGCGCGGCACACGTAGGGGGCCGGGCACTCGCCCGTCGTGGTGCCCGAGCAGCCCTTCGCGCAGACCTTGAGGTCCTTGCCGGAGACGGTGGACGGCACGGTGACACACGTCAGGCCCGTGCCACACGCGGAGGTGTCACAGGGCGAGCCCACCGCCCCCGTCTTCGGATAGAAGCGGCACAGCGCGGACGTGTCGTAGGTGGCGAGCGTCCTGCGGCTCTCCCCTTCGGGCAGGTAGAAGAACATCACCGCGCCCTGGGCCTCGTAGGAGTCGCCCAGCCCCAGGCAGTGGCCAATCTCGTGCATCAGGGTGCTCTGGATATCCAGATGGCCCGAGGGCGTGGGCGTCTGCGTGGACCAGCGGTGGTCCACGGCGTTGAGGAAGATGTCGCACTGGTACACGTAACCCGAGAAGGCCAGGGGCCGCGCGGCCGCGGGCCGGTCCCCGCCCCTGAGCGAGTCCACGTACCGAGGGTCCTGCCGGTCCGTCACCCAGACGGGGACGACGTTGAAGCGGTCCCCCGGGTCATCCACCTTCGGCATGGGCGAGCCCGTCGTGGCCACGCCTCCATCCTGAGGGAACGAGAAGACGGGCCAGGCACAGCTCACGCCCTGCCAGGCCTGGAAGGCCGCGCGGCTGGCCGCCACCACCCGGGACAGGTCGTTCCCCGCGGGCAGCGACGAGCGCCCATCCACGTAGAAGACGAAGGGGTCCGCCGGCGTGTTGAGCACGCGATGACCCAGGTCCTTGTATTCCACTTCCTGAGCCGCCGCCGTCACGGCCAACAGCAGACCCAACACCCCGGCGACTCGCTGCGAACCCCGAATCATCGAACACCCCTCCGCGTCGTCCTGGCCCGAGCGCACCTTCGCCCGGACCGTGACGGGATGGGCAGTCTACTCGCGAACAGCGCCCACGGCGGTATCCCCGCGCCCGCTAACCACGCACGGCGCGGACCGTGGCGTCCACGAGCGACTCCGGCGTGGGCCGCTCGGCGACGGCCGAGGCCGGCAACCCGAGCTGCTCCAGGGCGGACGCCGTCGTGGGGCCAATGGCCACCACCTTCGCCGTCCCCAGCCGCTCACGCCCCGCGGCCTCCAGGAAGGCCTCCACGGTGCGAGGCGAGGCGAACACCACCACGTCCAGCGGGGAGGTGCCCAGCTGCTCCAGGGCCTCGGGAGGCAGCTCCGCGGGCAGGGAGCGGTAGGCCGTCACACGCGTGACGAGCAGCCCCGCGTCCCGCAGCGAGTCCTCGAGCTCCCGCCGGCCCTCTTCCGCCGCGGGCAGCAGCACCTCGTCGCCCGACTGGAGGCTGTCCTTGATGAGCTCGAAGAGCGCCAGGCCCGTGCCCTCCTCGGGCTCGGCGGCGACCTCCAGGCCATACCCCTTCACCGCGCGCGCCGTCCGAGGCCCCACCGCCGCCAGCCTCACGCGGTCCAACCGGGACATCGTCCCCGCCTCGCGCAAGGCGTCCATCAGGGCATCCACCCCCGACGGACTGGCGAACACCACCCACCGGTAACGCTGGATGTGCTCGGCCGCGGACGCCAAAGGACGCGGGTCCTCCGGCGGACGCAGCTCCAGGAGCGGGAGGCTGAGCACCTCCGCGCCCTCGTCCTCCAGCAGGAAGCACAGCTCCTCGGCCCGCTCACGCGGGCGCGTCACCAAAACTCGAATGCCTTCCAGTCGCCGTTCCACGCGCGCGGCAGTCTAGGCCCCCGAGCCCGGGCGGCGAGCGAAATCACGCAGGATGTCCGCCGCGCCCCGCGACAACAGGTCCGCGGCCAACGCTTCACCCAGCGCCTGGGCGTTCGCCACGAGGCCACGGACCTCGCCCCGCACCACGCGTGTGCCGTCCGGACGGCCCACGAGCGCGCGCAGGTGCACCTGGCCCTCGGACACCGTCGCATGGCCCGCCAGGGGAACCGTGCAGCCACCCTCCAGCTTCGCGAGCAGCGCCCGCTCCGCCGTCACCGCCACGCGCGTCGTCGCATCCTCCAGGGGCGCGAGCAACCCGCGAACACGCGCGTCCTCCCCCCGGCACTGGATGGCGAGCACGCCCTGCCCCACCGCCGGAAGACTCACCTCCGTGGAGAGCACCTGGGTGATGACGTCCTCGAGCCCCAGCCGCCGCAGGCCCGCGTACGCGAGCACCGCGCCAGAAAGCCCCAGCTCCTTCGTCTTCTGGAGGCGCGTCTGCACGTTGCCGCGCAGGCTCACGATGTCCAGGTCCGGGCGGCGCGAGCGGAGGATGCAGCTGCGGCGCAGCGACGACGTGCCCACGCGAGCCCCCTGGGGCAGCGTGTCCAGCGTGAGGCCCCCGAGCCCGCAGAAGGCATCGCGAGGGTCCTCGCGCGTGGGGACGGCCGCGAGAATCAACCCCTCGGGCAGCTCGGACGTCATGTCCTTCAAGCTGTGCACCGCCAGGTCCGCGCGGCCGTCGATGAGCGCCTGCTCGATCTCCTTCACGAACAGGCCCTTGCCGCCCACCGCGGACAGCGGCGCGGACAGGAAGCGGTCTCCCTCCGTGGTCATCTCCACGAGGGACACTTCCAGGCCCGGGTGGTGCGCGGCCAGCAGCGCACCCACGTGACGGGCCTGCCAGAGCGCCAGCGGGCTCTGCCGGGTGGCGATACGCACGGCCTTCATCGCTTCGCTCCCGGCGCGGCCTGAGCGGCCGGCGCCATGGTGGACTGCTCCGCCGCCTCGAGCTCCGCCTCCAGGAGCCCGAACAGCTCCGCGGCCGCACCCGCCAGCCGGTTCCCCTCACCCTCCGGGCCCACCGCGCGCAGACGCGACGTGGGCTCGTGCAGCAACTTGTTGACGATGGCGCGTCCCATGGCCTCGATGCTCTTGCGCTGTTTCTCGGAGAGCCCATCCCCCAGCGACGCCAGGGTGCGCTCGACCTCCGCGCGGGCAATGGTCTCCGCGCGCTGACGAAGCCGCGCCAACACGGGCATGCCTTCGCGCAGCGCGCGCTCCTTGACGAAGCGCGCCACCTCCTGCGCCACCAGCACGCCCGCCTTGTGCGCTTCCTCCGCGCGCGCCGCCGCGTTGTCCGCGACGAACTTCTGGATGTCGTCCACGTCGTAGGCGTGCACCCAGTCCAGCGTGCCCACCCCGGGATCGATGTCCCGAGGCACCGCCAGGTCCACCATGAACAGGGGACGGCCCTTGCGCGCCTTGCCCACCGCGCCGACGTTCTCCTTCGTGAAGAGGGGCACCGGCGACGCGGTGCTGCACACCACCACGTCCGCGGCCGTCAGGAGCGAGAACAGCTCCTCGAAGGGACGCGCCGCGCCGCCCACCTCCGCCGCGAGCGCCTCCGCCCGGGACAGCGTGCGGTTGGTGATGAAGAGCTTCGTCGCGCCCGCCTGCTGAAGATGGCGCGCCGCCAGCTCTCCCATCTCTCCCGCGCCCACCACCAGCACCGTCTTGCCCTTCAAGCCGTCGAACACCTTGCTGGCCAGTTGCACCGCCGCCGACGCCATGGACGTCGCCGCCCGGCCGATGGCCGTCTCCGTGCGCACCCGCTTGGCGCACCCGAAAGCCGCCGCGCACGCCCGAGTCAATTCACCTCGCACCGCGCCCGCGCCCTGCCCCCGCTCGAAGGCGTCCTTCACCTGCCCCAGGATCTGCGCCTCGCCCAGCACCATGGAGTCCAGGCTGGACGCCACCCGGAACAGGTGGATGAGGGCCGCCTCTCCTCGGTGCTCGTACAGGTGGTCCCGCGCCTCCACGCCGCCCAGCGCCTCCAGCTCCGCCACCGCGCGCGAGCGAGCCATCTGCCCATCCGGCGCCGACAGATACACCTCCACCCGGTTGCACGTGGAGACCCACAACACCTCCACCGGGGCCTGCGCCAACCGCTGGAGCACTTCCACCTGACGCGTGTCGGACAAGGCCAACCGCTCGCGCACCACCAGCGGCGCGGTGCGGTGCGACAAGCCAATACAGACGAGCTCCGTGCTCACGGAATCCTCATGGCGGCCGTGGGGCTCGACGACGTCAGGTCATACGAAGTCAGGAAGGACACGAGCACCAGACAGAACCCCGCCATCGTCAAGAGCGCCACCCGGCGCCCCCGCCAGCCCGCGAAGATGCGCGCGTTGACCAGCGCCGCGAACACCGCCCACGCCACCACCGTGGCAATGGACTTCCCATCCCAGGTCCAGCCCCGCGTGGTGCTCACGAAGAACGCGCCCGTCGCCAACGTGATGGACAGCGCGATGAAGCCCCACACCACCAGCCGCCGGTTGAGGGTGTCCAGGAACTCCAGCGACGGCAGGCGCGCGAACAGCAAGCCAAAGCGCTTGGCGCGCACCTGGCGCTCCATGAGCAGGTACATCACCCCCACCCCCGCGGCCACCGCGAACGCCGCCAATCCCAGCAGCGCCAGCGTGATGTGCAGCGGCAGCAACGGCTGACGCACGCCCGGGGGCAGCGGCGACTGGCCTCCGTGCATCAACAGCCCCGGCAGCAGCACCGTCACCGCCAGCGGCGTCAGGAACGCCCCGATGACCGGCCGGCGGTAGCGCACATCCAGCGCCAGGAAGATGGCCAGCAGCAGGAAGGCCAGCGTGGAGAAGCCCTGCGCCATGCCCACCGGCCGGCCGGACTGGGCCCCCAGCAGCTCGAACAGCGCCACCCCGTGCAGCACCAGGCCACCGCCCACCAGCACACGGCCGGCCATGGCCAGCGCATCCGATTGGCGGACGAGGTAGGCGAGATACGCCACGGCGGCGATGCCGTAGGCATGGCAGGCAAGCGAGACGAGCGTATGGCTCATGGGGACAGGCACATAACCAGGTCGGACGGGCGAATCAGCCCATCTTGTTGAGGAGGAACGCCGCCAGCAGGTCCGTCTCTGAGTCGGGCTTCTTCCCCGCGCTCTCCGGCTTGGGAGCTCCGGAAGGCACCTCCGCCACATACCCCGGAACGACCTCGTAGGCGGACTCTCCCACCAGCACCGAGTCGGCCATCTGCTCGGCCCCCAGGCGGGAGAGCTGCTCCTCGGTCTTCACCCGGGCGACCAGCCCATGGGTGTCCTCACCCGACACGATTTGCAAGAAATGCACGGCCGGGGCGACGGCGAAGGCCGTTCCGCCCTCCGCCATGACCACCAACCTGCCGTCACGCAGGTCTGCTTTGTCCGCCAGTGCCCACTCCTCGAGCTGGGCCTGCGGAAGAAAGAGCTTCGTCACGGCAGGCAGCCTACACCAGCCCCCCGTCCCTGGGGGGAACCGTTCACCAGGGGAGGTGAAACGCCCGACACGGCTCCGCATCCTTTCGGGCAGATCGGCTGATGGGCGGCCGATGGTTGCAGGCCCACGGGGCGCGTACTAGACGACGCGCCGTCCAGGCCACAGAGGGCCCGAAGGAGACACCATGGCAGGCGACAACGTGACGAACGTGGGAGATGGCGACTTCAAGGCGCAGGTGCTGGATTCCCAGCAGCCCGTGCTGGTGGACTTCTGGGCGACGTGGTGCGCGCCGTGCCGCGCCATCGCCCCGCACATCGATGCGCTCGCGACCCAGTATGGGAGCCAGGTGAAGTTCACCAAGATCAACATCGACGACAACCAGGACACGCCGCAGCAGTACGGCATCCGGTCCATCCCCACGCTGCTCGTCTTCAAGGGCGGCAAGGTGGTGGAACAGATTGTCGGCGCCGTCCCCAAGGCGAAGATCGAGGACGCCATCAAGAAGGCGCTGTAACCGTATCGCCGGACCTCGGCGCGCGGAGCCCCACCCGGCTTCCGCGGCGCGGGGTCCGGCGCGTCGCTCCCGCCCCACCCGGCACTCCCAGGACCCGGTCCCCGCCAGATGCCCTCCGCATCCCGGAGTCCTACCGAACGCTCGCCCTTTCCTCCGCCTGTCTCGGTGATTGAGCCGCTCCGTCTGCCTTGAGCCCGAGCGCTCTCACGCAAGCTTTGTCCGCGAGCCTTCAGCGATTTCTCATATTTCGTACCATTTCCATCGCTGTGGACAAATCCACAATGGACAGTGTCTCGCACTGAGACGCGCCTGCGGGAAACACGTATCCCCTTGCAGTCTTGTCATCAATTTATCCCCGATGCCTTGCGAGTCATACAAGACCCCTCGATGGTTGTATTGACAGTGTTGACATCCGCAGCCAAATAAGCGCATTGGAAGTCTTGTTTGGTTTGACTGTTTTCACAGGAGTTTTCATGGCACGACCACGTAAGGAGTTGTCGAAAGTCCCGCTGACCCCCACCATGGTGAACTGGGCGGAGGCGCTGGGTGATGCGATTGGCCGCGGCGTCCTCCGCGCGATGAATCAGGGGATGCCCTCAGGCGCCAATGGCCACAACGTGATGGTGGCCAGCCGCCGCCGTGGCCGCCCGCCCAAGGCCCTTGCGGGCAACATGGTCGCGGCGGACCGGCGCTGCACCATGCCGGAGTGCACGCGCGAGCAGCGCTCGAAGGGACTGTGTTCAGCACACTATCAGGCTGAGCGCCGGCGCTTGCTCGCCGGCGGAAAGCCTGCCTGAGACACGCGGTTCGCGGTGACGCCCACGGCCCTGGGCGAGCCGCTGTGCAATCCGTGTCTCCCCTCCTGCTTGTCCCACAATTGAGACAGGCGGAACTCAAAGCAGATGGTTTTCAGTCCTACTTCGCCTGCCAGGGGTCGGCTTCGGTGCTCGTGGCCTTGAGCAGCTCCCACGCGGAAAGGACATCCACCACCCGCTCCAGCTCATTGGGCAATGAGCGCGCCCGCTGAGAGCGCAGGTAGTCTTCCGCGAAGGCTCTCAATCGCGCCCCCACGAAGAGCCGAGCCAGCGCCACTTCTGTCTGTCCACTGAAGTCGAGGAAGCGGATGCCAAAGCCGCTGCGGCCCTCCGGCCCGTCGGAGCGCTCCTCCCGGACGATTTCAGCCCGAGCCCTCACCGGCGAAGCGCCCGGCTCCAGGATGAAGCTCACGCCCAGGACCGTGCCCAGCGGCAGGTAGAAGGTGCTCTCCAGGAAGGCGCCGCTGACGCTGACGTTGACGGACGCCAGGCTCGCCGAGAAACGGCGCCCGCCGGCATCGTCATCCACCCAGACCTCGAAACGCGTCGTCAGCTGCGCCCGGGGAAACTCACGGTGCTCGGGCTCCCCCTGGTTGCGCTCGATGACAGGCAGGAATGACGCACCCGGCTGTGTCACCGGCCGGCGAAGCTCCTCCCTCACCGGGCCGCCACCAGGCCTCACCTCGGGCGGTTTCACGTCTCGCGCCGCCACGGTGATGTCCGCCACGCGGACGCTCCCAGTCGCCTTCAGCCCACCCTTCCGCTGCATGCAAACCTCCACCGGCCCGAGAGGGACTTGCCCTCCCCCCGGAATTGGTGGGGCGATTCATACACCACTGTCAGGGCGTCCGCCGAGCCTCCCGCGAGGAAGCACTAACGGGGAGTCAATACTCGCGACGTCTCAGAACATGTGACGGCGCATGCTGATGTTCACTAGCAAGCCAATACTGAGCATCACGGACATCATGGAAGACCCGCCATAACTCATTAATGGCAAGGTAATTCCCGTCACGGGCAACAAGCCGATGACCATGCCGATGTTCTCGAACACCTGCCAGAAGAGCATGGCCACGACGCCCACGGCGACGAAGGCGCCGAACCTGTCTCGGGCGTTGAAGCCCACCCCCAGGCCGAAGATGAAGATGGCGCCATAGAGCACGAGCAGCAACGTGCACAGCACGAAGCCGTGCTCCTCCGCCCACACGGAGAAGATGAAGTCGGTGTGCTGCTCCGGCAGGAAGCGCAGGCCCGTCTGGGTTCCCTCGCGCCAGCCCTTGCCGGACACGCCGCCGCTGCCCACCGCGATCTTCGACTGCGCCGCGTGGTAGCCGCTGCCGCGCAGGTCCGCCTCCGGGTCCAGCCACCCGGAGATGCGCTGGCTCTGGTGCTTCTTGAGGTAGTGCCGGACGATGGTGGGCCGGGGCTCCGGCACGTCCCGGACGTAGTCGTTCCAGATGACGATGGCGCCCGCGAGCACCGCCGCCAGCAGCGTGGCCACCAGGTACCAGCGCACCTTCCCGAAGAGGATGACGGTGAGCGAGGACAGGCCAATCATCAGCGCGGTGCCCAGGTCCGGCTGCACCAGCACCAGGATGAAGGGCACCGCCACCACCAGCACCGGCTTCCACAGGCGCAGCAGGCTGTAGGACGGCTCATTGGGGCGGAAGTCGTCGTGGTAGACCTTGGCCAGCATCAGCACGACGCCAATCTTCATGAACTCCGCGGGCTGGAGGCGGAACGGGCCGATGGCGAACCAGCTCTCCGCGCCCTTGGCGGTATGGCCCACGAAGCGCAGGGCGATGAGCGCCAGGATGTTGACGACGTAGATGGGCACCGCCATCCGCTGAATCCAGCGGTAGTCCACCAGGCACACCACCAGGACGGCGGCGACGCCCAACCCCAGGTACAGCGCCTGGGTGGACCACACCGGCGCCAGCGGGGGACGCGACGCGGAGGCCAGGTTCCAGATGCCCAGGAGGGCCACGCCCAGCACGCAGATGATGAGGCCCCAGGGGACGTGGGGCACCATCCGCCGCTCAATCCTGAGTTGCATGCGTGTCCTCCGACTCCTCGTCGCCCGGCAGCAGCACCTTGGGAGGACGCACGCCGCGCGTCAGGGCCGCCTCGTCGGGCGACGGAGCGCGCGTGAGCGTGGGGGTATAGGGTTGGTTGGGCCTGGGCGGAGGCGCGGTGGCGTCCAGCGTCTTCAGGTCCATGTACTTCTGGATGACGGCCATCGCGGTGGGCGCGGCGTCCGCGCCGCCGTGGCCTCCGTGCTCGTTGAGCACCACCACCGCGAGCTCCGGCTTGTCCGCCGGAGCGAAGCCCGCGAACCACGCATGGTCTCGCTCGAAGAAGCTCATCTGGTGGGTCTTCAGGCGGATGGCGCCCAGCCGCGCCACCTGGGCCGTGCCCGTCTTCGCCGCGATCTTGATGTCCAGGTCGCGCATCACCTTGAGGCGGGAGCGGTAGGCGGTGCCGCCCGGCTCGTGGGCGACCTTCACCAGGCCCTCTATCACCGCCTTCAGGTGCGCGGGCGGCAGGTCCACCTTGCGGACCACCTCCGGCTGGAACTCCTCGACGACCTGGCCGTCCAGGTTCTCCAGTCGCTGCACCAGCTGCGGCTTGTAGAGCGTGCCGCCGTTGGCGATGGCCGCATAGACGAGCGCGAGCTGCAGCGGCGTGACGTTGTTGTCGCCCTGGCCGATGGAGCTGTTGAGCGCCATGCCCTTGGTGTAGCCGCCCGGTGAGGCTTTGTCGTGGTACGCGGTGGTGGGCATGATGCCGGGCACCTCCGCCACCACGTTGATGCCGGTGGGGCTGCCCAGGCCCAGCGACTTGCCCATCTCGCCAATGGGGTCCAGGCCGATGGTGTCCGCGACCTTGTAGAACCACGTGTCGCACGAGCTCTTCATCGCCACCAGCCCGTCGACCAGGCCGTGGCCCCGGTCCAGGTGGCAGCGCCACGTGCGCGCACCCAGGCGGTAGCCACCGGGGCAGTTCACCATCGTCTCCGGCCGGAAGGCGCCGGACTTGAACGCCGCCAGCGCGGTGACGACCTTGAACGTGGAGCCCGGGCTGTAGTGCTCCGCGGCCACGCGGTTGATCATCGGCTCCAGCGGGTCCCTGGACAGCTGCGCCATCTGCGTGGGCGTCACGCGGCCCGTCAGGAGGTTCGGATCGAAGCCCGGCCGGGACACCAGCGCGCGGATGAAGCCCGTGTTGACGTCGATGGCCACCACCGCGCCCGTCACGCCGGGGAATGCGCGCTCCGCTTCTTCTTGCAGGCGCATGTCGATGGACAGCACCAGGTTGCTGCCCGCCTTGGGCTGCACCACGGCGTTGTCGCCCAGCTTGACGTTGAGCTCTTCAATCTTCTGGCCGCGGGCGTTGACGACTTCCTTGCGCACGCCGTCCGCGCCGCGCAGGCGCTGCTCGAAGTAGCGCTCCAGGCCTCGGCGGCCGATGTAGTCCCCCAGGGCGTAGCGCGAGCCATCCGCGTTGAGCCGCTCCAGTTCCTCCTGGGTGATTTCGTTCATGTAGCCCAGCACGTGCGACAGCACCGTGTTGGTCCGGTAGTGGCGGTGCGGAACGGGCGCCACCTCCACGCCGTCGAGGATGTCCCGGCGCGCGGCCAGCCGGTCGTACTCGTCCCGCGTGAGGTCCACGCGCACGGGCACCGGCTGGAAGGGCGCGTTGCGGCGGCCCTGGCGCACCAGGTCCTCCACCTTCTTCGCCTGGTCCGCGTCCCACCGGAGCAGCTCCGCGAGACGCGGGATGACCTGCTCCGCGCAGTCGGTGCAGAAGGCGGGCGTCACCACCGCGTCGAAGGACGGGCGGCTGTCGACCAGGATGGTGCCGCGCGCGTCCTTGATGACGCCGCGGTCGGCGCGCAGCCGCACTTCCTTGACGAAGTTGGCCACGCTCTTGGCGGAGTACTCCTCGCCTCGGGTGATTTGCAGCCGGTAGAGCTGGATGGACAAGAGCGCCAGGCCCGCCGTCATGGCCAGGCCCAGCCACAGGAAGCGCCGGCGCAGCTCGCGTCCGGGCGTCGTGTTCCCCAGCGTCGGAGGCGTCACCTCAGCAACCCCGCGGGCCGGTCCTGCGCCGCCTCGAAGCGCCGCAGCAACGGGAAGAGCACCAGGGCCGCGGCGCCCGTGAGCGCCACCTGCACGGGCAACCCCGCGAGCACCGGGCCCGTGCCGCCATCCTTCACCGTCAGCCAGGTGAAGAAGGCCGCGAGCAACCCATGCCCCACGTCCGCGCCCACCGCGAACAGCGCGAAGGGCAAGGCGCCTCGCACGTCCACGAAGGTGGAGACGAGCCGGCCCACCAGGAAGGTGAAGACCGCGAGGAAGGTGAACAGCCCCGTGGGCTGCCCGCTCATCAGGTCCAACAGATAGCCGACCGCGAACGCGGAGAAGGCCCCTTCGAGCAGCGTGGCACGCAGCGCGAGGAAGGCCACCAGCACCACGGTGACATCGATGCGGCCGAGCACCAGCCCCGCCTGCTTGACGACCACCGACTCCAAGGTGAGCAGCGCCAGCGCGATGCCCACCGTCACCAGGAACTTCATTTCGACGCGCCCTCCGCCGCGCTGCCCTGCGCCATGGCGCTGTACGGGCTGCCCACCACCAGCACCTCCTCCAGCTTGCTGGTGTCCACCGCCGGCACGATGTCCGCTCCCTGGAACATGCCGTGCTCCTTCTTCTCCAGGTTCGTCACCCGGCCTACCACGAGCCCCGGAGGATAGATGCCATCCGTGCCGGACGTAATGATGAGGTCGCCGTTGTCCACGTCCTCGGTGCGCAGCATGTTCTCCAGCTTCAGGGGCCCATTACCCGCCCCCGCGGCCGTCCCCCGCGCCCGCGAGCGCTGCACCCTCACCGCCACCCGGCTCTGCGGGTCCGTCACCAGCGCCACGTCCGAGTAGCTCCCGGTCGCCCGGATGACCTGCCCCACGATTCCGTCCGGCGTCACCACCGACATGCCCCGGAACACCCCGTCCTTCTCACCGCCGCTGATGCGCACCGACAGGAGCTTGGCCACCGGATTGACGCCCACCACCCGCGCCGGAATCTCCGGGCCGGCCGCCGCCTCCGCGTACCCCAGGAGCTTGCGCAGCCGCTCGTTCTCCGTGCGCGACTCGCCCAGCGCCTGGACCGAGGCCCTCAGTTGGAGGTTCTCCAGGCGCAGGGCGTCGTTCTCCTGACGCACCCCGCGCAGGTCCAGGTAGTGGCGCACGGCCGACACCGCCCCCTCGATGCTGGCCGTGAGGGCCTGCTGGACCGGGGACGTCACGGCGATGACGGCCCGGTCGATGGGGTTGGGGTCCCTGCCCTTGCGCCCGCTCAGCAGGAAGGCGACCAGAGGGTAGAGCAACAGGGCCCCGACAATCAGGGGGCGCCGATATCGCTTGAGGAGCGACAGCACAGAGGGGAATTCCGGGGTGGAAGGGAGGAATGAAGGAAGGGGGTCCGGCTAAGTTCTCTAAATCGCTTGCATTTTCCGGTGCAGTGTCCTAGGCAGTCAAGGCCCTGCGAGGGGGGTGGTCGCAGGTCAACCACCCTCCGGCCGGGCTACCAACAACACCGCGTCGCGAGTCCTTCCGCACGACTTTTCTCGGCGCGTTTGCTCTCGAAGTGACGACAATGGACGGTCTGAACCCCCGGAAGGTCTTCTCCCTGCTGTTCATCATCGGCATCGCGGTGGTGTTCACGTTGCAGTTCGGGCCGGGAAGCACCGGCTTTGGCGCCTCGGGACCGGCCACCACGGCCCCCGGCTCGGTCGCCACCGTGAACGGCAAGGAGATTCCGCTGCGCGACTTCGCCACCGCCTGGGCCCGGCAGATGAATCAGCTGCGCGCCCAGGGCAGCCCCATCCCTGAGTCCGTGGCACGCCAGTTCGGCATGCACAACCAGGTGCTCGACAGGTTGGTGAACACGGAACTGCTCGCCCAGGCGGCCGAGCAGCGTGGCATCACCCCGTCGGATGAGGAGCTGCGCAAGCTCATCCACCAGAACACGGACTTCCATGCCAAGGAGGGCGGGTTCGACTTCTCGCGCTATCAGCAGGTGCTGCGCGACTTCTACCGGAAGACGCCCCAGGAGTTCGAGGGTGAGCTGCGCCGCCAGCTCGCCGCCCAGAAGATGATTGAGGTCGTCCGCTCCAACGCGGCCGTCTCCGAGGACGAGGTCCGGGCCCGCTACGAGAAGGACGGCAACCAGGCCAAGGTCGTCTTCGCGCGCTTCCTGCCCTCCATGTACGCGGACAAGGTCGCGGCGCCCACCGCCGCCCAGCTCGCCGAGTGGAAGAAGGCGCACGAGAAGGAGATCAAGGACTACTTCGAGGCGAACAAGTTCGTCTACCAGCAGCCCGAGCGCATCCGCGCCCGCCAGGTGCTGGTGAAGCTGCCCCCGGACGCCACCGCCGAGCAGAAGGCGGAGGCGCTGAAGAAGGCGGAGGCGCTGAAGAAGGAGCTCGACGGCGGCAAGGACTTCGCCGCGGTGGCTCGCGAGAGCAGCGAGGACCCGGGCAGCAAGGCGCGCGGTGGCGACCTGGGCTGGGTGGAGCGCGGCAGCTGGGAGCCGGCGCTGGCGAACGCGGCGTTCTCGCTCAAGGCCGGAGAGGTCACCGCGCCGGTGGAGACGAAGTTCGGCGTGCACCTGGTGAAGGTGGAGGAGAAGCAGGCGGCCCAGGACAAGAAGCTGGAAGACGTCCAGGACGAGATTGCCACCACCCTCTTCAAGCAGGACCGCGCGAAGGAGCAGGCCAAGACGGAGGCCCAGAAGGCGCTGGCCGACGTGCAGGCCGGCAAGGTGATGAAGGACCTCTTCCCGCCGGAGAAGGAGCAGCCCGCGCTGCTGCGCTTCGAGACGGAGACCCGTCCGGAGGCCGTGCAGACCGACAGCTTCACCGCCGAGGGTGAGGCCGTGCCGCACCTGGGCCCCGCGCCCGCGCTGGTGAAGGCGGCCTTCGCGGCCAGTGCTCCGCAGGTGCTGGGTGAGGTCTTCCCGGTGGGCGAGGGCTTCGTGGTCGCGCAGGTGGTGGAGCGTCAGAAGCCGGATGCCGCGGGCTTCGACCAGAAGAAGGACGCGCTGCGCACCCAGGCCGAGCAGGCCAAGCAGATCGAGGTGACGGACTCCTTCCTCAAGGCGCTGAAGAAGAACGGCAACGTCGTGACGAACACCGAGGCCATCGACTCGGTGGTTGGCGCGGGGTAGTCCGCTCCCCAGTGCAGTCCCACGAGGGCCGGGCCGAGGGTACTTCCCTCCCCGGCCCTTGGTCTTTTCGAAGCACGGTCAGGGGACGTCGGAGCCGCCGCCGCTCGAGTCGGAGCGGGGCTGTTCCGCGACGCAGATGCCGTCACGGCCCCGCGCCTTGGCCCCGTACATGGCGAAGTCCGCCGAGCGGATGAGGTCCACCGCGGAGGTGGCATGGTCCGGGAACGTGGCCACGCCCACGCTGGCGGTGACGCGAACGTCCAGGCCGTGGTCGACGAGGAAGGAGCGACCTCGGAACGCGTCGCACACGCGCTGGGCGATTTGCGTCGCGCCGTCCTGGTCCGTCTCCACCAGGAGGATGGCGAACTCGTCGCCGCCGTAGCGGAAGACAGCGTCCAGGCCGTTGCGCCCCTGGGCCATGAGCAGGTCGCCCACTTCCTTGAGCGTGGCGCTGCCCATCAGGTGCCCGTGCCGATCATTGACGCTCTTGAAGTGGTCCAGGTCCAGGAACACGAGCGACAGCGGGTGGCGGAAGCGCGCCGAGCGCTTCACCTCCGTGTCCAGCAGCGCGCGCAGGTGCCGGGCGTTGTAGCAGCCGGTGTGCTCGTCGGTGATCGTGAGCTCCTGCACCCGGCGGAAGTTGCGCGCGTTCTCGATGGCGATGGCCGCGTAGTCCGCGATGGCCGTCAGCGTGGTGAGGTCGTCGTTGGAGAAGGGCGGGTCGGTGGGACCGTTGACCAGCTCGATGACGCCCAGCACGTGGCCTCGCGACAGGAGCGGCACGGCGAGGATGGAGCGGGTGTGGAAGGCGGACGCCTCATCGAAGCGGGGCGAGAAGCTGGGGTCTCCGCCCACATCGTGGACGAGCCGCGCCACGCCCGAGGAGAAGACGGCGCCGGCGATGCCCTCTCCGGGATTGAGCTGGAGGCCCTTGAGGACCCCCGCGCCCTCGCCCACGGCGATTTCGAAGGAGAGCTTTCCGGTGCGCTCATCCAGGAGGATGAGGGACCAGTTGCGAGGCAGCAGCAGGCTGCTGACCTTCTGCATCACGAGCGCGAGCACCTCGCGCAGCTCCAGCGTGGACGTCAACGCCTTCGCCATCTCGTTGTAGGCGGCCAGTTGCTCCACTGTCCGCTTCATGGCCGACAGGAGGTCCGCGGGATTCATCCGTAGAGTCCAC
The DNA here is from genome assembly GCF_000331735.1 of Myxococcus stipitatus DSM 14675. Taxonomy (GTDB): domain Bacteria; phylum Myxococcota; class Myxococcia; order Myxococcales; family Myxococcaceae; genus Myxococcus; species Myxococcus stipitatus. The sequence continues at coordinate 3,855,542 of NC_020126.1, read as the reverse complement.
TCCGAGGCGCAAGTCTGCTAAGGACGCCTGGAGCCGTAACATGCACACGCACGCTGATCAAACGTTGCTCGTCCTGGCCTCGGGTTCACCCCGCCGCCGCGACTTCTTGTCGCAATTGGGACTCACTTTTACCGTCTCCGCGGCGGACATCGACGAAACGCCCCACCCGGGCGAGGAGGCCAGGGCCTACGTCCTGCGTCTGGCCCGCGAGAAGGCGCGCGTCGTGGCCGCCCGCTCCCCGGGAGCCTGGGTGTTGGCCGCGGACACCACCGTGGCCGTCGGCACCGAGCTGCTCGGAAAGCCCCAGAGCCCGGACGAAGCCCGCGAGATGCTCGGCCGACTGTCGGGAAAGACGCATGACGTCTTCACCGGCGTCGCGCTCGCGGGCCGGCACGAAGAGGCGCTGGCGGTGCACACCCGCGTCACCTTCCGCGCGTTGAGCGCCGCGGAAATCGACTGGTACGTGAGCACCGGGGAACCGGTGGACCGTGCGGGCGCCTACGCCATCCAGGGCAAGGGCGGCTTCCTGGTCGCCTCCGTGGACGGAAGCCCCACCAATGTCGTGGGCCTGCCCTTGGGGGAGACCCTCGCGTTGATGGAGCGCGCGGGCGTGCCCCTGGCCTGGAAGCGTTGAGCATGGGTTCTGGAATCGCGGAGCGGTTGGCGTCGGTGCGTGCGCGCGTGGCGGAGGCCTGTGTACGTGCGGGCCGGCCCGTGGAGTCGGTGACGCTGGTGGCGGTGTCCAAGCTGAAGCCGGCGGCCCTCATCCGGGAGGCCTACGCGGCGGGTCAGCGCGACTTCGGGGAGAACTACGCCCAGGAGCTGCGGGACAAGGCCGCGGAGCTGGCCGACCTGGAAGGTCTTCGCTGGCATGCCATCGGCCCGCTCCAGACGAACAAGGTGAAGTACGTGGCCAAGGTGGCCCACGCCTTCCACGCGCTGGAGCGGCTGGAGGTGGCGCGCGAGTTGTCCAAGCGGCGCGAGGGCACCACGCCCCTGCCCTGCTACGTCGAGGTCAACGTGGGCGGCGAGTCCACCAAGTCCGGCCTCGAGCCCTCCGCGCTGCCGGAGTTCCTCACGCAGGTGCGCGCGTTGCCGGGCCTGGCGCTGGTGGGGCTCATGTCGCTGCCCCCGCCGACGGACGACGAGGCGCGTGCGCTCGGGTACTTCCAGGCGCTGCGGGAATTGGCCCAGCACCACGGGCTGCCCCAGCTGTCCATGGGCACCACGCACGACTTCGAGCGGGCCATCCATGCGGGTGCCACGCACGTTCGCGTGGGCACCGCCGTCTTCGGCGAGCGCACCTGAGACTCGGGGGCGCCCCTTCCGCGCCCTCAAATCTCCTTGAACTTCACGCGGCCCTCCGCGTTGACGGTGACCTTGTACTCGCAGCCGCAGTAGTTGCAGCGCAGCTCGTCACCGTCGCCGTAGCCGTCGTCCACGGGGTTGTTGGCATTGCAGCCCGGACAGTCGAACTCCTTGCGGCTTCCCCCCGTCGCGGATTCCTTGTGGTCGTCGTCGTCGAAGTCGTAGTCACCGGCCATGTTCCCGCGCCTCCGGGCAAGGCACCTCCGGGCTGGAGATGTGCCAGCCTTGCAGGCTAGCAGTGGTGTCCGCCGGTGGACATGCTCGACTCGCCTGGAGAGCGGCCTGCCTGGGGGTGGAAAGAGGCGTCCTGGGGCTCCCCCGTGCCAGACTGCGGGGACGCTCGCCCTCGGGGTGCCCCCACGGCCGGGTGGACGTGCGTCCGTTGAATGCCCGCCGGGCGGGCGCGTCAGTGGGAAATGTGGAGTGGCGGGAATGGTTCGGGGCAAGGCCTGGCGGCATGCAGCCACGCTACTTAACGTCCAAGCGAGGGAGCTCACTCGATGCTTACGCAGTCCAATTGGGGGTTCGCGGCGGTGGTGGCGGGCCTGGTCTGGTCCGCGTCGGCCCTGGCCCAGCAAGCCCCCACGACCTCGGCGTTCAGCCCCGGTGAGCAAGCCCAGTATCGCGTGAAGTACTTCGGCGTCACGGCCGGCACCGCGCAGGTGACGGTGGGCGCGCCGATGAAGCAATGGGGGGTGGACGTGTGGCCCATCGTCGCCGTGGCGCGCTCGGAAGCGCTCATCGGCGTCTGGCCCATCAAGGACAAGTTCGTGTCCTACTGGCAGGCGGACACGCAGCGCGTGGCGGGCAGCGAGCTGCACGCGGACGAGAACGGCAAGCGCCGCCGCCAGCGCATCCAGATAAGCCCGGATGGCAAGAGCGCCCACGTGGTGAAGCAGCGCGAAGGCGAGGCGCCGCGCGAGTCCACCGCGGAGCTCACCGAAGGCACGCTGGACGTGACGGGCGCCACCTTCGCGCTGCGCAACCAGGTGCTGGTCGTCGGCGGCGAGTACGCCTTCCCGGTCTTCACCGGCAGCAAGAGCTTCACGATGCGCGCGAAGGTGGAGTCGCGCGAGACGCTCGAGACGGAGCTCGGAGAGCAGGAGGTCTTCAAGACGCGGGTGCAGGCGGAGTTCGGCGGCAACCTGAACACGAAGCGGGACATGGTCGTCTACTTCACGGCGGACAGCCGGCACGTGCTGGTGCGTGTGGAGGCGGACCTGGTCCTGGGCACGGTGGTGGCGGAAATCACGGACTATCAACCCGGGCGCGCCGTGACGGTGGCGCGCGCGGAGGGCGGTGGCGGGTAGGACCGCTGGAGAGCGAAGGGGGCGGATGGGCGCGGAATGGGCGTGGGTGGTGATGGCGGCGATGGCCGCCACGCCGGAAGCCGAGGTGGTGTCCCCCTTGGTCAAGGTGAGACCTGGAGCCTCGCTCCAGGGCACTCGCCAGGCCCGGGTGAGCGTGGCGCGCGGTGAGTGCGAGGGAGTGCAGGTGGTGCTCCCCGGCTCGGTGCGACAGCTGAAAGTCCCCTCGCTGTTTCTCGAGGGCCCCGGAGCGCCGCTGCGCGCGGCCCTCTGGCGCGAGGGATATCTGGACGTGGCGGTGCCCTCCAACGCACAGGGCGCCAAGGGCCCCTGGCCCGACCCGCTCCTCCCCGTGAGCGCGCCCGTCGAGCACCCGGAGCTGCCCGCGGTCCTCTACGTGGAGGTCTGCGCGCCCGAGAGCCAGGAGCCCGGCACGTACCGAGGCAAGCTGCGCGCGCGCCTCGACTCACGCGAGCACGTCTCGGTGCCCTTCACGGTGGAGGTGCAGCCCTTCGTGCTGCCGGCGACGGCCTCGCTGCCCACGAGCTTCGGCATCTCGCAGCTGAGCATCGCCCGAGGCCATGGGCTGAACGCGGAGTCGTCCGAGGCGAAGGCCCTGCTGCGTGCGTACGCGCGCATGCTGTTGGAGCACCGCGTGAGTGCGCACGGCATGAGCATGTCGCCGCCGCCGGTGCGCTTCGAGGACGGCCGGGCCGTGGTCGACTGGCGGGAGTACGACGCGGAGATGGCGCCCTTCCTCGACGGAAGCCTGCTGCCCTCCGGTGCCCGCTTCACCACGACGGACCTGCGCGACAACAAGAAGGCCCACACGGAGGCGGAACGGGTCGCCTACTACCGCGCCTTCGTGGAGCACTTCCGGAAGAAGGACTGGCCCACGCAGCTCTTCTTCTACGCCAAGGACGAACCCAAGCCGCAGGACGTGCCGCTGGTGTTGACCCAGTCGCGCCGCGTCCGCGAAGCCGGGGGCGCCCGAGTGCTCATCACCACGCCGATGGAGGGCGAACTCCCCGCCGCCGCGGACATCCTCGCGCCCACGCTCAACTGCTTCTTCCCCCGCCCCGGCCCCGCGACGTGCCGCGCCATCCACACCGTCACCGAGCTGCGCAAGCAACTGCGCTCTGGAACCCAGGTGTGGTGGTATCAGAGTTGCAATTCCCACGGCTGCAACGGGGGCGCGTCGACAGAGGCCGCGCAGGAGCGGGCCTACAGCGGGTGGGCCTCGTACATGGTGGACCACTCCGCCATGCTCAACCGGGCCATGGGGCCACTGGCGTTCGTCAACGGCGTGGACGGCGAGCTCTATTTCGACACCGTCTTCGCCTACAACACGAAGAAGGACCCCTGGAAGGACCTCTTCGAGTTCGGCGGCAACGGAGACGGGACGTTCTTCTATCCAGGGACTCCCGAGCGCCTGGGAGATTCTCGACACCAGCCCGTGCCGTCGTTGCGTCTCAAGCATTTGAGGGACGGCCTGGAGGACTTCGAGTACCTGCGGCTGCTCGCCAGGCTGGGCGACGAGAAGTTCGCCCGAGACGCGGCGCGCCAGCTCGTCCGGTCCGGTTGGGACATCCGCCAGGATGCGAGAGAATGGGCCCAGGTCCGCCAGGTCGTGACGGCGCGGCTCCGGCAGCGATGGTCCACCTCCGAATTTGCGAAGCGCTCGGGACGTCACACGCCCGAGAGCACCCCGTAGTCCCCAGTGGAAGGAAGAAGGATGAGCTCCTTGCGCCCCCTGCTCGCGACCTGGTTGCTGCTGTGCTCCAGCGGTACCGCCTGGGCCCAGCTTCCGGACACGGAGGCCGACAAGCCCGACGCCGAGAAGCCCGCTGACACCCACTCGGCGGCTCCCATCGAGGAGCCTCCGCTCACCGTCGAGCCCTGCGCCCAGGCCCTGCCCGCGCTGCGCATGCCGCTGACGTTCATGCCCGGCGAGGTGCTGGAGTTCGACCTGGATGCCATGGGCGCCCAGGCCGGGAAGATGACCCTGCGCGTCCAGAAGCAACAGAACGGGCAGATCCCCGTGCTGGCGGAGGCGCAGACCAACTCCTTCTTCTCCAAGGTCCGCCGCGTCCGAGGCAGCGCCACCACCTGGCTCCACCCTCGCACGTTGCGTCCTCGGCGCTACGTGGAGGACGCGACGGAGAACGAGCTGCGCCGCAAGGTGGAGGTCGCCTTCACGCACAAGGACCGCGCCATCAAGGTCGACTACCAGATTGGCCAGCGCAGCAAGGGCCAGTTCAACTACACCTACGACAAGGATGGCCTCGACGTCGCGGGCTCCATCTACCTGCTGCGCCAGCTCCCACTCGAGGAGAACATGAGCGTCTGCTTCGACGTCTACGGCGTGCGCAGGCTGTGGCGCATGCAGGGACAGGTCCTCAAGAAGGAGCAGGTGACCACCCCGCTGGGTCAGTTCAACGCGTGGCACCTGTCCGGAATCGCCGTGCGCCTGGACCGCCCGAAGCAGAAGCGCGAGGTCCACGTGTGGATCTCCGACGATGCCCGCAGGCTGCCCCTGGCCGCCGTCGGCACGCTGGACCTGGGCACCGTGCGCGCCACGCTCACCGGCGTGAGCCGCCCCGGCGAGAAGCGACAGGAGGCTGGCCCTGGCAAGGAAGAGATGAAGTGGTGAGTCGCTGAGGCGACGCCCCTTCGTCCTCGAGGCCCGATGAGCCGTGCTCTCGGGCCTTTCCTTTTGAGCCTAAATTGATTCTGGTTTGCAAAATCAAAATCATGAGCGTAGGGTGCGCGGCGCACCAATGCCCGCTCGTCCTCGCTCCGTTCCGTCGTCGCTGTTGCTCTGTTCCACCCTGATGCTCTCCGCGGCGGTTGCCCGCGCGGATGGCTCCACCGGTTCGGGGGAGTCGCCCCCGGCGCCAGCGATGGCCTCCGCGCCCGCGGCTTCGGAGCCGGCGAGTCCCGCGCCTGCCGCCCCCGCGAGCCCGACGCCCGCGCCCGCTGACGCGCCAGCCTCCAGCCCGACGCCTTCCCCGGACGCGACGCCCGCCCCGGTGCCGGAGCAGCCCGCTCCGGTGTCGTTGTTTCCGAAGCGCCCGAAGCTGGAGGCGTTCTTCACTTCGTATGGAGAGCTTCAGTTCGCGTACTTCAACCACGGGCTCAACCAGAACCGGGCTCGTGGTTCGCAGCGCGACTCACGCGTGGAGTTCGACACGACGCGGCTGGTGGTGGAACTGAAGGGCGTGCTGCCCGACTACGGCCTCGAGGCGGAAGTCGAGGTCGAGTTCGAGCACGGTGGCACGGGCACCGCGATGGAGCTCGAGTACGAGGAGTTCGGCGAGTTCGAGCAGGAGTTGGACAAGGGCGGCGAGATCCTGGTGGAGGAGCTGTTCCTCTCCAAGAAGCTGGGCCAGAACGCCTCGCTCACGGTGGGTCGCTTCTATGTCGCGGTGGGGACGCTGAGTGAGTTCTCGCGCCCCATCGACTACCTGGGCACCACGCGTGACGAGGCGGAGACGAGCATCATCCCCAACACGTGGGACGAGATGGGCCTGCGCCTGCGCTACAAGTTCCCCTGGGGCCTGCGCCTCACCGGACAGCTGGTCAACGGACTGGACTCCACGGGCTTCAGCTCGCGCAACTGGGTGGTGGGTGGGCATCAGCGCCGCTTCGAGGTGCAGCGCGCCACGGACATGGCCGTGGTGGCGCGCGTCGACGTGACCCACTTCGATGGATTCACCTTTGGCGCCTCCGCCTACTACGGCGACACCACGCGCAACCGCCCCAAGGCGGACCTGGTGAAGAACTGCGAGAACGCCAACAACGAAGCGGAGGTCGCTCCGTGCGGCTATGTGTCCGCGCCGCTGACCATCCTCGACGCGCACCTCTCGGTGCGAAAGGGATCGTGGAGCGCGAAGGCGCTGGTGATGTGGGGCCACCTGAAGAACGCGGAGGCCATCTCGCAGCGCAACGCGCGCCTGTCCAACCTGCTCGGGGTGCAGCGCACGCCCGTGTCCGACAACGCGTTGGCCGTGTGGGGCGAGGTTGGCTACGACATCGCGCCCGTCGTCGGCCTGGGTGGTGACCACCAGCTCTTCCCGTTCGTCCGCTACGACTACGTCGACTCGCAGTTCAAGCCGCGCGCGGAGCTGTTCGACAACCCGCGATTCCGCCGCTCCGTCTACACGGTGGGCGTCTCGTACCAATTGATGAACGTGGCCTTCGCGAAGATCGACTTCGGCCACCGACGCCTGGGCTCAGCCGTCTACCGCCCGGAGAACACCCTGCGGCTCGCCACGGGCTTCAACTACTGACGCTGGCCACATCCAGCGCCCCCTCCCCCCAAAGAAAGGTCTGTCATGAAGCGCATGTCCCTGCCCCTCCGCCTGGCGTTCGCGCCGGCGCTGCTGTCCGGAGCCCTGTTCCTCGGTGGCTGCGGTGACGACGCGGAACCGTGCTGCGAGTCGCCGGATTCCAAGGTCAACTCGGAGCTCATCATCACGTTCGCGGACCAGGTGGTCGTTCCCACCTACGCGAAGCTCGCCACGCGGATGACGGAGCTGGACGCGGCCTGCAAGGCGCTCGCGACCGCTCCTTCCGCGGAGAAGCTGAATGCCGCGAAGCAGGCCTGGCAGGCGGCACGCGTTCCGTGGGAGCAGAGCGAAGGCTTCCTCTTCGGCCCTGTCGCCGGTGGTTATGACCCCGCGATGGACAGCTGGCCCCTGAACCTCGTCGACCTCCAGAAGGTGCTCAACAACGGCGACGTCCTCACGCCGGAGTACATGGGCAACCTCGAGAACTCGCAGAAGGGCTTCCACACGGTGGAGTTCCTCATCTTCGGCGATGGCGGCACCAAGACGGTGGGGCAGATCACGCCGCGGGAGTTCGACTACCTCCTGGCGACTGCGACGGAGCTCAAGCGTGTCGCCACGGTGGTGCACACCCTCTGGATTCAGCCCTCCGACGGCAACCCGCCGTTCCGCGACACGCTGGCGACCGCGGGCAAGGCCGGCAACACCGCGTATCCGTCCGTCCACGCCGCCGCACAGGAGATCGTGACGGGCATCGTCGAGATCCTCGACGAGGTGGCCAACGGGAAGATCGCCGTTCCGTTCGACTCGGGTGACCCGAACGAGGTGGAGAGCCAGTTCGCATACAACTCGCTGAGCGACTTCACCAACAACATCCGCAGCGTGGAGAACGTGTACCTGGGCCACCTGCAGGGTGAGACGAAGAAGGGCACGTCGCTTCAGGACGTGGTGGGCGTGGGCAGCGCGCTCGACGTCAAGATTCGCGGACAGATTGCCGCATCCGTCACCGCGCTGGCTGCTATCCCCGAGCCCTTCCGCGAGTCCATCAACGACGCCGCGTCGGCGGACGAAATCCAGACGGCCCAGACGGCCATCCGCACGCTCCTCGAGACGTTCCAGGGCGAGGTGCAGCCCCTGCTCACCAAGTAGCACCCGACCGCGGAACAAGAGCGAATGAACGCCATGCGACGTGCCGCGATGTGGGGAGCCTTGCTGCTGTGGACCGCCGGCTGTGGAGAGGAGGCACCAGGTGTGCCCTTCGCCCCACCGCGTGCGGGCGGGGCCACCACCATCGATGACCGCTCGTCGCTGGCGTTCATGCAGCCGGCGAACAACCTCTTGCCGGAGAATGACCGCCCCCACCGGGAGGGCGACGCGGCCTTCGCGGCGATATTCGTGCCGGCCCCCTCGCGCATCAACCCGGGGCTGGGCCCCACGTTCAACAACGACTCCTGCAACAACTGCCACCTGCGCAATGGTCGCGGCCTTCCGGTGATGGGCCACAACATCCAGCGCACCCAGCTCCTCGTGCGAGTGAGCCTCCCCCATGGGACCCCTGACCATCCTCGGGGCGCGGTTCCCGTCCCGGGCCTCGGGTTCCAGGTGCAGGACCGCGCCACCGTTGGCGTTGCTCCGGAAGCAAGCCTCTCCCTCTCCTGGGTGGAGCACGCGGGACAGTACCCCGATGGGGCGTCGTACACGCTTCGCTCGCCTCGGGTGCGCATCACCCCCACGGATGGCTCCGCGCTTCCGCCCGACATGCTCATGTCGCTGCGCCTGCCGCCCCCGGTCTTCGGGCTGGGGCTGCTCGAGGCGGTGCCAGTCGAAACCCTGCGCTCGCTCGAGGACCCGGATGACCGGAACAGCGACGGCATCTCCGGGCGGATGAACGAGGTCTGGGATGTGGCGACTCGCACGCTCGTGCCCGGACGTTTCGGGTGGAAGGCGAACAGCCCCACCCTCGTTCAGCAGTCCGCCGAGGCCTACTTCAACGACATGGGCCTGACGACCCCGCTCTTCCCCGAAGCGGACGGGACGTTCGAGGTCTCCGCCGACGTGCTCCAGGACGCGGTCTTCTATTCGCAGTCGCTGGGCGTGCCGGCACGCACGTTCCTGGACGACCCCACCGTCCAACGCGGAGAGAAGCTGTTCAGCAAGCTGGGGTGTGAGGCCTGTCACAGGGAGACACTGGAGACGGGAGCTCATCCCGTCGCGGAGGTCTCGTGGCAGCGCATCCATCCGTACACGGACATGCTGTTGCACGACATGGGGCCTGAGCTCGCGGATGGACGGCCGGATGGCGCGGCCACGGGAACCGAGTGGCGCACGCCCCCGCTGTGGGGACTGGGACTGACGCAGACCGTGCTGCCCTACTCCGGATTCCTGCATGACGGCCGTGCACGCACCATCGAGGAAGCCATCCTCTGGCATGGCGGTGAGGCACTGCCGGCGCGCGATGGCTTCAGGGCCCTGTCCGCCGATGAGCGCGGCGCCGTCCTGAGGTTCCTGGGCTCGCTGTAGCGCAAGAGGCGCCGCCGCGCGCCCGTCTGCTCACGGCGGCAGCGGCCTGTGCTTCAACGCATCCATCAAGAAGTCCCTGAAGGCCGCCACCTTGCGCGGCATGTGTCGCTCGGCGGTGGAGACGAACCACACGCTCCCCGCCGCGATGCTCCACTTCGGAAGCACGGGGACCAGTCGCCCCTCGGTGACTTCGGGCTCCGCGAGCAGCGAGTGCAGGAAGCCGATGCCCGCGCCCAAGCGAAGTGTCTCTCGCATGAAGAACATGTCATCGCATCGGATGACGCCCATGCGAGGCACGGGGCTCGTCTCGTCCCCGGGCCCCGCCAACCGCAAGGGCATCTCCGAGCGGAACGCAATCCACGAATGGCTCGCCAGCTCGCGAGGATGACGAGGCGTCCCTCGGCGCGCGAGATAGCCGGGCGAGGCATAGAGGCGCAGCGTGAGCGGACCCAGTCGGCGAGCACGCAGCGCTGAGTCCTTCAGTGGCGAGAGGGACAACCGGAGCGCGGCATCAAAGCCCTCCGCCACCAGGTCCACGACACGATTGTCCAGGTGCAGGTCCACCTTCACCGCCGGGTAGCGGGCCACGAACCGCGTGACGACATCCGCGAGCAGCGTCGCCCCCCAGTCCACCACCGCGGTCAGCCGCAGCTCTCCCGACGGCTCATCTTCCAGCTCGGGAAGCTCGCCCACCGACTTGCGCAGCGACGCGAGCATCGGCGACACGCGCTCGTACAGCGACTGGCCCGCGGTGCTCAGCGACACTCGGCGCGTCGTGCGATGGAGGAGCTGAACCCCCAGCGACGACTCCAGTTGGGCGATGCCCCGACTCACCGATGACTTGGGCATGCCCAGCTTCTTCGCCGCGGTGGAGAAACTGGCTCCCTCGGCGACGGTGACGAAGAGCGCGAGCTGGTTCAGGTCCATTGTTCCTCCCGTGGAACAGTATGCTCCAGGAGCGGACATTGTGCAGCGGGAGGCGGCCCGATACCTCTTGATGCGGAAGTCGAAGCCACACCCCCGCCACTTGGAGCCTGCCCATGTCCGCCTCCTCTCCCACCCTGCTCGTCACTGGAGCTTCTGGTCACCTCGGCCGCCGCGTCGTGGAGCTGCTGCTGGAGTCCCACCGCGGCCCCCTCATCGTCACCACGCGAGAGCCCTCGAAGCTCGCGGACCTGGCGGCACGTGGTGTCGTCGTGCGCAAGGCGGACTTCGATGATGCCGCCTCTCTCGACGCCGCTTTCGCTGGCGCGCAGCGACTGCTGCTCATCAGCACGGACGCGCTCGACGTTCCTGGGCGTCGCATCACCCAGCACCAGAACGCGGTGGACGCGGCCCGCCGGTCGGGAGTCCGCCACATCGTCTACACGTCCCTCACCCGCCCCGAGCCGGACTCTCCGGTCACCATCGCCAAGGACCACTGGGCGACGGAGCAGGCGCTGGAGAAGAGCGGCCTGGGCTTCACCGTGCTGCGCAACAACTTCTACGCCGACCTGTTGCTGCACAGCCTGCCCAGGGCCGTGGCGACAGGGCAGCTCATCGCCGCCACGGGTACAGGGGCTACCGCCTTCGTCACGCGCGAGGATTGCGCTCGCGCGGCCGTCGCGGCGCTCGTCTCGGCCTTTGATGGGAAGCGCACGCTGGATGTCACGGGACCCGCGGCGGTGAGTCACGAGGAGTTGGCGCGGCTGGTCAGCAAGCTGACGGGCCGCCCCGTGCAGTACCTTGCCGTCGACGCCGCGAGCCTCACCGCGGGCATGGTGTCCCACGGCCTGCCCGCCCCCCTGGCCGAGGCCATTGCCTCCTTCGATGTGGCGGTGGCCGAAGGGCGGATGGACAAGCCTTCGCCCGCCGTCGCGGAGCTCACGGGGGGTGCGCCGGCCAGCATCGCGAGCTTCCTGGAGAAGCACCGCGAGGCCCTCCAGGCAGCGCACTGAGGAGGTGAAGAGGGGGCGGGAAAATTGACGACATGCTACGGACCTGTAGCGTCGAGCGCATGCCCCCTCTCGCCCTCGCCGCCCCCGTGCTCTCGCGCCAGGCCGACCCGGTCCGAGTGGCCACCGAGCGTCTCGCGCGTGCCCTTCCCGCCCGCGCGGATGCGGCGGTGCTCGTCGACCTCCTCGAGGATGACTTGAGAGAGGGTCTGGATGCGCTCGGCGACGTCGAAGCCCACTTCGCCGAGCTCCTGGGCACGCTGCGCACGGGCCCGCTGTCCCCCGTGAGCCTGGTCAACGCGGGGGATGACCTGCGCGTCGTCGAGCGGCTCGACTACCTCCACGACGTCGTTCTCCAGCTGCGCAAACGTCTGGCGCAAGCCGCCGCGATGGCGCGGCAAGTCCCCTCGACGCGGACGCGCTGAGCGCAAACCGTTCGCGCTTCGAGGCGCGGCACGGGGGCCGATGTCTCCCAGCCCCCTGTGCATGACGTCACGTCACGCAGACGGTCACCGCGAACACCCACGAGTGGGGCTCCCGTAGTCGCAGCTGCGCCTGCATGCGAGAGGTCCCGGGCGCGCACTGCCCCCGAGCGCTCGATGAGCTGACCCCTCATCTGCGTCCATGGGCCTGCGCGCGAGGGCTCGCATGACGTGCACCGTCCCGCGAATCTCCAAGCGATGACCTCTCGTCGCTCCCCACGCCCCCACGGGTGAGGGCTCCTCATCACGCGCACCAGCCACGTGCCCTCACAAGGCGGAGGCGCATCCCCATGCACGCGGCCTTCGCCGCGCACACCGTCCGCCCCCCAAGCCACAACGCCCGGGGCTATGGCGCGGGCGCTCCGGGCGAAGGTGTCACTGGCGCCGCATTCGCTGGCGCGGGTGTCGCCGTGAGCGGAGTCGCGGGCGTCGCATTGAGCGGTGCAGGCGTCCCCACCGGGGCAGGCGCAACACCGGCATTCAGCGGCGACGGCGCGGTCACCTGCGGCCCGCTGCTGTCGCTGACACTCAGCGGCGGCTCGGTGGCGATGAGCCCCGGACTCACCTGCGCGGCCCCCGTGAACGTATTGAAGTTGGGAGTCCCTACCAGCGGCACGGAGAAGCTCCCCGTCGTCGACAGCCCCCCTGGCACCACCACCGAAGGACCCGAAACGTTCAGTGGTGGATTCCGCGACTCGACGACAGGAACCCCACCCTCCAACACCCGCGGCGCGCTCCCGGGCACCGCCACGCGCGTGGTCCCCTTGGGGCCAGGGCGAGGCGGCGGAGGCAGCACCGGAGCCAGGCCCAGATACGTCGTCGACGGCACCGGCGTCAGCCGATCCGCCGCCACCGTCACGTTGCCCGTGTTCTCCACCACCGCCAACGAGCGCACCGGGACGCCCCCCACCTCGATGGCTACGTCCTCGAAGATGTACTGGACGAAGCCTCGAGGCTCCATCTCCGGCGGCAGGTTCCACGCGAGGACCACCAGCTCCGTGTCCCCCTCGCGCGCCTGCCGCATCATCCGGTGCGTGCCGTCGTCCGAGAACGCCCCCGCATCCAACGCCGCCACGTGCACGAACGCCGAATCCGTCAGCAACTGGCCATTGCGCCACACCCTCCCCACGCCCCACACCGCCACCGCCGCATGCGAGCGGGTCATCGCCGACCACCCCAACCCCGTGTCGCCGTAGATGGGCACGTCCAGCAGCACGCCCCCCACCACCGGATGAGGCGGCGGCGAGGGAAGCGGCCGGGACGGTGCCTGGGAATGGGTCAGGACGGGCGGGAAACCCGCCTGTGACAACTCCACCCAGTACTCGGAGGCCCCCAGGCGGAACGACGAGGAGAACGTCGCCTTGTCGCCATAGGTGGCTTCCTGGAGCGGAACCCGGTCCTCGACCGAGAGCTCCGCGCTCCCCGTTCCGGACTCAGCCAGGTCCGTGAAGGGCAGCGACCCCTGGATGAAGAATCCGTCCGGCTGCTTGGTCCTCGCGCGGGCCTCCTGGCCCTCGAACGTGAACCCGCCTGGCCCCGCGGCCAGCAAGCCGGACAACAGAAACGCGGTGAGAGGTCCCGCCATCGACGCTGCCTCCTTGTGGAACAAGGTAGGCAGCGGAGCGGGGAGTGGCAGCCCTCTCCCCTCGAGAACGCCTAGATGAGACCGCGAGCCCGGCGGATCTGCTCCACCGTCTTGTTGTACTCGATGTCGAAGGCGCTGGTGCCCTCCTGCAGGTGCTTCAGGCGGGAGCGAGCCTCCTTGTCGATTTCATCGTCGACATCCAGGTGCCGCTTCATCACCGCGAAAATCTTCTGCCGCAGCGAGGTGTCGGCGGAGAACACCTCTTCGACGTTCCGGCTGATGAGCAGGAACTCAATCATCTGGTTGATGACGTACTCGATGCCCTCGTCGCCCATCTTGAAGCCGCGGACGTCCGCCATCTCGCGCTTCACCTGGTTGAACTTCGAGTAGTCATACCCACGACGCTCCAGTGCCTCGCGCGTCGCCTGGTTCACACGCTCTTCGTTCGCGAGGTACTCACGCATGATGGCGGAGAGGTCCATCTCGGCGTCCGCCACGCGCATCGGCTCCACCTCGATGTCCCCATCCTGCATGAGCTGCTGAATCGCCTCTCGCGAGATGATCGGGATCACCTTCGGATACAGCCTCATGTCGGTCCCTCGCCCTCTTTGGACGTGCTCGAATCATCAACCGCTATAAATCAGCGCCGAGCCCAGTCGCAATTAAAAACCCCAGGAACGTCGCGGTTCCAGCGCCCTTCCCCCGCAGTCTGGAGCAAGTTAATCACGCCGCTCCGGGCGGCGACCCTCCCCGCGATTTTTCGTTCGCCGGTTCTTGCGCATCATCCAGGGAGGCTTCTCGGATGGGGTCTTCGTCCTCCTCATCGAGGTGTCCATGAAGCCCCGCATGGACGCGCTCCGCCATCGCAGGGCCCACGACTTCCGCGAGCTCCTCGATGCTGGCGTCGTTCACGCGCTTGAGCGAACCGAAGTGCCGCAAGAGCGTCTTGCGCCGCACCTCCCCCACCCCCGGAATGTCCTCCAGCGCCGAGCGTACCCGACTCTTGCGCAGCACCTGCTTCTGAAAAGTGATGGCGAAGCGGTGGGCCTCGTCCCTCATGCGCGTCAGCATGAACATCTCCGCTGAGTTCTGCGCCAGGACGATGGGGTCCTTTCGCCCCACGACGAACACACGCTCCGGACTGCGAGCGCTCTCCGCGTCGCGATCAAACACTTCCAGGTCCCGGCTCTTGGCCAGGCCCACCACGTCCACCGTCTCCACGCCCAGGTCCTTCATGGCCGCGTGGGCGCTGGCGAGCTGGCCCTTGCCACCGTCGATGACGAGCAGGTCCGGCAGGTCGCCGTCCTCCAACCCTCGCTTGAGGCGGCGCGTCACGACTTCGTACATGCTGGCGAAGTCGTCCTGCTTCTCCAGCGTCTTGATCTTGTACTTCCGGTAACGGGACTTGTCCGCGTCGCCATCCGTGACGGCCACCTGGGAGGCGACGATGGCCGAGCCCTGGAAGTGGGAGATGTCGAAGCACTCCATGCGACGCGGGAAGTTGCGCAGGCCCAGCCGCTGCTGGAGGCGCGAGAGCACCTGGTCCGTTTCGTCCTTCGTGCGGCGGCGCTCCAGGAAGGCCTGCTCGGCGTTCTTCTCCGCCATCTTCACCAGCTCGTGCTTCTCCCCCCGCTTGGGCACGAGCACGCGCACGCGGTCGCCCTTGCGCTCGGAGAGCAGGGCCTCCAGGCCCTCCGTGCCGTCCTCCGGCTCCAGGGGCAGCAGCACGTCCTCCGGCACGAAGCTGCCCTGGTCGTAGTAGAGGTTCACGAAGGAGGCGAGCAGCTCCTCGTTGGGGAACTCCTGGCTGCCGAAGGGGAACGCCTGTCCGCCGTTGAGGCGGCCCTGCCGCACCCACAACACGTAGAACAGGATGCGGTCGCCCTCGCGGTGCAGCGCGAAGACGTCCTGGTCCTTGAAGTCCGTGGTGGCCACCTTCTGCCGTTCCAGGCTTCGTTCAATGGCCTGCAACTGGTCGCGCACCCGCGCGGCCTCCTCGAACTTGAGGTCCTGGGACGCCCGCTTCATGCGCAGGCGCAGGCCCTCCACCAACTCGCTCGCCTTGCCCTCCAGGAACATCACCACTTCATCCACGCTGCGGTGGTAGTCGTCCTCGGGGACCGGGTAGACACACGGCGCCGGACAGCGGCCGATCTGGAACAGCAGACAGGGGCGCTTGCGGTTGGCCAGGACGTGGTCCGTGCACGTGCGCAAGCGGAAGTAGCGGTTGATGATGCGCAGCGTCTCGCGGATGGCGCCCGCGCTCGAGTACGGGCCGAAGTAGCGCGCCCCATCCCGCTCGTACTTGCGCACGACTTCCAGCCGCGGATAGGCGTGGGTACGGTCCAGGCGCAGGGAGATGAACTGCTTGTCGTCCTTGAGCAGGACGTTGAAGCGCGGGCGGTGCTTCTTGATGAGCTCGTTCTCGAGAAGCAGCGCCTCCTTCTCGTTGTGGACGAGCACCGTCTCCAGGTCGCCCAGGAGTTCGTCCAGGAGCGACACGAAGACCCGCGTGTCGCCGGTGCGCGTGAAGTAGGAGCGCACGCGGCTGCGCAGGTTGATGGCCTTGCCCACGTAGATGATCTGCCCCCGGCGGTCCTTCATCAGGTACACGCCGGGCTCGGTGGGAAGGGCGTCGAGCTTCTCCTGGAGCTTCACGTCCATGGCCAGTGACTCCTAGCGACGTCCCCGGGGGCGAGACGTCCGGCCCTTGCCTCGCCCTCGCTTGGGCGCGTCGTCCTCCTTGCCCTTGGCGGGGGCCTTGAGCAGCGAACGCGAGGCGGGCTTCAGCCCCATGTCCATGTCCTTGAGCTGCTGGACCCGGTCCCGGTACTCGGCGGCCTTCTCGAACTCCATCGACTCCGCGGCGCTGAGCATGTCCCGCGTGTACTCCGCGATGAGCCGTTTGATCTCCTTGGCGTCCAGGAGGTCGTCCTCGCCCTCGGCCGCCATGGGCAGCGTGCCACCGCCGTCCGCGTCGTAGAGGTGCTCGGAGAGGTCCGTGATGTTGCTCTTGACCGAGCGCGGGGTGATGCCGTGCTCCTGGTTGTGCTTGCGCTGGATTTCACGCCGACGCGTCGTCTCCTCCAGCGCCTTCTTCATCGAGTCGGTGATGGAGTCCGCGTACATGATGACGCGGCCATTCAGGTTGCGCGCGGCGCGGCCGATGGTCTGGATGAGCGACACGTGGCTGCGCAGGAAGCCTTCCTTGTCCGCGTCGAGGATGGCCACCAGCGACACCTCGGGGATGTCCAGGCCCTCGCGCAGGAGGTTGATGCCCACGAGCACGTCGAACTCGCCCTTGCGCAGGTCGCGGATGATGGCGGTGCGTTCAATGGCGTCGATGTCCGAGTGCAGGTAGCGCACGCGCACGCCCACGTCGGCGTAGTACTCGGTGAGGTCCTCCGCCATGCGCTTGGTGAGCGTCGTCACGAGGACGCGCTCGTTGCGGCTGACGCGCAGGCGGACCTCCTCGAGCAGGTCGTCCACCTGATTGCCCACCGGACGCGTCTCCACCTCCGGGTCCGTCAGACCCGTGGGGCGGATGATCTGCTCCACCACCACGCCCTGGGACTTCTGCAGCTCGTACTCGGACGGCGTGGCGGAGACGAAGACGGCCTGCGGAACCAGCTCCTCGAACTCGCCGAACTTCAGGGGGCGGTTGTCCAGGGCGCTGGGCATGCGGAAGCCAAAGTTGACCAGCGTCTCCTTGCGCGCGCGGTCGCCTCGGTACATCGCGCCAATCTGCGGAACCGTCTGATGGCTCTCGTCGATGAGGACCAGGATGTTGCGCGGGAAGTAGTCGATGAGGCACGGGGGCGGCTCGCCGACGCCGCGTCCCGAGAAGTGCCGCGAGTAGTTCTCGATGCCGTTGCAGTAGCCGACCTGCTCGATCATCTCCAAGTCGAACAACGTGCGCTGCTCCAACCGCTGCGCCTCCACCAGCTTGTTGTCGCGCTTGAAGGTCTGGAGCTGGTCGGTCAGCTCGTCGCGGATGGTCTGCAACGCGCGCTTGCGCACGTCCTCGCCCGCGACGTAGTGGCTGGCGGGGAAGATGACGATCTTCTCCAGCGTGCCCAGCGTCACGCCGCGCAGCGGGTCGAACTCGGTGATGCGCTCCACCTCGTCGCCGAAGAAGCTGACGCGTACGGCGCGCTCCTCCTCGTAGGCCGGGAACACCTCCACCGTGTCTCCGCGCGCGCGGAAGGTGCCTCGGTGGAAGTCCATGTCGTTGCGCTCGTACTGGCCTTCCACCAGGCGGCGCATGAAGGCATCGCGCCCCATCTCGCCCCCGGTGTCCACGCGCACCGCGAGGTCCACGTAGCTGCGCGCCGCGCCCAGGCCATAGATGCAGGACACGCTCGCCACAATCACCACGTCGTCGCGCGTGCGCAGCGAGTGCGTGGCGGAGTGGCGCATCCGCTCGATGTTGTCGTTGATGGACGAGTCCTTCTCGATGAAGGTGTCCGTCGACGGAACGTAGGCCTCGGGCTGGTAGTAGTCGTAGTACGAGACGAAGTACTCGACGGCGTTGTTCGGGAAGAGCGTCTTGAACTCGCCGTACAGCTGCGCGGCCAGCGTCTTGTTGTGGGCGATGACCAGCGTGGGCCGCTGCACGTTGGCGATGATGTTCGCCATGGTGAAGGTCTTGCCCGACCCCGTAACGCCCAGGAGGGTCTGGTAGCGGTCGCCCCGAAGCACGCCCTCCGTGAGCTCTCCAATGGCCCTCGGCTGGTCGCCCCCGGGCTGGTGTTCGCTGACGATCTGGAACTCAGGCATATCCGCGAGATCTAACACCCTCGCGGTTCGAAACACTGGACATTTGTATCCGCCCGTCGTGCGACGGACGGAGCACTCCGGGCCCTACTTCGACGCGCCCTCCGTGGGCTCGGGCGGAGGCGCCTCGAGTGCCTCGAGGGCCGCCCTCCGGGCGGCTTCGAACTCGTCGCCCTTGTTCCACCGAGGCAGCTCCGGAGCACGGGCCACATGGGCCCCCAGGAGGAAGAACAAGCGGGCATCCTCGACGGCGCCCGACATGTCCCACTCCGGACGCAGTTCGTCGGACGGCTGATGGTAGTGCTTCGCCTCCCAGGCCTCGCGCTGCAACCGGCCCCACCCTTCGGGCCGGCCGATGAAGTCCATGCCGCTGCCGAAGTACGCGGCGGGAATACCTCGGCGCGCGAAGTTGAACTGGTCGGAGCGGTAGAAGAAGCCCCGGTCCGCGAGTTGGTCCGCCTTCACCACGCGGTTCTGCGTCTTCGCCAGCGAGGTGATGAGGCCGTCGAGGTTCGACTTGCCCAAGCCGATGACGGTGATGTCACGCGTGCGGCCGTGGATGTTGGCCCCGTCGATGTTGACGTTGGCCGCGATGCGCCCCGCGGGAACAGGCGGATGCTCGGCGAGGTACTGCGAGCCCAGGAGCCCCTGCTCCTCCGCGGCCACCGCCGCGAAGAGGATGGAGCGTCGAGGCGGCTGCGGAAGCGCGCGATAGGCCCGCGCCACCGCCAGCATCGCGGACACGCCCGCCGCGTTGTCGAGCGCGCCGTTGTAGATGGTGTCCTCGCCGCCACGGCCCCCGTCCTTCATTCCCAGGTGGTCATGGTGCGCGCTGTAGAGCACCACCTCCTGGGACAGCTTCGGGTCGCTGCCAGGCAGCAGGGCCAGCACGTTGCCCGTGGGCCGACGCCGCACCTCGGTGGCGAAGCGCGTGGACACCGTCACGCCCAGCGGCACCGGCTGGAAGTCACGCGAACGAGCCGCCTCGCGCAGCACGTCCAGGTCCTTGCCCGCCAACCGCAGCACGCGCCGCGTGGCGTCCTCCGTGGCCCAGCCCTTCACCTGCATCCGCGGACCCGAGGCCTCGGGCAGCTCGAACTGCTCGCCCGTCCACGACGACTGCACGACCTGCCACGGGTACCCCGCGCTGGCCGTGGTGTGGAGGATGATGGCGCCCGCCGCGCCCACCTTCGCGGCCTGCTCGTACTTGTAATCCCAGCGGCCGTACCAGAGGCGCGTGCGCCCCGCGAAGATGCGCGGGTCGTCCTCCGGGTCGCTGTTGAGGACGAGCAACGTCTTGCCGCGCAGGTCCATCCCCTTGAAGTCATCCCAGGCGTACTCGGGCGCCTGGATGCCGTAGCCCACGAAGACGAGCTCGGAGGCGTCGAGGCTCGCCTCCGGGCTCTGCACGCCGGAGACGGCGATGAAGTCCTCGTGGAACTTCAAGTCCAGGTGGCCCCGCGGCGCGCGGATGGCCATCGACTTCGGATGGCTGGTGATGCCCACCAGGTCGAAGGGCTGGAAGTACGTGCCGTCCGTCCCCGCGGGCTTCAGGCCCAGGGCCTCCAACTGCGAGGCGATATAGGCCTGCCCCAACGCATCCCCTCGAGTGCCCGGGCCTCGGCCTTCGAGCAGGTCGTGCGAGAGGAAACGGATGTGAGCGCGAAGGACCTCCGCGTCGATGCTCGCCGAGGCGGCCTTCTCCGCGGGCGTGGAGAGCGGCACGCGCTGCGCGAAGGCGGAAGTCGACGACAGGGCCAGGACCAGGGGCAGCAGGCGCTTCATGGTACCCCGAGCCCTAACACGAAGGCCCGGGGCACCGCAGCCCATCAGCCCTGGGCGGGCGCCACCTTCCACGAGGTGCCGCCAGCCGTGTCCATGATTTCCACGCCCTTCTCCTTCAGCGTGGCCCTGACGCGGTCCGCCGCGGCGAAGTCCTTCGCGGCCCGAGCGGCTGTCCGCTCGCTCAGCAACCGCTCCACCTCCGCCACGTCGATGCCTCGCTCGCGCACCGCGCGCTCACGGCGGCGCAGGAGCCACGCCCCCGCATCGTCCTCGAACAGTCCGAGCACGCCGGACACCTTGCGCACGTCGTCGCGCAGCGCGAGGAGCGTGCGCCCCACCAGGGGCTTGTCCTTCACGGGGGGCTTGTCGGTCAGCTCGTTCATCATGCCGAACAGCCCCGACAGCGCGCCCAAGGCCCCCGCGCTGTTGAAGTCGTCATCCATGGCGCACTCGAACTCGCCGAGGAAGCGGTGCGGCTCTCCATGCACGGGGCCCGCGCCGAAGTCCTTGCCCGCGAGCCGCTCGTCCACCTTGCGCAGCGTCTCGTAGAAGTACTCCATGCGCGCCTCCGCGTCGGCCAGCGCCTTGTCGGAGAAGCTGAGCGGGTGACGGTAGTGCGTGGACAGGAAGAAGAAGCGCAGGGCCTCCGCGTCCACCTTCTCCAGCGCGTCGCGCAGGCGCACCACGTTGCCCAGCGACTTGGACATCTTCGCGCCTTCGAGGTCCAGGAAGCCGCAGTGCATCCAGTACTTCGCCAGGTCCTTGCCGTGCGCGGACTCGCTCTGGGCGATTTCGTTCTCGTGGTGGGGGAAGATGAGGTCCAACGCGCCACCGTGGATGTCGAAGGTCTCCCCCAGGTACTTCTCGCTCATGGCGGAGCACTCGATGTGCCACCCCGGACGCCCCAGTCCCCAGGGGCTCTCCCACGACGGCTCGCCCGGCTTGGCGGCCTTCCACAGCGCGAAGTCGAGCGGCTCGCGCTTCTGGTCGCCGGGCTGCACGCGCTCGCCCACGGACAAGTCATCCAGGTTGCGCTTGGACAACTTCGCGTAGTCCTTGTCCGCGCGAACCGAGAAGTACACGTCGCCCTGCGACTCGTACGCGAACCCCTTGTCCACCAGCGTCTGGATGATGCGGACGATTTCGGGCAGGTGCTCGCTCACCTTGGGCGCGACATCCGGCTCCACCATGTGGAGCGCCTTCGCGTCCTCGCGGAAGTACTCCACGTAGCGCGAGGCCAACGCCACCGGCGCCTCCCCCGTCTCGTGGGCCGCCTTGATGATCTTGTCGTCCACGTCCGTGAAGTTCCGGACATAGCGAACCGTGTACCCGCGGTACCGGAGGTAGCGGACCACCACGTCGAAGGACGTGAAGGTGCGAGCATTCCCGATATGAATGTAACTGTAGACAGTGGGACCACAGACGTAGACCCCCACGCAGCCCGGGACAGCGGGCTCCAGCAGCTCCTTCTGCATGGACATCGTGTTGAAGAGCCGGATGGGTGCGGGAGTCACTTTCGTCATTCCTCGTGGGGGTCCGTCATTGTGTGTGTGGCCGCTACTCTAGATTCCCGGTCCTGAAACAGGCCAGCATTCACACGGCCCTGGACAACTTCGAACGGCCCCGGCCTGAGAACCTTCCAGCCGGTCCTCAATCAGCGAGAATGGTGTTCATGGCTCCACCGAATCCCAAGCGCCCGCCCCGCCCTCCCCGTCCACCGGGTACGCAGGCGCCGAAGGACTCCGACGTGGAGCTGCCCTTCGACGACGACGAGGTGGCACCACTCCAGGCCGACGACCCGCGTCCGCAGCGAGTGCCCCAGTTCCCCGCGGGCTCTCGCAAGCCGACGCGCCAGGGCGGTGGCAGAGGGCGTGAGCGGGGCGACCGGGAGCTGTCGTCCAAGTTCGACTGGGGCCGCGAGTACTCGAACCCCGGCCATCCTCCCGCCTTCCTCTACGTCGAGCGAGGCCCCGGCGCCGGGCAGCTCGTGCCCGTGCAGCCAGGGACGCTGGTCCTGGGGCGCTCCTCCTCGTCGGACCTGCGCCTCCAGCACCCGTCCATCAGCCGCCGCCACGCGCAGGTCACCCGGAAGGGCGACCAGATCTTCCTGAAGGACCTGGGCAGCCAGAACGGCACCTTCATCAATCGCAACCGGGTGACAGATGAAGTCGAGGTGATGTCGGGCGACGAAATCACCCTGGGCAACGCGATGATGCGGCTGCGAGGCCCTGGTGGGACGCCCGCCGCGGGACTCCCCGCCTTCGTCGGCGACGCCGCACCGCCCGCGCCTCGCAAGCGAGGGCTGAGCCCTCTGGGCGTGGGGCTCGTCGCCGCGGGGCTGGGCTCCACCGTGGCCGCGCTGTTCACCGTGCTCGCGGTGGGACTGGGCTCGAATCGAACCGTGTCCACTGACGAGGGGCCTCGCGCGGCGCGCCCCTCGACGTCGAGCCAGGCTCCGTCATCCGGTGCCACTCCGACGGACTCCGAGCGCCCGCTCCTCGTGGACCCCAGCAACGCGCGGCCCACGGAAGACGCGCGCCCGCAGGCCGCGCCGACGCCCTCCGGACTCAGCGCTCGCGACATCGCCTCGGGCTCCAAGCGAGTGACGACCCAGACGGGCGCCGCGAGTTCGGGGACAGGAAGCAGCGCTCGTGACATCGCCTCTGGCGCGAATGCCGGGCGGACGTCCGCACCCGAGGAAGCTCCGGCCCCTTCCGCCAACCCCGGCAAGGAGGCGGGTGTTCGAGACCTCTCCGCGGGCGTGACGCGTGCGCCCTCTCGCGGCGCCATGAGCGCCCAGAGTGTCGCCAGTGGCGAAGTGGCCGCGTTCCCGGACCCGACCGACAGCGATGCGTCGACCGGTGTGAAGAACGGCACGAGCCCGAAGCCTCGGAGCAGCAAGCCGACCGGCCCCACCACGGAGGCGGAGGCCCTGCGGCTCTACGAAGCCAACAACGTCGCCGCGGCGCTCGAGCTCGCCAAGGCCGGCAGGTTCAAGGCGCTCCACGCGCAGCTGTCCCGCTACGACTCCGCCCTGAGCGAGGTGGACAAGGCGCTCCGGAGCAACGACACGGCTCGCGCCATCTCCCAGCTCACCATCGCGGTCGGCGTCGACCAGGAGCTCGCGAAGGGCTGGAGCCAGCAAGGGCTCGAGCTCCGCAACCAGCTCTCCGACTTGTACGTGCGCCTGGGCAAGGAGCACTCGAAGGCACAGAATCCGGACGCGGCCCGGAAGGCGTACACGCAGGCGCTGAAGCACAACAAGGACAACCCGGTGGCCCGCGAGGGACTCAGGCGCCTCGATAGCGCCGCGACAGCCCCTTGATGAGCAGCACGGCGTTGAGCACGGCGAACGCCACGAGCGCGAGCGTCACCAGCACCCGCCCTCGGTCCTCGCGCGGACGCTCGCCCTCGACGATGAGCCACACCTTGCCGTCGTGGGGTTGGAGCTCTCCCATGCCCCGCAGCAGCGTGAGCGCATCGCGATAGCGCGGGGCCTCGTCTTCGACGAGCAGCCGGCCACGAATGGCGAAGGGCCTCGCATCGGGAGGAGGCGGCGCCCGCCCTCTCACCCAGTCCTCTCCAGGCAACGCGGGCCTGCGCACGACGAACGGGGACTCACGCAGCCCCACCAACACGAACAGGCCCGCCCCATCCTGCTCATACGCTCCGCGCGCCGTGGGGATGCCGTGCACCTGCGCATAGCGATTGGAAGCCAGCGCGTCGAAGCGGTACTCCCCCTCCGCGCCCAGCGTCAGGGGGACAGGCGAGGAGAAGAAGTACGCCAGCTCCCGCCGCTGCATCAGCACGAGCGACAGGCTCACCGCGATGGCCACCACGGAGGCGAGCGGACGGACGCCCAGGCGCCTCCGCGCGAGCCGGGACTCCAGCTCGGCGATGCGCAAGTCCCTCTCAGCCTGGGCCGATGTGGATGGGGGCGACTCAGTCATGACGCAGAAAGACGAAACCCCGAGCTCCCTTCACGGGAACCCGGGGTGGAAGTCTTGGACCTCCACTCGCCCACGTCAGGCGAGGTTGAAGATCTTCTTCAGGTCCGACTCGATTTCTTCCTCGGAGCAGTCCTTCGCGAGCGACAGCTCCTTGATCAGCAGCGAGCGCGCCGTATCGAGCATCTTGCGCTCGCCGAAGGACAGATCCTTGTCACCCTTCAGGAGGTACAGATCACGAAGCACCTCGGCGATCTCGAAGACGGAGCCCGTCTTGATCTTCTCCATGTACTCCCGGTACCGACGGTTCCAGGTGGTGGAGTCAACCGAGATGTCCTTCTCGCGGAGGATGGAATAGACCTGCTTCACATCCTCCTCGCTGATGATCTCACGGAGGCCGACCGACCCGACCTTGTTGATCGGGATCATGATCCGCATCCCGTTCTCCAGGATGCGCAGCACGTAGAACGACTGGCGCTGCCCGGCCACTTCGGTGTGCTCGATACCCATCACCTCACCGACGCCCTGGCCCGGATAAACCGCCTTGTCACCAGTCTTGAAGCTGGTCTGCACTAACTGCCTCCTTGAAAGACTCGCTCCCGGCCTTCCATCAACAAGCCGGGCACAACTACCACAAACCACATCCACGGGCAACGATATCGCCTTGACCACCCAGAACGCGTCCGACTACGTTGTCGGTTTTCGTACGCGACAACGCTCAGTGTGCGAGTCGGCGTGACGGACGGTGTTGGGCGGGGTGGTCGGTGGATCGTTACGCGTGGCGCGACCTGGGGACGCGTCCCCTCTTTTTTCCCTCGTTGAGCTTGCTGCTGGGCGCTCTCTGGGCACCAAGAACGGACGCCTCCGCGGAGCTATTTCTGGTCTGCGGGGTTTTCCTAGGACTGTTCGGTCTAGCGCTCGCTCGGCTGCCCGGTGCGCATCTGGCGGTGCTGGGCGCCCTCGGGCTGGCCGGAGTGGGCCTGGCGCGCTGGGAGGCTCGCACCGAGGTGCCCCTGGTCCTGACCCGAGGCGGAGACGCCGTCGTCGAGGGTGAAGTGGAGCGGGTGGACCCGTTGGAGGGAGCCACTCGCGTGAGGCTCGCGGTGGCCCGAGCGGGGCCTGGAGACGCGGCGCTCGAGCGTGCCCGGTTCAAGGTGAACCTGACGCTGCGGGGTTCCTCGCCGCCCCCCCTGCTTCCAGGACAGCGCCTTCGAACCACGGCTCGGCTGACGCCGCATGCCCCCGCGGCCAATCCCGGGGAGAAGGACTTCTCGTCGGTCCGCTGGCGGCAGGGCGTGGCCTTCCTGGCGACGGCGGATGCGGAGGCCGTGCTGGTGTTGTCTCGAGCGCCTGGGTGGCGCTGGGAGGTGGAGGACACACGGGAGCGGTTGGCGGAGGCCACCCATCGGCTGGCGCCGTCTCGCGACGCGGCGGCACTGTTCCTCACGTTGGCCGCGGGTCGACGCGCGGAGCTGGATGCGGCGTGGGAAGAGGCCTTCTCGAAAGCAGGGCTCGCGCATGTCCTGAGCGTGAGTGGTCTGCACGTCGCGGCGCTGGCGCTGATGACCCTCGCGCTGCTTCGCCGGCTGTTGGTTCGCGTGGGGGAACGGTGGCGGAAGGTCGATGCCCGACGGGTGGCGGCACCCGCCGCGGTGCCCTTCGTCTGGGCCTATGTGCTGTTCACCGGAAGCCAGCCGCCAGCGGTGCGCTCGGCGGTGATGGCCACGGTGGTGCTGCTGGGGCTGTCGTGGTGGAAGCGCGCGGATGGCTTGAATGGCCTCGCGGCGGCGGCCCTGGTGCTGGGGATGTGGGCGCCCTCCAGTGTCGAGGACCTGTCCTTGCGACTGTCGTTCCTCGCGGTGCTGGGCCTGGTGCTGCTCGTGCCGGCACTGAGGCTGGCCCTGCCCCTCTCACCTCCGGCCCCTGGTGAACAGCGGCGATGGGTTCGACTCTGGGGCAAGGCTCGCGAGTCCGTCGCCCAGACGTTGTGCGCGAGCGCCGCGGCCACGCTGGCCGGGCTGCCCGTCGTCGCCTGGGCTTTTGGACGTGTGAGCCTGGCGGGACTCGTCTCCAACGTCGTCGCCCTTCCTCTCTGCGGCCTGCTCACCGGAGTGGCCGCCGGGGGGGCCGCGCTGTTCGTCGTCGCACCACCCCTTGCGACTCCCGTGCTGTGGGTGGGTGCGTGGGCCTCGGAGCTCCTGCTGTGGCTCACGCGGGTGTTCGCCGCCATGCCCTGGGCGTCGGTGGAGGTGGCGTCGCTCGGCGGTTGGTCCGCGCTGTACGCGCTGGGACTCTTGTCATGGGCGCTGGGCACGGGACGGTGGCGGCTGGGGGGATGGCTTGCCCCCCTCGCGCTCGTGGCCTCGGTGTTCGTCCCCCGGCTCATGCCCCAGCCGGGGCTGCGGGTCACCTTCCTCTCCGTGGGGCAAGGCGACGCGGTGGTGCTCAGCTCCGATGGCCATCATGCGCTTGTCGACGGGGGCGGGGCGCCCGGTGGCGCGGACACGGGGACTCGCTTCGTGCTGCCCTATCTGCGGCATCAGGGCATCTCGCGCCTGGACCTCGCGGTGTTGTCCCATCCCCATCCGGACCATGCGCTGGGGCTGGTGTCCGCGTTGGGAAGCATTCCCACCGCGCGCCTGTGGCTCCCCGCTGGAGATGAAGGCGGGCCACTCTCCCGACGGGTGGTCGCCGCCGCGCGCGATGCCCACGTCGAGGAAGTGGAGGCGGGTCATCCCCCGCTGACCTTGGGCGAGGCCACGCTGGAGGTGCTGGGCCCGCCCGAAGCCGCGGAGCGCGAACTGCTGGAGGGCGTCAACGACCGCAGCGTGGTGCTGAGAGTCCGCCATGGTGACGTCACCGTCCTTCTGCCCGGGGACGTGGAGCACGCCGCGGAGGAACAGCTCGCGGAAACAGTGGGCCCGGTGACGGTGATGAAGGCCCCGCACCATGGCTCACGAACCTCGTCCACCCAGGCCCTCCTGGAGCGAGCCCGTCCCCGCTACGTCGTCTTCTGCGTCGGCCGCCGCAATCGCTTCGGCTTCCCGCATCCCGACGTGGAGGCTCGCTACCGGGCCCTGGGCAGCGAGTGTTGGAGGACGGACATCGACGGAGCCGTCACGGTGGAGAGTGATGGCCGGGATGTCCGGCTGCTCCCCCACCTGACGCGCGAGCCACCCTTGGGGGAGCCTCGACTTGCCGACGATGGACGGCATTCCCATCGTTGAGCCGATGAATCCCGAGGACATCGACCTGCGGCAACTCACCGCGGACCTGAAAGACGCGCTCGGCCCTGGAGAGCCCGTGGGCTACCTGCGTGGCAAGTCGCTCATGCGCGACATGCTCGTGGACCTGAAGGGTTACTCCCAACAAGAGGCCGAGGAGCTCATCGACACGCTGGAGCTCCAGGGGTTCCTCCGCTTCCTCGGGGACCCCGCGGAGCGGTCCGTGGCGGATGCCCAGTGGTCCATCACGCCGCACGGCTGAGCGCGACGAAGCCCTGCCCTACTGGAACGTCAGCCACGCGAAGCGAGGCAGCGCGTGGAAGTCGCCCACGAAGAGCGGCGAGAAGGCCTGCCCCTCCACCGTGCGACGCCCGTGATGCTCCAGGCGGTAGAGGTTGAAGCGCCAGCGGTCCCCGGGGCGCGGTGGGATGTGGGGCACCTCCGAGAGCCGCGCGAACGGAATGCGCATCTCCACGGACCAGCCTTCGTCCTTGTCGGAGGCATCGTCGAGCGTGCCTCGCACCTTCACGGCCGACTTCATCCCCGAGTCCCACGACACATCCATCCCCTGACGGCGCCCGACGAAGGACGCATCGAAGTTGACGTTGTGGGGTGACACCTGCAGCTCGTTGTACGTCCGGCCATCCGCGTTGGCGTCGAGGAAGATCTCCACCACCTCCTGCTCGTAGATGGGGTCATCCCGCTTGAGCAGCGTGCCCCAGACGTCGGGGTCCTCCGCGTCGAAGGCCACGTAGAGGAACTCATCGTCGTACGCGAGCCGCGCCTCGGTGCGAAGCCGGACCTCGCGTCCATCGAAGCTGCCGCGCAGCACCACGGGCGACGCCGACTTCCAGGCCGCGTCGTCCAACACACCGTCGATGGTGGGAGCGGCGCTCGCCCGGCGCACGAGGTACTCGGGCAGTTCCGCGGCCGCGTTGCCCCCGAGCCGAGGGCCCATCATGCGATGGGCGCCGTCCTGCGCGGAGGCCTCGTCGACGGGCAGCCGCGCATCCCCGCGCCAGAAGCCCAGCATCACTCGCGCGGGCACAGCGGGCATGGGCACGCTGTGGACATCCTCGACGACCTTGTCCACGGGCCACGAGGCCAGGGGCGCGGCGCCGTTCTGCACTTCGTGGTCCGCGTTGATGAGCATCCCACCGCCCGCTTCGTCGACCACGTGGACGAAGAAGCCATAGCCCTGGGGCGGCGGACGTCGGGCCTGGAAGTAGTGCGACAGACGCACTTCCTCTCCCGGGGCGGCATTCGGCGGCGTCACCTTCGAGCCCAGGTACACCACCGCGCCTTCAGCGAAGGTGGTGCCCGCGCGGAACGTCAGGTCCGACGGTGCGGCGTCCAGGAGGCGGGCCTGGGCCGGCTCGGGCAAGCGCTGCGTGCGCGGCTTGGGACCTGCCTGCTCATCGCGGCAGGCCGTCACCAGGCTCGACAGGGTCAGCAGAAGAACGAGGGATGAGGTGCGCATCGGCGGCGGGCATCCTAGCGAGCTTCATGCCCACGCGTGGGTGTGTTCGTCGACACGGCAAGCTCGGGCGTCCCTGCGCTCACCTGCCCGGCCGCGCCCAGGCCGTCCCATCCGCCCACCGCCAGCGCCATCTTCATCCGGCACATCGAACCTCCCGGAGGTCCGCCCATGTCGCGACACCGCATGCCCACGCTGCTCTGCGCCGTGCTGCTCCCGCTCGTCTCCCTGGGAGCCCCCACCCCCGAGGCCCCCGTGTCCACGGGCTCCGCATGGGTGGACACCCAGCCGATTCCCACCTGGAACAAGCCGAACAGCCCGCTCCCCAAGGCCCCCCAGGGCAACGGCCAGTCCCTGCGCACGGGAGACTGCGCCAAGCTCGCGCGCAAGCCCACCACCGCATCGGACCGGGCCTTGATGAAGGCGGGATGGACGCTGCTCGGTCCTCTCAAGATTTTCGACACGACGGAGGTCATCACCGCCGCGGCCGAGGGCGATGGCATGTGCCGCGCCATGGGCTTCCACGTCTTCGTCTTCGTCAACGGGCGCTTCGCGGGAACGCTGTCACCCGAGCCCATGTCGGACCGCTTCGACGGCGCCATGGGCGAGGTCCACATCCTCGACGCCAGGAACCTCACGGCCACGGTGCGCCGCTACTCCGCCGAGGACCCGCTCTGCTGTCCCTCGCGCGAGGCCCACGTGGACTACGAGATTCAAGCAGCCCCCAAGGGCCCCGTGGTGACAGCCACCCAGGCCACCACCCAGCCGACGTTGCAGCGCTGAGCGCGCGGGGGGTCCAACCTCGGCTTCCGACTCCCGTAAGCCGAAGCCCCGACGCAGCGCCAGTCCTCGAGACACACGGCCCGCCTTGCGGCTACGAAGTCCTCATGCGCCCCTTCCTCACGGCCACGTGGCGGTACCTCTTGATGCTGAACTACGAGGTGGACCCCCAGGTCCTCGCGCCCCTCGTCCCTCGCGGCACCGAGCTGGACACGTGGCGAGGCAAGGCCTTCGCCAGCATGGTGGGCTTCCGCTTCCTGGACACGCGCGTGCGGGGGCTCGCGGTGCCGTTCCACCGCGACTTCGACGAGGTCAACCTGCGCTACTACGTGCGCTACCGGGGCCCCGAAGGCTGGCGGCGCGGGGTGGCCTTCGTGCGCGAGCTCGTCCCTCGCTGGGCCATCGCCACCGTCGCCCGCGTCCTCTACAACGAGCCGTACCTCGCGCTGCCCATGCGCCACAGCGTCGAGATGCAGGGCGCCGAGCAGGGCACGCGAGGGCGCGTGGAATACGCCTGGAAGCACGGGGGCCAGTGGCACCGCCTCGCGGCCCACACGCGTGGCACGCCCCTCTCCAGCACCGAGGGCTCCCAGGAAGAGTTCATCACCGAGCACTACTGGGGCTACACGCCGCAGCGAGATGGCGGCTGCGCGGAGTACCGCGTGGAGCACCCGCGCTGGTCCGTGTGGCAGGCGGAGGACGCGACGTTCGACTGCGACGTGTCGCGGCTGTACGGCGACCGCTTCGTCCCCTTCCTGCGTGGCACTCCCGCCTCGGCCTTCGTCGCCGACGGCTCCGGCGTGTCCGTGTACCCAGGCACGCGACTGTCCGAAGGCGCACAGCTCTCCGCCCCCGCCGCGTGAAGCCCCGGCCCCAGCCCGTCTCGCGGCGAGGATGGGGTCTCACGGGTTCGAGACGCCCCCACCCGGTAAGCGCGCGAATCCGGAGGGCACCCAGGACGGTCCACCGGTTGCTCCGGCACGAGGGCCATGCGCTTCGAATTCCAACACCTGGGCACCACCACCCCGTTCGAGCTTCCCGAGGGACACCACCTGCTCGGCGGTGGACCCGAAGACCATGTCCGGCTGGAGGCCCTCCCCCCCAACCTCCTGACCCTGCACATCGAGGGTCCCCGCCTCATGGTGGAGGCCTCCCGGACCTTCAACGTCAACGGAGTGCTCGTGCCACCGGGCGTGTCGCGGCTGGTGCTCCCAGGCGAGGTGGTGGGCCTGCCCGACACGATGGCCTTGAGCGTGCTCCCCGAAGTCCCCACGGACCGAGGCCTTGGAACGCTCGCGGTGCTCAAGGGAATGCTCACGGGACTCGATGCCCCCACCCCCTCCCGAGCGGCCACCCTCACCTGCTTGACGGGCCTGGACGTGGGACGGACTCACGCGCTCGCGGAGTCCCTCACGGAGCTGGGCCGAGGTCAGGAAGCCACGCTGCGACTGCGCGACAGGTCCGTGTCTCGAAACCATGCACGCATCCATCATGACGAGGGTGTCTTCACGCTGGAGGACCTCGGGAGCCCCAATGGCGTGTACGTCAACGGGCAGCGGGTGCGGGAGCAGATGCCGCTGACGGACGGCGACGTGGTGGAGCTGGGCCGCACGTTGCTGCGATTCCAGGCGCCCCTGGAGGACCCACCGGAGACTCCCGCCACGCCGGAGAGCGAGCCCCCGGCGGCTCCCCCCAAGCGACGCATCTCCCGTGGAGAGTGGTGGCTCGTCGCGCTGGGAGGCACGGCGGCGCTGGCGGGCCTGGTCGTCACCTACTTGCTGACGACGGGGTAGTCACCCAGGCAACGGGCCCAGCCCGGCACGCTCCACGAGAATCCGAGCCAATGTCTGGTGATGCCGGAAGAAGCTGGTGAAGTGTACGAATCCCCACTGTCCACGAATGGCGTAGACAGTGACGGGTCCCGGCAACACGTCGACATTGCGGATGTCGGAGAAGGCCAGGCGTCGCGTGCGGACCATGCCGCGGTAGGTGATGCCTCGGGCATCCACCACGATGAGTGTTCGCGCGTAGTAGGTGAGCGAGACAGCGAAGAAGAGGATGAAGAAGCCCGCTGACAGGAAGGTCTTCAGCGGCACCCCTTCGAACTTGAAGAGGTAGAGCAGGACGCCCACCCAGAGCAGACCCGCCACCGCCATCGCGACCGCGAGGCCACGACGAGGGCGAAAGACCTGCCGTCCGTCCATCTCCGCGTCGCGCCCGGTCATGCATCCAAGTTAGTGCTTGGGCCTGACAGGGTCCACCTGCACTGGCGGCCGCCTGGCAGCCGGTCAACGCAGCTTCGACGCCTTCTGTCGAGATTCCTCCTGGAGCTGGGGCCGTACGTCCGCGGCGGACGAGGCGGCGTAGCGCTCGTAGAGACCTCGGGCCTCGGCGTTGCGCCCAAGGGCGCGGTAGGATTCAGCCAGTCCATACAGCGGCGAGGCCGACTGGGGCTCGAGCTCCAACGCGAACTGATAGTCCGCCGCGGCCTCCGCATAGCGGCGCAGGCCGATGTTCGCGCTGCCGCGCGCGGTGTAGGCCACCGCCAGCATGGGCTCCAGTTGGATGGCCTGGGAGAGGTGCGTCAGCGCGGTGGTGAAGTCCTTCGCGCCAATGCGCTGCACCCCTTGCTCGTACGCCCTCCGGGCCTGGGCGCGCGTCGTGTCCGCGACAGGACCCGAGCCCGGCGCCAACCCAGCCGCCTGAGGAGAGGTCCCCACCTGGGCCTGCTTCGCGCGGGCCCGCGTGATGTTGTCCTGCGCGCTCTGGCGAATGGTGGCGTCCTGCGTCAGCCGGCTCACCGACTCCCACTTCTCCACGGCCTGCCCGTAGTAGCCGAGCACCGCCAGCGCGTTGCCCAGCTTGAAGAGCGCCTCCACATGGCCCGAGTCCGCGTGCGAGGCATCGAGGAACGCGAAGGCCGCCTCGCGATAGCGGCGCTCC